>NZ_JBITJV010000051.1:0-55728 GCF_044460385.1 Streptomyces sp. NPDC050121 | reverse complement strand
CGACTGGCTGCACACCTACAATCACCACCGCGGACACACCGCGCTGAAAGGCCAACCACCCGCCAGCCGCGTCCCCAACCTCACAGGGCAATACACCTAGGGCTGCCCCAGCATCCGGCCGTCCGCACACCGCCTGAGGCGGAGCGAGCGCGCGGAGCAGGTCCTAGACCGCCGGGACGCAGCGGCCGTCCTGTGTGCGGTACTGCCACCGCGCGCCGTCGGCCACCAGTTCCCGCACCGCGTCGACGAACCGCTCCACGTGCTCGTCGGGGGTGCCGGCGCCGAAGCTCACCCGGATCGCGTTGAGGGACTTCTCGCCGGGGGCCGCCTCGGGGGCGCCGCACTCGCCCTGGCTCTGCGGGTCGCTGCCCAGCAGGGTGCGGAGCAGCGGGTGGGCGCAGAAGAGGCCGTCGCGGACGCCGATGCCGTACTCGGCGGAGAGAGCGGCGGCGAAGTGGGAGCTGTTCCAGCCCTCGACGACGAAGGAGATCACGCCGACCCGCGGGGCGTCGTCGCCGAAGAGGGAGAGGATCCGGACCTCCGGCACCTCGGCCAGCCCCGTCCGCACCTTCTCGATGAGGTACTGCTCGCGGGCCACCAGCGTGTCGAAGCCGGCCTCCGTCAGTGCCGTGCAGGCCGAGGCGATGGCGTAGGCGCCGATCACGTTCGGGGAGCCGGCCTCGTGGCGGGCGGCGCTCTCGTGCCACTGCACATCCACTCCCCCGTCCTCGCGCCGGGTGACCTTGCGGCTGGCGCCGCCGCCGGCGAGGTACGGGTCGGCCGCGAGGAGCCAGTCGGCGCGGCCGGCGAGGACGCCGGAGCCGAAGGGCGCGTACAGCTTGTGGCCGGAGAAGGCGACCCAGTCGACGTCGAGGTCCTGCACCGACACCGGGTGGTGCGGGGCCAGCTGGGCGGCGTCCAGGACGATGCGGGCGCCATGGGCGTGGGCCGCCGCCGCGAGCTCACGGACGGGCCACAGCTCGCCGGTGACGTTCGAGGCGCCGGTCACACACACCAGGGCCGGACCGTACCCCCCATCAATGGACACAGCGCGGTCGGCGAGGGCGCGCTCCAGGGTCTCGACGGCCTGGCGGGGGGTGCGGGGGGCGTCCAGGTAGGTGACCCGGGCGTTCTGCCAGGGCAGCAGCGAGGCGTGGTGCTCGGTCTCGAAGACGAAGACCCGGCAGTCGGCCGGGAGCGCCCGCGCCAGCAGGTTGAGGGAGTCCGTCGTGGACCGGGTGAAGATCAGCTGGTCGTCGGCGCGGCAGTCGAGGAACTCGGCGACCGTCCTGCGGGCGTTCTCGAAGAGGTCCGTGGAGAGCTGGGAGAGGTAGCCGGCGCCGCGGTGGACGCTGCCGTAGTAGGGGGCATAGGCCGCCACGTCGTCCCAGACGCGCTGGAGTGCGGGGGCGCTGGCCGCGTAGTCGAGCGCCGCGTAGGTGACCTCGCCGCCGGTGACGAGCGGAACGGTGACATCCCGGCCGAGAACGGGCAGGGCGCCCGAAAGGTCACTGCGAACGGTGCGGGCGGCGGCAGCGGTGGAGACAGACATGGCGAACTCCCGTGAGAGGCAAGGGGAAACCGCCGTGCGAGCGGGTACGGCTCGAGCACGGAGGAAGGTGAAAAGGGGGATGCGGAGGCGGGGGCGCTACGCCCTATCGCATTCGCTTGCTCACGGAAGACTCCCTCGAACGACCCAGGACCCCTGGGCTGTGCTTGCTCGAAAGAGCATGAGGGGCCCGCGCTTGCCGTAGACCTCGCTGCCTACGGCCTGGTCTTCACCCGGGGCACCCCGCCACGGAAGGAGGGTTGCCGGACAGTCGGCCGGGGCCTCATGACTGTCACTCATGACCTGGTACAGAAACGTACGTGAGGTGATCGCGGTCCCGCAACCCGTGTCCGGATCGCGGGACCGCGTCACCGACGGCTACCCGTTGCTGGCGGCCACCCAGCGCTCCAGGGACCGCTTGGCCGCGCCGGAGTCGATCGACTCGGCCGCCCGGTCCATGCCGGCCCGGATCTGCTCGGCCAGCGGCCCCGCGCCCGGGTCGAGGGCGACCAGCGCCGCCGCCGAGTTCAGCAGTACGGCGTCCCGCACCGGGCCCGTCTCGCCCGCCAGGAGGCGACGGGCCACCTCCGCGTTGTACGACGGGTCACCGCCCCGCAGCGCCTCCACCGGGACCAGGTCGAGGCCGACGTCCCGCGGGTCGAAGGTCTCCTCGCTCACCTTGCCGTCGCGGACCACCCACACATGGGAGGTGGCCGTCGTGGTCAGCTCGTCCAGGCCGTCGTCGCCCCGGAAGACCAGGGAGGAGTTGCCGCGCTCGGCGAAGACGCCCGCGACGACCGGCGCCATGCGCGGGTCCGCGACCCCGACCGCTTGGCTGCGCACCTGTGCGGGGTTGGTCAGCGGGCCCAGCACGTTGAACACCGTGCGGATGCCCAACTGGCCGCGGGCGGCGCCCACATGACGCAGCGCCGGATGGAACTTGATCGCGAAGCAGAAGGTGATCCCGGCCTCCTGGGCCACCTCCGCCACCCGCGCCGGGGTCAGCTCCAGGTTGACGCCGAGCTTCTCCAGGACGTCCGAGGCGCCGGACGCGGAGGACGCGGCCCGGTTGCCGTGCTTGACGACCGTGGCGCCCGCGCCGGCCACGACGATCGCCGACATGGTGGAGATGTTGACCGTCTTCGCGCCGTCGCCGCCCGTGCCGACGATGTCGACGGTCCGGCCCGGCACCTCGATCAGGTTGGCGTGCTCGTACATCGCCCGCACGAGGCCGTTGATCTCCTCGACGGTCTCGCCCTTGGCCCGCAGCGCCACCACGAACCCGGCGATCTGCGCGTCGGTCGCCTCGCCGCGCATGATCCGGTCCAGCGCCCAGAACGTGGCGTCGGCGCCCTGGTCCTGGCCGTACAGCAGGCCGTTCAGCACCTCGGGCCAGGAACGGTCCGCCGCGGTGTCGCCTCCAGCGGGGGTCACAGCGCTCATAGCCGCTCCTGTGCGTGTCGTCGTGCGTCGTCGTGGGTCGTCCGGACCCGTGTGAACCCCACCCTATCCAGCCCGTGGGCACGGCAAAGGGCCCCGTCCGAAGACCGGACGGGGCCCTTTGCAGGTGGCGTGGCGACGCCTGGGATCAGTGGTGACCGTGGCCGCTCGTGATCTCCTTGTACTCCTCGACAGTGGGCTTGGGGATCTGCTGGTCCTCGCCGAAGTACGCGTTGCTGATCTTGGCGCGGAGCTTCTCCGAGCCCTTCACCTTGCGCTCGACGCCGTTCTCGTCGACGGTCGCGCCGATCGCGGCCGGCGCGTACTGCTCGTGCGCGGTGAGGGTGTGCAGCTGCTCCTGGCTGAGCGGCTCGTGGATCTCGATGAACTCACCGTGCGGCAGCCGCTTGATGGTGCCGGTCTCGCGACCGTGCAGCACCTTGTCGTGGTCACGACGCTGCAGGCCGAGGCAGATCCGCTTGGTGAGGATGTACGCGATGACCGGTCCGACGAAGAAGAAGATCCGGACGAACCAGGTGATCGCGTTGATCGACAGGTGGAAGTGAGTGGCCCACAGGTCGTTGCCACCGCCGACCAGCGTGATCATGTACATCGTGACCCAGGCGACGCCCAGCGCCGTACGGGTCGGCGCGTTGCGCGGGCGGTCCAGGATGTGGTGCTCGCGCTTGTCGCCGGTGATCCAGGACTCGATGAACGGGTAGGCCGCCATCGCGCCCAGGACCACACCGAAGAGGACCAGCGGGATGAACACGCCCAGGACGAGCGTGTGACCCCAGAGGTTGATCTCCCAGCCCGGCATGAAGCGGATCAGACCCTCGGCGAAGCCCATGTACCAGTCGGGCTGGGCGCCGGTCGACACCTGGTCCGGACGGTAGGGGCCCATGGCCCAGATCGGGTTGATCTGCGCGATCGCCGCGATGGCCGCGATGACACCGAAGACCAGGAAGAAGAAGCCTCCGGCCTTGGCCATGTACACCGGCAGCAGCGGCATGCCCACGACGTTCTTGTTGCTCTTGCCGGGGCCCGCGAACTGCGTGTGCTTGTGGTAGAAGACCAGGATCAGGTGGCCCACCATCAGGCCCAGCATGATGCCGGGCAGCAGCAGGATGTGGATCGAGTAGAACCGCGCCACGAAGTCGTGACCGGGGAACTCGCCGCCGAACAGGAACATCGAGATGTACGTGCCGACGATCGGCATCGACAGGATCGCGCCCTGGGTGAAGCGGACACCGGTGCCGGAGAGCAGGTCGTCCGGGAGCGAGTAACCGGTGAAGCCGGTGAACATGCCCAGGACGAACAGCAGGAAGCCGAACAGCCAGTTGATCTCACGTGGCTTGCGGAACGCGCCCGTGAAGAACACGCGCATCATGTGCACGAACATGCCGGCGAGGAAGATCAGCGCCGCCCAGTGGTGGATCTGCCGGATGAGCAGACCGCCGCGCACGTCGAAGGAGATGTGCAGGGTCGAGCTGAACGCCTCGGACATCAGCTGTCCCTGGAGCGGGACGTAGGAGCCGTGGTACTCCACCTCGTTCATCGACGGGTGGAAGAACAGCGTCAGATACACACCCGTCAGGATGATGATGATGAAGCTGTACATGCACACTTCGCCCAACATGAACGACCAGTGGTCGGGGAAGATCTTGCGCATGTTGGCCTTGGCCAGGGAGTAGATCCCGAGCCGGCCGTCGGCCCAGTCGGCGATGCGCTCGCCGGCCGGAGCCTTCCCGCGTTCGCGGGTCTCAGTGGACTCTGTGGTGCTCATCCGCGCTCCCAGAAAGCAGGACCGACGGGCTCTTCGAAGTCGCCGAGCGCCTCGAGGTAGCCCTCGTCGTTCACACCGATGCGCAGCTGCGGCAGGGCGTGACCGGCGGGGCCGAAGATCACTCGGGCACCGTCGGAGAGGTCGAAGGTGGACTGGTGGCAGGGGCACAGCACGTGGTGCGTCTGCTGCTCGTACAGGGAGATCGGGCAGCCCACGTGGGTGCAGATCTTCGAGTACGCCACGATGCCCTCGTGCGACCACGCGAGCTCGCGCTTGTCCTTGATGTTGTCCGGCTGGAGCCGGACGATCATCAGGGCCGCCTTGGCGATCTCGTTCTGGAACTCCTCGTCGTGCTCCTCCAGGCCCTCGGGCTTGGCGAAGGTGAGCGAACCGACGGCGACGTCCGAGGGACGCAGCGGCTCGTTCGTGTTCATGTTGACGAGCAGCTTGCCCTTGGCCCACAGCGTGTGCCGCAGCTTGTCCTCGGGCAGCGGGCCGAGGTCGCGCAGCAGCACGACGCCGGAGAGCGGCACCAGGGCGACCGCGCCGAACAGCGTGTTGCGGATCAGCTTGCGTCGGCCGAGCGCGGACTCCTTGGCGCCCTGCCTGAAGTCCGCGTGGACCTTCGCGCGGACCTCGGGGTCGGCCGCGATCGCGTGCCGCTCGTCGGCGACCTCCACGTCCGACATCAGGGTGCGGGCCCAGTGGACCGCGCCGGCGCCGATCGTGAACAGCGCCGTGCCCAGCGTCAGACCCAGCGCGAAGTTCAGCGCGCTGAGGTGACCGATCGGGAACACGAAGATCGACTTGTCGGCGGGGATCGTCACATACGAGGCGATGAAGCCGACGGTGGCGAGCATCGACAGCGTGAACAGGAAGGCGACCGCACGCTCGGACCGCTTGGCGGCCCGCTCGTCGATGTCCTGGACGCGGTGCTCGTGGGGCGGCAGGCCGGGGTCGGCGAACGGGTTCTTCTCGTCCGCGACGCCTACCGCCGTACCGTGCGCGTGGCCCTGCTCAGCGGGCAGGTTCTCTTCTGGAATGTCTTGGCTACTCATGACTTCTTGGCCTTTGCGGTCCGAGCGGCGACCCAGACGGCGACCGCGATCAGGGCGCCGAGACCGAAGATCCAGGCGAACAGGCCCTCACTGACCGGCCCGAGGCCGCCCAGCTCCAGACCACCGGGGTTGTTCGTCTCGTCGCTGTTGACCGCGTGCAGGTACGCGATGATGTCCTTCTTGTTCTGCTCCGACAGCGTGGTGTCGGGGAACGAAGGCATGTTCTGCGGGCCGGTCTGCATGGCCTCGTACATGTGCTTCGGGTCCACGTCCTCCAGGGTCGGAGCGTACTTGCCCTTGGTGAGGGCGCCGCCCTTGCCGGTGAAGTTGTGGCACTGCGCGCAGTTGGTGCGGAACAGTTCGCCGCCCTTGGCGATGTCCGCGCCCTCCGGGCCGTACTCGGCCTCGGTCGGGACGGACGGGCCGGCGCCGAGGGAGGAGATGAACGCGGCGAGCTGGTCGATCGCGGCCTGCGAGTAGATGACCTTCTTCGAGGGCACCTGGGCGCCCTGGGAGGTCGCCGCCGGCATACGGCCGGTACCGACCTGGAAGTCGACGGCCGCGGCGCCCACGCCGACCAGGCTCGGACCGTCGGAGCTGCCCTGACCGCCGGTGCCGTGGCAGCTGGCGCAGCCTACGGCGTAGAGCTTCTTGCCCTCGTCGATGGCGAGGGACTGGGCGGTGTCGTCTGCCTGCGCCTTACTCGCGGGCGCGAACACGGCATACAACCCGCCTGTGCATGCCAGCGCGAGGAGTAGGACGACGAGCGCCGCCAGCGGATGGCGTCGTCGTGCGGAGAGCTTTTTCACGGATTACCCCGGTGTCAGGATCTTCTGCGTCGATGCTTGGGATGTGCGGGAGCGGGCCCCGGCTACTTGATCAGGTAGATCGTGGCGAAGAGGCCGATCCAGACGACATCGACGAAGTGCCAGTAGTAGGACACGACGATGGCCGCTGTCGCCTGCTCGTGGGTGAACCTCTTGGCCGCGTAGGTGCGCCCGAGAACGAACAGGAAGGCGATGAGGCCGCCCGTCACGTGCATGCCGTGGAAGCCGGTGGTCAGGTAGAACACCGAGCCGTACGGGTCGGAGGAGAGCGAGAGCCCGTCCTTCTTCACCAGCTCCGTGTACTCGAAGATCTGCCCGCCGATGAAGATCGCACCCATGATGAAGGTGACGATGAACCACATCCGGAGCTTCTTCACGTCACCGCGCTCGGCGGCGAAGACGCCGAGCTGGCAGGTGAGGGAGGAGAGCACCAGGATCGTGGTGTTGGTGGCCGAGAACGGAAGGTTCAGGGACTCGGCCATTTCCTTCCAGTGATCAGGACCCGTCACCGATCGCAGGGTGAAGTACATCGCGAAGAGGGCCGCGAAGAACATCAGCTCGGAGCTCAGCCAGATGATGGTTCCGACGCTGGTGAGGTTCGGCCGATTGACCGACGGGTGCGCGTGCCCGGTTTCTACTGTCGTTGCTGTCGCCACGACCGACATTATGTCGGTCCCTTATCCCGCCCTCACTCCGGGGGGTGCCGTTCGGAGTGTTCGCACCGTGTGTACTGCCCGTATGGCCCATCGAAGTCGCGTTCCAAGCGGTGTTGACGGGGTGTTCAAGGGAGTAGCATCCGCGACATCGGTTCTGTCCGTACGACGCTTACGACGCTGATGTCACGGAGGAAGCATGCAGGCGACCGCCACGGTGCTGGTCTACAGCGACGACTCCAACACCCGCGAGCAGGTACGGCTCGCGACCGGGCGCCGGCCCGCTCCGGACGCCCCTGTGGTGGAGTTCGTGGAGTGCGCGACGCCGGCCGCGGCCGTCAAGGAGTTGGACAAGGGCGGGATCGACGTCTGTGTCTTCGACGGCGAGGCCGTGCCGATGGGCGGCATGGGGTTGTGCCGGCAGGTCAAGGACGAGGTGTTCCAGTGTCCGCCGGTGCTGGTGCTGATCGGGCGGCCGCAGGATGCGTGGCTGGCCACGTGGAGCCGGGCTGACGCGGCTGTGACGCACCCTGTGGAGCCCGTGGAGTTCGCCGCGACTCTCGCTTCCCTGCTGCGGGAGAAGAGGCTTCAGCAGAGCGCGTAGCGCCCGAGGGGCGGGGGCGTCAGGTGGTACGGCTCGCCCCGCGCCCCTGTCGGCCTACACCGCCGCCGGGCTGAGGCGTGCTGTTTCCTGGGCTGTCTCCTTCTTGGCGCCTGTCAGGGCGCTGCCCTCGGTCCACTTGGGCCAGTCCAGGTTCCAGTCGCCGAAACCGTTGCCGAAGGTTTCCATGGTGTTGCCGTTGCTGTTGACGACCTGGACGACGTCGCCGGCACGGATGTTCTTGAAGAACCATGCGGCGTTCGACGTGCTCATGCCGGTGCAGCCGTGGCTGACGTTCGCGTAGCCCTGGGAGCCCACGGACCAGGGGGCGGCGTGCACGTACTCGCCGCTCCAGGTGACGCGGGTGGCGTAGTAGACGGGCAGGTCGTAGGAGTCCGAGGAGCCTGCGGAGATGCCCACGGTGGTGCTGCGCATCCGGACGAAGTACTCCTTGCCGAGCACGACCTTGACTCCGTTGCGGGTCTCGAAGCCGGGCTTTCCGGTGGTGACGGGGATCTGGTTGATCTCCTCGTCGTTCTTGAAGACCTTCATGGAGTGCGCCGCGGCGTCGGTCACGGCGATGACCCGGTCGCCGATGGTGAGTTTGAGGTCCTTCGTGGGGCCGCCCCACAGCCGGTCGCCGATCTTGATGCCGTCCAGGTTGCTGTGGGCGCGGACGACGGCGTGGGCGGGCCAGTAGTCCTTGGGGCGGTAGTGGAGCTCCTTGTCGTCCACCCAGTGCCAGCCGCCCGGCACGGCGGGCGTGGAGTCGACCTTGAGGGCCCGTTCGACGACGGCCCGCTGGGCGGGGTCCTTGACGGGCTGGTCCAGCTTGGCGGTGACGGGCTGGCCGACGCCGTACTCCCCCGCGTCGGGGCCGAACGCGACGGTCAGGCGCTTCTTCGTGGTGGGCTTGCCCGTCTCGAAGGTGAGCACCCGGCGGCCGGGGGCGCCGTCGTCGTCCTCGGTGCTCACGCGGACCGTGTAGTGGACGCCTGCGGCCAGCGGCTCGGTGCTGTGCCAGCGGCTGCCGTCGGCGGAGAGTTCGCCCGCCACGTAGCGGCCTGCGCCGTCCACGGCGGTGACGTCCGTGATGCGGTCGTCGTCCTCGGCGGTGATCTCCAGGGGCTTGTCCGGGTCGACCTTCTTCCCGTCGTCCTTGAGGCCGTTGAAGGAGATCTGGTCCGTCGCGTCGTACGGGCGCGCGGAGAGGGGGTCGCCGTCCGAGCCGCAGGCGCTTGCGACCGCGCCCAGGGCGATCACCAGCAGGGTGCAGCCGACGACGGTGCGGGGGCGGGGGTGGTGGCTCATGACTTCACGCTAGGGAGCCAAGTCAACCGCGGCGCGCTGAGTGACACGAACGGAGGACCCTCAGTACGGCAAAAGCGTGAGCCCGGACCCTCCTGACGGAGTGTCCGGGCTCTCGCCGCGTTCAGCGCGTGTTACTGGGTGCGGTTCTCACCGTGGTAGTACTCGAAGACCCAGCCCCACAGGCCGATGAGGATCAGCGGCACGGAGAAGTACAGCAGCCACCAGCCCACCGCGACGCCCAGGAAGGCCAGGGCGCCGCCGATGCCGAGCGACAGCGGCTGCCAGCTGTGCGGGCTGAAGAAGCCCAGCTCGCCGGCGTCGTCCGCGACGTCCGCTTCCTTGTTGTCCTGTGCGCCCGCGTCGACCCGCCGGGCGGTGAAGCCCAGGTAGAAGCCGACCATGATGCTCAGGCCGAAGGCCAGGAAGAGGGCCGTGGTGCCGGCCGGCTCCTTCGACCACACGCCATAGACGGTCGCCATGACGAGGAGGAAGACGCTCAGCCAGATGAACATCTTGCCCTGGATCTTCACTTGCCGGCCTCCTTGCTGCCCGTGATGGCACTGGCGCCGTGGCCGGCGTGCTCCAACTGCTCGAGCGCGGCGATCTCCGGGTGGTGCAGGTCGAACGCCGGGGATTCACTGCGGATCCGCGGCAGGGTGAGGAAGTTGTGGCGCGGCGGCGGGCAGGACGTGGCCCACTCCAGGGAGCGGCCGTAGCCCCACGGGTCGTCGACGCCGACCGGCTTGCCGTACTTGGCGGTCTTCCACACGTTGTAGAAGAACGGCAGGACGGACAGACCGAGGACGAACGAGCTGATCGTCGAGATCGTGTTCAGGGCGGTGAAGCCGTCGGCGTGCAGGTAGTCCGCGTAACGGCGCGGCATGCCCTCGGCGCCCAGCCAGTGCTGGACCAGGAAGGTGCCGTGGAAGCCGATGAACAGCGTCCAGAAGGTGATCTTGCCGAGGCGCTCGTCGAGCATCTTGCCGGTGAACTTCGGCCACCAGAAGTGGAAGCCGGAGAACATCGCGAAGACGACGGTGCCGAAGACGACGTAGTGGAAGTGCGCCACCACGAAGTACGAGTCGGACACGTGGAAGTCCATCGGCGGCGAGGCCAGGATGACGCCGGTCAGACCACCGAAGGTGAAGGTGATGAGGAAGCCCGTCGCCCACAGCATCGGTGTCTCGAAGGACAGTGAGCCCTTCCACATCGTTCCGATCCAGTTGAAGAACTTCACGCCCGTCGGCACGGCGATGAGGAACGTCATGAAGGAGAAGAACGGAAGCAGCACGCCACCGGTGACGTACATGTGGTGCGCCCACACCGTCACGGAGAGACCGGCGATCGAGATGGTCGCGGCGATCAGGCCCATGTAGCCGAACATCGGCTTGCGGGAGAACACCGGGATCACTTCGGAGATGATTCCGAAGAATGGTAGGGCGATGATGTACACCTCTGGATGGCCGAAGAACCAGAAGAGGTGTTGCCATAGCAACGCGCCGCCGTTGGCGGCGTCGAAGACATGGGCGCCGAACTTGCGGTCCGCCTCCAGGGCGAACAGCGCGGCCGCGAGGACCGGGAAGGCCAGCAGGACCAGGACACCGGTCAGCAGCACGTTCCAGGTGAAGATCGGCATGCGGAACATGGTCATGCCCGGTGCGCGCATGCAGATGATCGTGGTGATGAAGTTGACCGAGCCGAGGATCGTGCCGAAGCCGGAGAAGGCCAGACCCATGATCCACATGTCGGCGCCGATGCCCGGCGAGCGGACCGCGTCCGACAGCGGGGCGTAGGCGAACCAGCCGAAGTCGGCGGCGCCCTGCGGGGTGAGGAAGCCGGCCACGGCGATGAGCGAGCCGAACAGGTACAGCCAGTAGGCGAACATGTTCAGTCGCGGGAAGGCGACGTCCGGCGCGCCGATCTGGAGCGGCATGATCCAGTTCGTGAAGCCGGCGAACAGCGGCGTCGCGAACATCAGCAGCATGATCGTGCCGTGCATCGTGAACGCCTGGTTGAACTGCTCGTTCGACATGATCTGCAGGCCCGGTCGGGCGAGCTCGGCGCGCATGAGGAGCGCCATGACGCCGCCGATGCAGAAGAACGCGAACGACGTGACCAGATACAACGTACCGATGGTCTTGTGGTCGGTGGTCGTCAGCCACTTGACCACGACATTGCCGGGCTGCTTGCGCCGGACCGGCAGCTCATTCTCGTAGGAGTCTTCAGCTGCCGCGGCACCCTGGGGTTCGTTGAGGATGCTCACAGGTTGTTCGTCTCCCGGTTCTTCTCGTGGCTCGTCTGCTCGATGCCCGCGGGAACGTAACCGGTCTGCCCCTTCTTCACGAGTTCCTTGAGGTGCTTCTCGTAGCGCTCCTGGGAGACGACCTTCACGTTGAAGAGCATCCGGGAGTGGTCGACGCCGCACAGCTCGGCGCACTTGCCCAGGAAGGTGCCCTCGTGGTTGGGGGTCACCTGGAAGGAGTTGGTGTGGCCCGGGATGACGTCCTGCTTCATCAGGAACGGCACCACCCAGAAGGAGTGGATGACGTCACGCGAGGTGAGGATGAAGCGGACCGTCTTGCCCTCGGGAAGCCAGAGGGTCGGGCCCGGGTTCTTGGTGTCCGGGTTCTTCTCACCGGGGGTGCCGCAGGTGTAGGTGCCGCCCGCGTTGTCCGGGAAGTCCGTCTTGAACCGGTCCGGGATCGCGGCCAGGTTCTTGTCGGTCTTCGCGTCCCCGTTGGAACCGTCGACGTTCTCGATGTAGTTGAAGCACCAGCTCCACTGGAAGCCGACCACGTTGACCGTGACGTCGGGCTTCTTGTCGAGGCTCAGCAGCTTCGACTCGTCACGGGCCGTGAAGTAGAACAGCACCGAGACGATGATGATCGGCACGACCGTGTACAGCGCCTCGATGGGCATGTTGTACCGGGTCTGCGGAGGAACTTCGACCTTGGTGCGGCTGCGCCGGTGGAAGAAAGCACTCCACAGGATCAGGCCCCACACCAGCACGCCGGTGGCCAGCGCGGCAGCCCAGGAACCCTGCCACAGGGAGAGGATCCGCGGAGCCTCTTCTGTGACCGGGGTGGGCATGCCAAGGCGGGGGAAGTCCTTGTATGTGCAACCGGTGGCGGTCGCCAGGACCAGGCCCGCGGTCATTGCCTGCAGCAGCTTCCGCCGCATCGGGCGCCGCGGCGAGCGGTCGGAGCCGTTGGGACTCACGTAGCGCCTTCCCGAGAGTCTCGCCCGCGCGGTTGGCTGCGGCCTGCCTTCTCGCTGGTCGGTCGCCGCCCTGCGTCGGGCAGGGGTTTGGATGTTTATGCGGACCAAACCCTAGCCGACGCCCTCCGGGGGTTCGCGGGGAGGGTGGCATACGCGCCGCCGGTCACCCCGAAGGGGTGGGGACGGGTGGCCGATAGCGCCTAATACCTCGTCAATGCGGCTTGTGTGGCCAGGGCGGGACCGTCGTGGCCGATCGTGCCCCGCGCGGCGGAGCCGCGGATCGAAACGGCCCCACGCCCCCGGGAGCCCGCCCACGTCTTAACGTTGCCGTGTGCCCTACTTCGACGCCGCCTCCGCCGCTCCCCTGCATCCCGTGGCCCGCCAGGCTCTGTTGGCCTCGCTCGACGAGGGGTGGGCCGACCCCGCCCGGCTGTACCGGGAGGGGCGGCGCGCGCGGATGCTGCTCGATGCCGCCCGTGAGGCGACCGCTGAGGCGGTGGGGTGCCGACCGGACGAACTGGTCTTCACCCCCTCGGGAACGCGGGCCGTGCACTCCGGCGTCGCGGGCGCGCTGGCTGGGCGTCAGCGGGTTGGACGTCACCTGATCGTGTCATCTGTCGAACATTCCTCAGTGCTCCATTCGGCCGAGGCGCATGAGCGGAACGGCGGCACGCTGACACGGGTGGCCGTCGACCGGGAGGGAGCCGTGGCCGTCAAGGCGTATGCCGAGGCCCTGCGGGCCGACACCGCGCTCGCCTGTCTGCAGTCGGC
This sequence comes from Streptomyces sp. NPDC050121, assembly GCF_044460385.1. Taxonomy (NCBI): domain Bacteria; kingdom Bacillati; phylum Actinomycetota; class Actinomycetes; order Kitasatosporales; family Streptomycetaceae; genus Streptomyces; species Streptomyces sp. NPDC050121. The sequence goes on along the minus strand of NZ_JBITJV010000051.1, from coordinate 42,513 downwards.
CAATCACGAGGTGGGGACCGAGCAGCCGGTGGCCGGGGTGGCCGAGGTGTGCCGGGCGGCGGGGGTGCCGCTGCTGGTGGATGCGGCGCAGTCGCTCGGGTGGGGGCGGGTGGAGGGCGACTGGTCGCTGCTCACGGCCAGCGCGCACAAGTGGGGCGGGCCGTCGGGGGTCGGGGTGCTCGTGGTGCGCAAGGGGGTGCGGTTCGCCGTCCAAGGCCCGGTGGACGAGCGGGAGTCGGGGCGGGCGGCAGGGTTCGAGAACATTCCGGCGATCGTGGCCGCGGCGGCCTCGCTGCGGGCGGTGCAGGCCGAGGCGTCGGCCGAGGCGGTACGGCTGCGGGAGCTGACGGCGCGGATCCGGGCCCGGGTGGCCGCCGTCGTCCCGGAGGTGGAGGTCGTCGGGGATCCGGAGCGGCGGCTGCCGGGGATCGTCACCTTCTCCTGCCTGTACGTCGACGGGGAGGCGCTGCTGCACGAGTTGGACCGGGAGGGATTCTCCGTGTCGTCCGGTTCGTCCTGCACCAGCAGCACGCTGACGCCCAGCCACGTGCTGAAGGCGATGGGGGTGCTGAGTGAGGGAAACGTGCGGGTTTCGTTGCCGGCGGGGGCTGCCGAGGAGGATGTGGAGAGGTTCCTCGCCGTGCTGCCGGGGGCCGTGGCGGGGGTCCGGGAGAAGCTCGGGGCGCCCATGTCCGCGCAGGTGGCGGACGTACGGGGCGAGGAGCTCGTGGTGGACGCACTGGGCAGGCGGTGTCCGATCCCCGTCATCGAGCTGGCGAAGGTCATCGGGGACGTGCCGGTCGGGGGCACGGTGCGGGTGCTGTCCGACGACGAGGCTGCCCGGCTCGACATCCCCGCGTGGTGCGAGATGCGGGGACAGGAGTACGTCGGTGCGGAGCCGGCGGACCGTGGCTTCGCCTACCTGGTCCGCCGGGCCTCCTGAGAGCCTGTGTCAGGCCAGGTGCGTGCGGACCTCGGCTGCGGCCTCGTCGCCGTAGGCCTTGGTGAAGCGGTCCATGAAGTGGGCGCGGCGCAGCTGGTACTCCTGGGTGCCGACGGTCTCGATGACGAGGGTGGCGAGCATGCAGCCGATCTGCGCGGCGCGCTCGTGGGAGACACCCCAGGCGAGGCCGGAGAGGAAGCCGGCGCGGAAGGCGTCGCCGACGCCCGTCGGCTCGACCTTGGCCTCCTCGTCCGGGCAGCCGACCTCGATCGGGTCCGCGGCGATGCCCTCGATGCGGACGCCCCGCGAGCCGAGGGTGGTGACGCGGTGGCCGACCTTGGCGAGGATCTCGGTGTCGCTCCAGCCGGTCTTTGACTCGATGAGGCCCTTCTCGTACTCGTTGGAGAACAGGTATGTGGCGCCCTCCAGCAGCATCCGGATCTCGTCGCCGTTCATACGGGCGATCTGCTGGGAGAAGTCGGCGGCGAAGGGGATCGAACGGGAGCGGCACTCCTCGGTGTGCCGGAGCATCGCCTCCGGGTCGTCGGCGCCGATCAGGACCAGGTCGAGGCCGCCCACCCGGTCGGCGACGGTCTTCAGCTCGATCAGGCGGGCCTCGCTCATCGCGCCCGTGTAGAAGGACCCGATCTGGTTGTGGTCGGCGTCGGTGGTGCACACGAAGCGGGCGGTGTGCAGGGTCTCGGAGATGCGGACCGAGCCGGTGTCGACGCCGTGCCGGTCCAGCCAGGCCCGGTACTCGTCGAAATCCGCGCCCGCGGCGCCGACCAGGACCGGGCGGGTGCCCAGCTGGCCCATGCCGAAGGCGATGTTCGCGCCCACGCCGCCCCGGCGCACGTCCAGGTTGTCGACCAGGAAGGACAGCGAGACCGTGTGCAGCTGGTCCGCGACGAGCTGGTCGGCGAAGCGGCCGGGGAACGTCATGAGGTGGTCGGTCGCGATGGAGCCGGTGACTGCGATGCGCACGGCGTGGACTCTCCTGTGGAATCAAAGGGGTGCTGCGCGATAGCGGACGGTTCACGCTACCCGGTCGCCCCGACCTGCTGAAGCAGCCGAAACTACCCGATAGTAGATCTTTCTTCGCAAGCCGCGGCGTGCATACGGTTCGGTCATGACGAACCTCAAGGTCCACGCCCCCGTTCCGGCCGACCTCGACGGCGGCCTGGCGTCGCTGCGCGGTGACTGCGCCCGGATGGCTCCGCACTGGGCCGCCCCGGAGAAGATCACTTCCCGTCCGGTCTCGCCGTCACTCATCCACGGCGTGAGCGTGCCGGCGAAGTCGGCGCGGCTACTGGAGGCCATGCTGGACGACGTCGTCCTTGATTACGGGAACTAGGGGGTTTTCCCTCGGTTTCTCTCGGCTTTCCTCGGCAGGGCGCTCGGAAGGGAACCGTGCGCTCCCCTGTCGCGTCCCATCGCCGTCCCCCGTAAAGGGGATGTGAGGTACGACAGCAGGGCAGCCGAAGGAGCGATGCGGTGAACACCGAGCGACCCGAGAACGACGACGCCGCGCGCGAGCCGGGGCAGACGGACGCCGGGGGCGCGTCGGCGAAGGCACGCACCGAGGGCGGTGCGGCGGGCACCGCGGGGAAGGCGGGCACCGAGGGCGGTGCGGCGGAGCAGAGCGCCGTTCCCGAGGAGACCCCGGCGAGTGAGGTTCCCGAGGGCGCCACGGCCGGTGAGGTTCCCGAGGGGACTCCGGCCCGTGAGGTTCCCGAGGGGACTCCGGCCCGTGAGGTTCCCGAGGGGACTCCGGCCCGTGAGGTTCCCGAGGAAACTCCGGCCCGTGAGGTTCCCGAGGAAACTCCGGCCCGTGAGGTTCCCGAGGGGACTCCGGCCGGTGAGGTGGCCGAGGGAACTCCGGGCCGTGAGCTTTCCGAGGACGCAACTGCCCGTGAGGTTCCCGAGGGGACTCCGGGCCGTGAGGTGCCCGAGGAAGCCGCCGCCCGTGAGGTGCCCGAGGGTGCCCGAGTCCGTGAGGTTCCTGAGGATGGCCCGGCCCGTGAGGTGCCCGAGGGCGCCCCGGCCCGTGAGGTGCCCGAGGAAGCCGCCGCCCGTGGGGTGTCCGAGGGGGGCTCGGCCGGTGGGGTTTCTGAGGGGGTCCAGGTGGGCGGGGTTGGTGAGGAGGCGGAGGCCGCCGGCTCTCGGCGGCGTTCCCCCCTGCTCATCGCCTCCGTCGCCGCCGCCGTGCTGCTGGTGGGCGGCGGCGGGGCGTACCTCACCTCCGGTGTCGTGAGCAGCTCGGGCGGCGGGTCCGGCGGGTCCGGTTCCGGGTCGCCCTCCGGGGACGGCGCCCCCGCCGCGCTTCTCCTGGACGACTACTCCGCAGGCACGGGTGCCTCCAACGGCCGTGCGAACGGCATCGCGCCCGGCGAGCCGAACCCCTACGGGACGACCTACAAGGCCGCCGGCACGCTTCCGGACGGTCCGAGCTCCGCGCCCGTGTACTGGGCCGAGGGCGCGGTCGCCAAGGACGAGGTGGCCCGGCTGGCGAAGGCCCTGGGGGCCGACGGGACGCCGGTGGTCCACGGCGAGGCCTGGAGGGTCGGCGCCGCCGACGGTTCGGGGCCGGTGCTGCGGGTGAACCGCCAGGCGCCGGGAATCTGGACCTTCACCCGGTACGCGCCCGGTACCGACGACTGCACGGGCGGCACCGTCAAGTGCACCCGGGATCCCGCGGCCCCGGCCGGCGACACGGTGAGCGAGGCGGTCGCGAAGCAGGCGGCGGCGCCGATCCTGAAGGCGGTGGGCCAGGACGACGCCAAGGTGGACGCGAGCCAGATCATGGGCGCCCAGCGGCTGGTGAACGCCGATCCGGTGATCGGCGGTCTGCCCACCCACGGCTGGACGACCGGCATCAGCGTCAGCGCGCAGGGCGAGGTCGTCGGCGCGAACGGCCAGTTGCAGGCGCCGGTGAAGGGCGACACGTACCCCCTGCTGAGCGCTCGGGAGGCGCTGGCCGCGCTGAACGAGGCGCCGGGGAGCGATCACCGGATGGGCATCGGCGGCTGCGCCAGCCCGGTGCCGCTGAAGGACCGGCTGGAGAGCCCGTGCGGTACGTCCACCGCCGCGCCGCAGCACGAGACGGTGACGGTCGAGGACGCGGTGCTCGGGCTCGCCCCGCACACCTCGGGCGGCCGGCAGGTGCTCGTGCCGTCCTGGCTGTTCGACGTGAAGGGCGCGGGGGCCGCCGCCGGGTACACGGTGACGCAGCCGGCCGTCGAGCCGGCGTATCTGGAGTCCGCGACGACCCCCACGCCGACGCCGACCGGCAGCGCCCCGAAGACGCGTGACGTGCACCCCGACGGATACACCGCCGAGGGCAAGGAGCTGGTCGTGAGCTTCACCGGCGGGGTGTGCGCCGACTACAGGGCGACGGCGACCGAGAGCGCGGACGAGGTGAAGGTCACCGTCACGGAGACGCCCTGGCCGAACAAGATCTGCATCTTGATCGCCAAGCAGTTCCACAAGACCGTGCAGCTGGACCAGCCGCTGGGCAGCCGGACGGTGGTCGGCACGGACGGCAAGGCGATCCCCCTGGAGAAGCCGGGGGCGCGGCTGCCGCAGGTCCAGTAGCGGCCGGCGCGGCGAACAACGAAGGCGGCGGCCCCATCGACAGGGGGCCGCCGCCTTCGTTGTTCGCTCATGCCTTCGGGCGCTACCGGAATTAGCTGAAGGAGTCGCCGCAGGCGCAGGAGCCCGTCGCGTTCGGGTTGTCGATCGTGAAGCCCTGCTTCTCGATGGTGTCGACGAAGTCGATGGACGCGCCGCCCAGGTAGGGGGCGCTCATGCGGTCGGTGACGACCTTGACGCCGTCGAAGTCCTTGACGACGTCGCCGTCGAGGGACCGCTCGTCGAAGAAGAGCTGGTAGCGCAGGCCGGAGCAGCCACCGGGCTGAACGGCGACACGCAGGGCCAGGTCGTCACGGCCTTCCTGGTCGAGCAGGGCCTTGACCTTCGCCGCGGCGGCGTCGGACAGGATGATGCCGTCGGTGACGGTGCTGGTCTCGTCCGATACGGACATCTACATCTCTCCCGGGTTGTACGGAGACTGCTTGCCGACGGTTGCAACCGACGGGGCCGCGGATTCATTCCGGGCCGATCTCTTGTCTTTTTCGTTCCCTTCTCATGCTCGCACACACGGTTGCGGGCGGAAAACGCCTCACCGGGATTCATGTCACATCGACGCAATGACCATCGTCAAAGTGACGTGAAGCGGGTTATGATAGATAGCGTCAGTTCGACGAAAAGTAGAAAGGGTGCGTGTCGTGACCACCGCCCAGACCACGGAGCTCGACGTACAGCCGTCTCCGCTCGCCCTGTTGCTGCTCGGCCGTGAGGCCGACCCGAGGAGCGAGCGGGGTGTCGAGTGCCCCGGCGACCTGCCCTCCCCGTCCGACCCGGACCTGGTGGAGCGGGCCCGCGCGGCCAAGGAGAAGCTCGGGGACAAGGTCTTCGTGCTCGGCCACCACTACCAGCGCGACGAGGTCATCCAGTTCGCGGACGTCACGGGCGACTCCTTCAAGCTGGCCCGGGACGCGGCCGCCCGCCCGGAGGCCGAGTACATCGTCTTCTGCGGTGTGCATTTCATGGCCGAGTCCGCCGACATCCTGACGTCGGACGACCAGAAGGTGGTCCTCCCCGACCTCGCCGCCGGCTGTTCGATGGCCGACATGGCGACGGCCGAGCAGGTCGCCGAGTGCTGGGACGTGCTGACCGAGGCCGGCATAGCCGAGCAGGTCGTACCCGTCTCGTACATGAACTCGTCCGCGGACATCAAGGCGTTCACGGGCAGGCACGGCGGCACGATCTGCACCTCCTCCAACGCCCGGCGGGCCCTGGAGTGGGCCTTCCAGCAGGGTGAGAAGGTCCTGTTCCTGCCGGACCAGCACCTCGGCCGCAACACCGCCGTGCGGGACATGGGCCTGTCCCTGGAGGACTGCGTCCTGTACAACCCGCACAAGCCGAACGGCGGGCTGACCGCCGAGCAGCTGCGCGACGCGAAGATGATCCTGTGGCGGGGCCACTGCTCGGTGCACGGCCGCTTCAGCCTGGAGTCGGTCGAGGACGTACGCGCCCGGATCCCCGGCGTGAACGTGCTCGTGCACCCCGAGTGCCGGCACGAGGTCGTGGCCGCGGCGGACTACGTCGGCTCGACCGAGTACATCATCAAGGCGCTGGAGGCGGCCCCGGCCGGCTCGAAGTGGGCGATCGGGACCGAGCTGAACCTGGTGCGCCGGCTGGCGAACCGTTTCGCGCCCGAGGGCAAGGAGATCGTCTTCCTCGACAAGACGGTCTGCTTCTGCTCGACCATGAACCGGATCGACCTCCCCCACCTGGTCTGGACCCTGGAGTCGCTGGCCGAGGGCAACCTGGTCAACCGCATCGAGGTCGACCGGGAGACCGAGACGTTCGCGAAGCTGGCCCTGGAGCGGATGCTGGCACTGCCGTAACCCCGTGGCGGCGGGCCCCCTTCCCCCGCGGGGGAAGGGGGTCGGCGCGGCGGACCGACGTCCGACGCCATCGGCGGCGACGGCCGGCCTCACTCCGCCCTTGGTCGTACCAGTCCCGACTCGTAGGCGATCACCACGAGCTGCGCCCGGTCGCGCGCGCCCAGCTTGGCCATGGCCCGGTTGACGTGTGTCTTCACCGTCAGCGGGCTGACCTCCAGGCGCTCGGCGATCTCGTCGTTGGAGTGGCCGCCGGCGACCTGCACGAGGACCTCACGCTCGCGCACCGTGAGCGCCTCCAGCCGGGCGGAGCGGGCGGGGTCGTGCTCGTCGTCCGCCGCGCCGCCCTGGGCGAGGAAGCGGGCGATCAGGCCCTTGGTGGCGGTCGGCGAGAGCAGGGCCTCCCCGCCCGCGGCGACCCGGATCGCGCTCAGCAACTCCTCGGGCTCGCTGCCCTTGCCGAGGAAACCGGAGGCGCCCGCCCGCAGCGACTGCACCACATAGTCGTCGACCTCGAACGTCGTCAGGATGACCACCCGGACGTGCGCGAGGGAAGGATCGGCGCTGATCAGCCGGGTCGCGGCGAGACCGTCGGTGCCGGGCATGCGGATGTCCATCAGGACGACGTCGGCGCGCTGCTCCTTCGCCAGCCGGACCGCCTCCGCGCCGTCGGACGCCTCGCCCACCACCTCCATGTCGGACTCGGAGTCGACGAGCACGCGAAACGCGCTGCGCAGCAGCGCCTGGTCGTCGGCGAGCAGGACACGGATGGTCATGCGCTCTCTCCCGTGGTGGCCGTGCGGGTCTTGATCGGCAGGATCGCATGGACGCGGAAGCCGCCTCCGTAGCGGGGGCCCGTGGTGAGGGTGCCACGCAGGGCGGTGACGCGTTCGCGCATGCCGAGCAGGCCGTGACCGCCGCCTTCCTGAGGCGACTCCTCGCCGTCCGGGCGACCGTTGTCGAGGACGGTGACCTCGATGTTCGGCCCCACGCGCACGACGCTGACCTCGGCCTTCGCCTCCCCTCCGGCGTGCTTTTGAACGTTGGTGAGGGCTTCCTGGATGACCCGGTAGGCGGCCAGGTCGACGGCGGCGGGGAGCGTGGTCCCGTGGTCGGTGCGGGCCACCTCGACCTGGAGGCCCGCGTTGCGGAAGGTGCCGGCGAGCTCGTCGAGGCGGTCCAGGCCGGGCGCGGGCTCGGTGGGGGCCTCGGGGTCGCCGGACTGGCGCAGCAGGCCGACGGTGGCCCGCAGTTCGTTCAGCGCCGAGCGGCTGGCCTCGCGGACGTGCGCGAGGGCCTCCTTGGCCTGGTCGGGCCGCTTGTCCATGACATGCGCGGCGACTCCGGCCTGCACGTTGACCAGGGCGATGTGGTGGGCGACGACGTCGTGCAGGTCGCGGGCGATGCGCAGGCGCTCCTCGGCGACCCGGCGGCGGGCCTCCTCCTCGCGGGTGCGTTCCGCGCGCTCGGCGCGGTCCCGGATGGCCTGGACGACGGCCCGGCGGCTGCGGACCGCGTCCCCTGCGGTGGCGCCGATGCCGGTCCAGGCGAGGATGCCCAGGTTTTCCTGCGCGTACCAGGGCAGTGGTCCGGCGAGCATGGCGGCGCCGGTGAGGACCGTCATGGTGAGCAGGCCGGCCCGCAGGCTGGTGGCGCGGTCGGTGCCGGCGGCGACGGTGAACAGCGCGATCACGGCGGACATGGCGACGGGGGCGCGGGGGTCGCCGGTGACGGACTCGATCACGGAGGCCGCGCCGGTGAGGGCGAGGACCGTCATGGGGGCGCTGCGGCGGAAGACGAGGGCGACGGCGCCGAGGGTCATCAGCAGCAGGCTGAGCGGGTCCGGGCTGTGGATGCTCCAGCTGACGCTGTGCTCTCCGTGCGGGTCGACGAAGGAGCCCGCCAGCATGCAGAGCAGGACGCCTGCGGCGATCGAGGCGTCCAGAGTCAGGGGGTGGGCCTTGAGCTGGCACTCGGCCCGGGCAAGGAGGGTCACCTCGTAGTTACCGTCGCTTTCCTTGCCGTGGCTGGGGGCTGCCGCCCCCGGACCCCGCTTCGGCCCTGAAGGGACCTCGTCCTCACACGCCGGACGGGCTAGAAGAAGATCACCCCGGGATCAGGCCGTCGTCGCTCAGCATCTCCCGGACCTCCTCCACGCTCGCCTCCGGGGCCGGAAGGATGAGTTCCGAGGGTTCCAGCGCGTCGTCCGGCAAGGGGTCGCCCAGGCGGCGTACCGCGTCCAGGAGGGCGCCGAGGACGCGGTGGAAGCCTTCCTCGTCACCGCGCTCCATCTCGGCCAGCAGCTCGTCGTCCAGCTTGTTCAGTTCGACGAAGTGGGAGTCGGCCAGCGTCCACTGGCCCTCCCCCATGATCCGTACGATCATGTCGCCCTCCTCGGCTCCGGGACCCGGCGCGGGTTACTGCTTGTCGAAGCGCGGGGTGTCCTGCGGCTGCTGCTGGGACTGCGACTGGCTCGTGCCGCCTTCGATGGCCTGCTGTCCGGAGGACGAGCCTCCCCCAGTGCCAATGGCCTGGGAGGTGCCCCCAGCGAGCTCCGCCTTCATGCGCTGCAGTTCCAGCTCTACATCCGTACCACCGGAGAGGCGGTCCAGCTCGGCCTGGAGGTCGTCCTTCGCCATGCCCGTCGGGTCGTCCAGCGCGCCGGAGGCCATGAGCTCGTCGAGAGCGCCGGCGCGGGCCTGGAGCTGGGCGGTCTTGTCCTCGGCGCGCTGGATGGCCAGGCCGACGTCGCCCATCTCCTCGGAGATGCCGGAGAAGGCCTCGCCGATGCGGGTCTGGGCCTGGGCGGCCGTGTAGGTGGCCTTGATGGTCTCCTTCTTCGTACGGAAGGCGTCCACCTTGGCCTGGAGGCGCTGGGCCGCGAGGGTGAGCTTCTCCTCCTCGCCCTGGAGCGTTGCGTGCTGCGTCTCGAGGTCGGTGACCTGCTGCTGGAGGGCGGCGCGGCGGGAGAGCGCCTCGCGGGCGAGGTCCTCACGGCCGAGCGCGAGGGCCTTGCGGCCCTGGTCCTCCAGCTTGGTCGACTGCGACTGCAACTGGTTCAGCTGGAGTTCGAGACGCTTGCGCGAGGTGGCCACGTCGGCGACGCCGCGGCGGACCTTCTGGAGGAGCTCCAGCTGCTTCTGGTACGAGTAGTCGAGGGTTTCGCGCGGGTCCTCGGCCCGGTCAAGGGCCTTGTTCGCCTTCGCGCGGAAGATCATCCCCATACGCTTCATGACACCGCTCATGGGCTTCGCGCGCCCCCTTCTGACGTCCAGCCTGAACCTCTGCGACAGAACCCACAGTACGGGCCCTGCATCCATTGACGCACTGTTCGGGGACGGATGCGCTCATCCCCAAGGACGACTGACCGCGCTCCTGCCTCCGGCGTGAGGAGTAGGTGACCTTCAGGGTGAGCGACTGATCACCCTGTGCCCCTTCTTCCTCACTCCTGCCCGGTCTGTCCCCTCTACTGACGACTGGTGTTGCCGGATCGTTCCCCTTCGGGCTGGGGTCCATGCCCGGGAGCGCTTACCCTTGGGTTTTGTGTTCCGTAGCCGTGCCAAGGAAGAGAAGGCCCCCGCCGACGCGGTGGTGACCGACTCCAAGCAGACCCGTGACCCGCAGGCCCCCAAGGGCAGGCCCACGCCCAAGCGCAGTGAGGCCCAGTCCCAGCGCCGCAGCGTCGCCAACACCTCGACGTCGCGCAAGGACGCCGCCAAGCGTCAGCGCGAGGAGCGCCGTGCCCAGCTGGACCGCCAGCGCCAGGCGCTGGCCGGCGGTGACGAGCGTTACCTGCCGGTCCGTGACAAGGGCCCGGTGCGCAAGCACGCCCGGGACTTCATCGACTCGCGGTTCAACGTGGCGGAGTTCTTCCTGCCGATGGCCGTGGTCATTCTCGTGCTGAGCATGGTGCGGGTGGGCTCGCTGCAGACCATCGCGCTGCTGCTGTGGCTGGTCGTGATCGTGCTGATCGTGCTGGACTCGTTCGTCACCGGGTTCCGGCTGCGCAAGCAGCTGGCGGAGCGCTTCCCCGACCAGAACCGGCGGGGCGCGGTGGCGTACGCGCTGATGCGCTCGCTGCAGATGCGCCGACTCCGGCTGCCCAAGCCGCAGCTCAAGCGTGGAGCACGGCTCTGAGCGCTGCGGCCTTCTCCGGGGGAGCGGCCAAGGCCTGGCTGAGCAGGCTGGGCGGGCTGCGTGACGTCGTACGACAGGAGCTGGTGGCCCGGCAGCTCGACGAGCAGATAGCGGCGCGCTACCCGGTGGGGCAGCGGCTGCGGGTCCTCGACGTCGGAATGGGCCAGGGCACGCAGGCGCTGCGGCTGGCCCGGCTCGGGCATCAGGTGACCGGCCTCGAGCAGGACGCGACGATGATCGCCGCGGCCCGCGAGGCGCTGGGCGGCGAACCCGAGGGCATCCGGGAGCGGATGCGGATCATCGAGGGCGACGGCCGCGACACCGGAGTGCACTTCCTGCCCGGCAGCTTCGACGTGGTGCTGTGCCACGGCGTGCTCATGTACGTCGCGGAGCCGGATCCGCTGCTCGCGGGGCTCGCGCGGATGCTGGCGCCGGGCGGTCTGCTGTCGCTGCTGGTCAGGAACGCGGACGCGCTGGCCATGCGGCCGGGCCTGTCCGGCGACTGGACGGGCACGCTGGACGCCTTCGACTCCGACGCCTATCGCAACCGGCTGGGGCTCGACGTACGGGCGGACCGGCTGACGACGCTGACCGGCACGCTCGCCGGGATCGGCGCTCCGCTGCAAACCTGGTACGGCGTGCGGGTCTTCACGGACACCGCGGCGGACGGGGCAAAGATCCCGGGCGACGTCGAGGCCCTGCTGGCCGCCGAGGAGCGGGCCGGGCGGACCGATCCCTACCGGCAGGTGGCGGCGCTGCTGCACCTGTGCGGGGTGCGCGGCTGAGCGGTCGCGCTCCGCTCGTACGAGTGAACGGCATACGGGGTGGCCGTGGTGGGGCCACCCCGCTGTGCGGCTACGCCTCGTTCGCGCGCAGGCTCATCGGGCCGTAGATCTCGGTGGAGTCCTCGAACAGCCGTACCTGGTCCGCGCCGCCTTCGAGGAGGTCCTTCCACACTTCCCCGATCCAGGACTCGGCGTCCCCCTGCGTGGTGAACTCCTCGGGCTGCACCGCGGGTTGGACCTCCGTCCCGTCGGCCTTCTCGAACCGCCACGTCCATGCCGCCATGTACGCCTCCCAGCTGTGACCACGTGCAGAGCAGAAGCCGGATCTTGGTCCGGCTCCTGCCGAGCAGCCTAGTCGGATGCGCAAGACCAGGTCAGACAGGCGAAAATCAGCTCCGTGGAAGTCACTCTGCTCGGTACCGGCGCCCCCGCGGGCCTGCCCCGCCCCGACTGTTCCTGCTCCGTGTGCGCGACCTCGCTCGGTGCGCACGCGCGCGCGGCGACCGCGTTGCTCGTGGACGGGACGCTGCTGCTCGATCTGACGCCGGGCGCCGCGTTCGCCGCCGCGCGCGCGGGTCACTCGCTGGGCGGGGTGCGGCAGGTGCTGCTGACGCATCCGCACGACGGGCCACCGGTGGAGGTGCCGGCCGGGCTGCCGCAGCCCGGCCGGGTGCCGGACGGGCGGGAGTTGGCGCTGCTGACGGGGCATCGGGTGCGGGCCGTGGCGATGGACGCGCCGGGCACCGGGTACGCGGTCAGCGGCCCGGACGGGCAGCGGCTGCTGTATCTGCCGCCCGGGGGCGCGCCGGCGGGCCTGGAGGAGGGGTCGGGGGCCGCCGAGCGGTACGACATGGTCCTCGCGGATCTCGTGGGGCGGCCGGACGCGCTGGCGAAGCTGCGGGCGGTGGGCGCGGTGGGGCCGACGACGGACGTGGTCGCCGTCCACCTGGACCACGACGTGCCGCCGGGCGTGGAGCTCGCGCGGCGGCTCGCTGCGGCGGGGGCGCGGGCGGTGGCGGACGGGTCGACGCTGACGGTGGGGGTGTACGAGGAGGTGCCGGACGTGCCGAGGCGGACGCTGGTGCTGGGCGGGGCCCGGTCGGGGAAGTCGGTGGAGGCCGAGCGCCGGTTGGAGTCCTTCCCGGACGTGCTGTACGTCGCCACCGGGGGGACGCGCGGCGGCGACACCGAGTGGGCGTCGCGGGTCGCGGCGCACCGAGAGCGGCGGCCGGGGTCCTGGCGGACGACGGAGACCTGCGACCTGGTGCCGTTGCTCGCGGCGGAGGGGGCGCCGCTACTGATCGACTGTCTGTCGCTGTGGCTGACGGACGCCATGGACTCCGTCGGGGCGTGGGACGACGCGGTGTGGGCGGACGGCGGCGAGAAGGCGCTGCGCGCGCGGGTGACGGAGTTGGCGGCGGCCGTGCGCTCGGCGCGGCGGACCGTCGTACTGGTGTCGAACGAGGTCGGCTCCGGGATCGTGCCGGCCACGGCGTCGGGGCGGCGCTACCGGGACGAACTGGGCCGACTGAACGCGGCGGTCGCCACCGAGTGCGAACAGGTCGTACTGGTGGTAGCAGGCCAAGCCCTACCCCTACGCGCCTGACCGTCCGGCTCCCGCCCACAGGCTCCGGCCCGGAGCCGGCCCCGGGCTCCGGCCCGCCGGGGGGGTGGGCCGCGGGGGCGGGCCGTCGGGGGGCGGGCCGTCGGTGGGGCCGTCGGGGGGCCGTCGGGGGGGCGGGCCGTCGCCGGCGTCGAGCCGCCGGGGTGCGGCCACGGGGCTCCGGATCGCGGGCTCCGAGCCTCAGGGCCCCAGGCCGCAGGGTTCTCGGGCCGCAGGGTTCTCGGTCGCGAGGCTCCGGGGCGCCGGGCTCCGGGACGCGAGGCTCCGAATCGCGGGCTCCGAGCCGCCGCGCTCCGAACCGCCGGGCTCCGGGACGCGGGCACCGACTCGCCGGGCTTCGGGACGCCGGGCTCCGGGACGCGAGGCTCCGAATCGCGGGCTCCGAGGCACCGGGCACCGAGCCGCCGGGCTCCGGGGCGCGGGGCTTCAGGGCGCGGGGCTTCAGGGCGCGGGGCTTCAGGGCGCGGGGCTTCGAGGTGTCGGGGGGCGGGGATGTGGGGGGTTAGGGCTTGCGGGCGATGAGGCGGTAGGCGTTTGAGAAGCGGGTTCGGCGCAGGGCTGGGGCCAGGGCGTGGTCGAGGGTGGCGGCCAGGGCGGTCAGGGGGCCGGCCGTGCGGCGCAGCCGGGTCCGGTTCAGGTAGAGCGAGGCCGCCGTCGCCAGGTCGTGCGGGGTGTGCGGGGCCCTGCGGTCCGTCACGACGATCTCGCAGCCCCGGGCCTGGAGTTCCGTGCGGAGGTTGGCCAGGGGGATCAGGTGGAGGTGGCGGGGCTGGTCGTGGGAGTGCCACCACTTGCCGAGGACGGCGGCGGACGCGCTGGAGGGGTCCGGGAGTTCCAGGAGGAGGTGGCCGCCGGGGCGCAGGGCGGTCAGCGCCGCCGCGAGCTCCTTCCTCGGCTCCCGGGTGTGTTCCAGGTGGTGGAGCATGCTGACCACGTCGTAGCGGCCTCGCACGCGGGACAGGACCTCCGGTGCCGTCAGATGGCCCACGTGGGCCTCCTCGAGGCGGCCCGCGGCTCTCGCCCGCTCCACTCGGAGGGTCGGGTCCACCCCGTCGAACGCCGTGTAGACGAACAGTTCCTTCGCCGCCGCAGGGAAGGGCGCGTCCCCCGTCCCGACGTCCAGCCAGCTCTCCGGTTCGGGGAAGGGCAGCATCGCCCGTGCCGTGGCCCTCAGCTGCCCGTGGCCGGCCCGCTGGTCGCTCTCCGCGCCGTACAGCTTGAGTCCCTCGGTGGTCAGGCGCGGGTTCTGGAAGGCGTGGGCGCAGTCCCGGCACTCCTCGACCACGAACGTGCCGGGTCTGCGGTGGCGCAGGTCCGGTGCGCGCAGCCGGGTGCGCAGGCGTTTCGAGCCGCACCAGGGGCAGTCGTCGCGGCGCGGCTCGTGGACGGGCCTGGGGGGCATGAGCGGCTCCGGGGGGAGGACGGGATGAGCACACGACAGGCGAACGACAATTTGTGGCAAAACGGAACGTATGGGATACCGATCTCCGGTGCAATGACGTCACGGGGGCGCGGTGGGGGCGTGGTGACGATGTAGCGCTGAACCGTTCGATCAGTGCCGGTACTGTTCGGCGAATGAGCTCGCTTAATCTCGACGACTTCACCGATCTGATCGAGCGCCCCGACGGCGGGGTGCGCCGCGACGCGGAGGCGCGCCGGGAACGTCAGGTCGTGCCGCCCGGTTCGCTGGGGCGCCTGGACGACCTGGGTGAGTGGCTGGCGGCGGCGCAGGGCGCGGCGCCCGTGCGGCCGGTCGAGCGGCCGCGGGTGGTGCTGTTCGCCGGCGACCACGGCATCGCCGAGCTCGGCGTCTCCGTCCGGCCCGCGGGCAGCGCCGCGGAGTTGGTGCGCGAGGTCCTGGAGGGCGGCCGTCCGGTCTCCGTGCTCGCCCGCCGTCTCGGCGTGCCGTTGCGGGTCGTGGACATGGCCCTGGACTGCGACCCGGACCTGTTCCCCGAGGACGTCGTACGGCATCGGGTGCGGCGCGGCAGCGGCCGGATCGACATCGAGGACGCGCTGACGGTCGAGGAGGCGGAGGCCGCCTTCCGGGCGGGCGTGGCCGTCGCCGACGAGGAGGCCGACTCCGGCACGGATCTGGTCGTGCTCGGCGACATCAGCGTCGGCGGGACGACGGCGGCGGGCGTGCTGGTCGCCGCGCTGTGCGGGACGGACGCGTCCGTGGTGACCGGGCGGGGCGGCGAGGCGATCGACGACCTGGCGTGGATGCGCAAGTGCGCCGCGATCCGGGACGCGTTGCGCCGGGCGCGGCCGGTGCTCGGCGAGCAGTTGCAGCTGCTGGCGACGGTGGGCGGCGCCGACCTCGCCGCCATGACGGGTTTTCTGCTCCAGTGCGCGGTGCGGAAGTTGCCGGTCGTCCTGGACGGCGTCGTGGCGGCGGCGTGCGCGCTCGTCGGGCAGCGGATCGCGTTCCGGGCGCCGGACTGGTGGCTGGCCGCACACAAGAGCGGTGAACCGGGGCAGGCGAAGGCACTCGATCGGATGGCTCTGGAACCGCTCCTTGACCAGGGCGTGAGGGTCGGCGAGGGCGCCGGCGCCCTGCTCGCACTGCCGTTGGTGCAGGCAGCGGCGGCACTGGCCGCGGAACTCCCCGAGAAGCCGGAGGTGTCCGAGGACAAGTCCGAGGGCTCCGAGGAGGAGCCGACGCAGGAGTAGGGGCCCGGGGGAAAACGGACAGGCGGCGCCAAAAGAGCGGTTTCCCGGAAGTGCACCCATATGATCACCACTCATGGGCAACACCCGGGGCGCCGCCGCCTTCGCCGTCTGGTACCTGCGGGCCGTCGCGTTCGTCAACTTCCTCAGTGCCGTGTGGGTCTCCCTGGGGCAGGACGTGCGGCGGCACAACCAGGAGAACCTGTTCACGCCGTATCTGCTGACGGCCGGCTTCGCGTCCGGGGTCTTCACCGCGTTCCTGGCCGTCACCATGCGGCGGCGCAAACGGGCCGCGTGGATCCTCAACCTCGGTCTCAGCGGGGCGTTCCTGGGGCTGTTCTCACTGGCCATGACGTTTCCGGAGATCAGGCGCTGCCCGCAGAACTGGGTCTCCCTCGCGCTGACCGCCGCGTTCGTGGTCGCGCTGCTCGCCGGGCGGCGGGAGTTCTACGCCAAGGGCGACCGGTCCAACCCGAAGCTCGCCGCGGCCGTCGGCGTCGGCGGACTGCTGGCCGCCTCGCTGCTGGCCGCGCTGCTGGTGACGGTCACCAACCGGGCCTTCGCCCCCTCCACCTTCCTGCAGCGCTGGCGCTACGGCACGCTGCGGCTGGTCTCCGTCGCCGCCGACGACTACCGCGTCCCCGGGATCGCCACGCCCACCTGGGTGGACGTCGCCGTCAACGTGCTGAGCACGGTCCTCGTCCTCGCCGTGCTGTACGCGGCGTTCCGCTCCCGGCGCGCCGTCGACCCGCTCACCGAGGACGACGAGAAACGGCTGCGGGAGCTCCTCGACCGGCACGGTGAGCGGGACTCGCTCGGCTACTTCGCGCTGCGCCGCGAGAAGAGCGTGTGCTTCTCGCCGACCGGCAAGGCGGCCGTCGCCTACCGCGTCCTCGGCGGGGTGTCGCTGGCGTCCGGGGATCCGCTCGGGGATCCGGAGGCCTGGCCGGGGGCGATCGAGCCGTGGCTGTCCGAGGCGCGGGCGCACGGGTGGATCCCGGCGGTGATGGGCGCGAGCGAGGAAGCCGGGACCGTGTACGCCCGGCACGGACTGGACGCGCTGGAACTCGGGGACGAGGCGATCGTCGAGGTCGCCGAGTTCACCCTCGAAGGACGTGCCATGCGGACCGTCCGGCAGGCGTACAACCGGGTCCGCCGGGCCGGGTACACCGTGCGGGTACGGCGGCACGAGGACATCCCCGCCGACGAGATGGCGTACCTGCTGCGGCGCGCCGACGACTGGCGCGACGGGGCCACGGAGCGCGGGTTCAGCATGGCGCTGGGGCGGCTCGGGGACCCGGAGGACGGCCGCTGCGTGATGCTGGAGTGCACCGACGCCGACGGTGAGCTGCGGGCCCTGCTCTCGTTCGTGCCGTGGGGGCCGCACGGCCTGTCCCTCGACCTGATGCGCCGGGACCGCGCCTGCGACAACGGCCTGATGGAGTTCATGGTCCTCGAACTCCTGCGCCGGGCCCAGGAGACGCGAGAGATCCGGATCACCCAGGTTTCGCTCAACTTCGCCGTGTTCCGGTCGGTCTTCGAAAGGGGCGCACGCCTCGGCGCCGGGCCGGTGCTGAGGCTGTGGCGGTCGCTGCTCAGCTTCTTCTCCCGCTGGTGGCAGATCGAGTCGCTGTACCGCGCCAACGCCAAGTACCGGCCCATCTGGGAACCCCGCTTCCTGCTCTTCGAGAAGAGCGCGGACCTGCCCCGCATCGGCCTCGCCGCGGCCCGGGCGGAGGGGTTTCTGGAAGCGCCGGGGCTGCCGAAGTGGTTGCACCGCAAGCATCTGGAGACCCACCGATGAACCGGATCGCCCGCTGGGCCCGCGCCGAATGGGGTGCGCTGTACCTGGCCGTACGCACCCCGCTGGTGCGGCGGTCTCGGCGGGCGGTGCCCATGAGGCTGGCGCCCATGACTCTGGCGGCGGTGTGTCTGACGTCGGTGACGCAGGTCGTGCAGAACCAGTCGTGGGGCTATCAGCCGGTCCAGAACCTCGGTGCGGTGAGGGCGCAGGACGCCTTGTGGCTCGCCCTGCTGCGCACCCCGCTCTCGCTCTTCGTCCCCGCGCTGGACCTGCCGGTGTGGGGCGCCCTCGCGCAGCTTCTGCTGGTGTTCGGCCTCGCGGAGCTCTGCCTCGGCTGGTGGCGCACCCTCGTCATCGCCTACGCCGCCACCCTCGCCGGCACCCTGTACGCCCGCGTGGGCATCGCCCTGGGCCCCGACGGACCCTTCGGCCTGCCGGTGGCCGACGCCCGCATCGTGGACACCGGTCCGTCGGCGGCCGTGGTCGGCCTCGCGGTGTTCCTGGGCTGGCGCTACCGCGCCCGCGCGACGGCGGCCGCGGTGGTCCTCGCCATGGTGGTGGAGGTCCTGCTGAAGAACAACCTGGCGGGCAAGGAGCATCTGGCGGCGATCGGGGCGGTGGTGGCGCTGTGCGCGTGCCGGCGCGGGGCGGGGCAGCCGGCCGACGTCCCTCCCCCGCCCGTCGGCGCCCTCACTCCCCCTTACGGGACTGAGCGAGCTCGGCGTCCGTCTTCCCGCCCAGCCAGTCCCCCACCCGCCGCCGGGGCCCGGCCCACCGCCGGTCGTGGCGATACGCGCGCAGCACGGCCTTGGCCCGCGCACGCGGACGACGGCCGTAGAACCTCCGGGCCCACGGCGACCCCGGCCGGGCCAGTCGAATGAAGCCCACCAGTCCCACGAACGGCACGAACACGCTGAAGACCGCCATCTTCGCCTTGCCCTTCGCCAGCACGGCCAGCGAGAACAGGAAGTTCACGACCACGGTCGAGATGACGCTCCCCCGGTCCTGAAGCTCCTCGTCGCTCATGTCGTTGACGCCGAACGGCGAGAAGCCCACCAGCAGCAGTCCGACCAGGGCCACGGTCAGCACCACGGCCTCCACGCTCTTGCGGCCCGCCTCCGTCCAGTACACGTCGTCGAGATGCAGGATCAGCGCGAACTCGTCGAGGACGAGGCCCGTGCCGATGCCGAAGACGATCGCGAAGGCGCCCGAGCCGAAGCCCCGCAGGCCGCTCGCCACCGCGCCGAAGCCGCCCGCGACGGTCAGCACCACGCCCGGCACCACGTGGTGGATGTGCACCCCGCCGGAGCTGATGTTGCCGAACGGGCCCCGGCCCGCCCGGATCAGACGCGTGATGACCCGGGTGATCAGGAACGTGAGCACGAACGCGGCCAGCGCGAGGAGCAGCGGGAGCTTGCCCGGTTCGACGATGTTGCGCTGCAGCCACTGGCCCATGCCGCCAGTTTCCCGGCGGGAGGGGCGGGCTGCCTCGCCGGTGCGGCGTCCGGGCTAGTCTGCCGCGGTGTCCATGACCTCGCCTCTCGACGGCCTTCGGTTCGCCTTCGGTACCCTCAGCGTGCTCCCGGTCAGGGTGACCCGCTGGGATCGGCAGGCCGCCCGTGGGGGCATGCTGAGCGCCCCGCTGGTCGGGCTGGTCGTCGGCGGCTGCGCGGCGGGGCTCGGGCTGCTGCTGCTCCGGCTGGGCGCGAGCCCGCTGCTGGCCGCCGTCGCCTCGGCCGCCGTGCCCGCCGTCCTCACCCGTGGTCTGCACCTGGACGGGCTGGCCGACACCGCGGACGGACTCGGCAGCGGCAAGCCCGCCGAGGACGCGCTGCGCATCATGAAGCAGTCCGACATCGGCCCGTTCGGCGTGCTCACGCTCGTCGTCGTGCTGCTCGCCCAGGTGGCCGCGCTGACGCAGCTCTACGAGGTCTCGTGGACCCTGGGCGCGCTGGCCGCCGTCGTCTCGGCGGCCGCCGCCCGGCTCGCGCTGACCCTGGCGGCCCGCGACGGGGTGCCGGCCGCGCGGCCGGAGGGGCTGGGGGCGGCGGTCGCGGGCGTGGTCCCGGTGCGGGGCGCGGTGATCGCCGCCGTCGCGGTCACGCTGGCGGCGGCGGCCGCGGGTGCGTGGCTCGGACCGTACGGGGGCGATGGCGTCGTCGTCGTCCTCGGGCCGGGTCCCCTTTTCGAGCCGTACGACGCCGTCCGCCCGGCGCTCGCGATCCTCGCCGCCCTCGCCGCCGCCGAACTCCTCCTACGGCACTGCACGCGCCGCTTCGGCGGGGTCACCGGGGACGTGTTCGGCGGCCTCGCCGAAACGGCGGCGACCACCGCCCTCGTGGTCTTCTGCCTGGGCCACCAGGGGGCCTAGGGCCTGGCCGGCGGGCAGGCCTCGCGCCACACTCCCAGTTCGTACTTCTTCAGCAGGGAACTCAGGTGCAGGCGGCGGGAGTCGGCGCAGAAGTCGCTGGTGGGGAGTTCGTACTCGACGTGGAAGACGGCCTTGCCCGCCTCGATGAAGGGAGTCATCTCCTCGCACTCGTCGTACTGGGCGCACTGTTCGTTGACGGCGAAGTCGAAGTCGGCGACGAGGGCGGGGATCTGGTCGAGGTCGTTCTTCAGGCCGACGGACATGCCCCGGTCGTGGGCGAGGCCGGCGATGAGACGGTTGTAGCGGAGCTGGTCGGCGGCCTTGATCGGGAAGCCGGTGGTGTTCTTGTAGCCGTCCATGTTGTCCGGCTCGACGGCGTCGAAGCCCTTGGCCCGGCACATGTCGAGGCGGGCCGCCATCAGCGGTTCGAGGACGTCGGTCCGGCGGATGTCGAGCCAGCGTTCGCCGTCCCAGCCGTTGCCTTTGCCGATCACCGATTCGGGGAATTTCGCGGCGTCGGGCCGCCAGTCCTCCCAGGCGCCGGTGGAGAGGTAGCAGATGACCTTGCGGCCGTCGTCGTGCAGCCCGGCGACCGTGTCCTTGGTCTGGTCGAAGCCGTCGATGTCGTAGACGGGCACGTCGACGGAGGTGTCGAGGCGTCCGCTGAGCTGCCACTGCCAGTCGATGCCGGGGGCGGGCTGCCAGACCTTCCCGCTCGCCGACGTCGCGCCCGATGACGAGCCGTCAGGCCGGTCCTGCGGTGGGTCGTCCGGCGCGGAGGCGCAGCCCGCGAGCAGCAGGCCGAGAAGGGGCAGCAGAACGGTCGGGCGTCTCACCGGGCGGGCTCCAGGATGTGCGGCAACGTACTCCACGATGATCGCCGTCCGACGCACCGAAACCCGACGGGTGTGACCCAGTTCATGGAGTGCGAGGATCGAGAAGTGGCTACGACGCCACCGACAGGTGAACACTCGCGTGCTGGGCGAACGCACACGCACGCGTACGCTCATTCCGGGATTCGCCGCACCGGTCCGCCGCGCCGGTGAGGCAGACCCCGGATACGACCGCACCCTCTGCCCGGCTCTAGGGTCGGCTGTCGGGCCTGGTCGACCCACACCCTCCGACCACAGCAACTCCACATCGGAAGCGAGATTTCACCACCGTGACTGTTCTCACTCTCAGCACCGCCGCGGCGCCCGGCCTCCGGGCCGACGCGATCGTGATCGGTGTCGCCAAGGGCGCCGCATCCAGGTCTGGCGACCTGATCGTTGCCCCAGGCGCCGAAGCCCTCGACAAGGCCTACGACGGCCGACTCGCCGGCGTCCTGGAAACCCTCGGTGCCTCCGGGGCCGAGGGCGAGGTGACGAAGCTGCCCGCCCCGGCCGGCTTCAAGGCGCCGCTCGTGCTCGCGGTGGGGCTCGGAGCCGAGCCCGAGAAGGACGCCGGTTTCGACGCCGAGGCGCTGCGCAGGGCCGCCGGCGTGGCCGCCCGCGCCCTCGCCGGCTCCAAGAAGGCCGCGTTCGCCCTGCCGGTGACCGACGCCGCCGACATCGGCGCGATCGCCGAGGGCGTGCTGCTCGGCGCGTACTCCTTCGACGCCTACAAGCAGACCGGCCCGGGCGGCAAGGACGCCAAGGCCAAGAACGGCAAGAACGGCAAGGCGCCGCTCGCCGAGGCCGCCCTGCTGGGCGGGAAGCCGCGCGACGCCGTCCACAAGGCCGCGCTGCTGCGTGCCGCCGCGGTCGGCGAGGAGCTCAACCGCGCCCGCGACCTGATCAACATGCCGCCCAACGACCTCGACCCGCAGGCGTTCGCCGCGCTCGCCCAGACGGCGGCCAAGGAGCACGGCATCAAGGTGCAGGTGCTCGACGACAAGGCCCTCGCCAAGGGCGGCTACGGCGGCATCCTGGGCGTCGGCTCCGGCTCGGCCGCCGCCCCGCGCCTGGTGAAGCTGTCGTACACCTCCGGCAAGGCGAAGAAGCACCTCGCCTTCGTCGGCAAGGGCATCACCTACGACTCGGGCGGCATCTCCCTGAAGCCGGCCGGGCACAACGAGACGATGAAGTGCGACATGAGCGGTGCGGCGGCGGTCTTCGCCGCGGTCGTCGCCGCCGCACGGCTCGGGCTCGAGGTCAACGTCACCGGCTGGCTGGCGCTCGCCGAGAACATGCCGTCGGGCTCCGCCACCCGCCCCGGTGACGTGCTGCGCATGTACAGCGGCAAGACCGTCGAGGTCCTCAACACCGACGCCGAGGGACGGCTGGTCCTGGCGGACGCGCTGTGGGCGGCCTCCGAGGAGAAGCCGGACGCGATCGTCGACGTGGCGACCCTGACCGGCGCGATGATGCTGGCGCTGGGCAGCCGGACCTTCGGGATCATGGCGAACGACGACGCGTTCCGCTCCGCGGTGCACGAGGCGGCCGAGGAGGTCGGCGAGCCGGCCTGGCCGATGCCGCTGCCGGAGCACCTGCGCAAGGGCATGGACTCCGGCGTCGCCGACATCGCGAACATGGGTGAGCGGATGGGCGGCGGGCTGGTGGCCGGGCTCTTCCTGCGGGAGTTCGTCGGCGAGGGGATCACCTGGGCGCACCTGGACATCGCCGGGCCCGCGTTCAACGAGGGGGGTCCCTTCGGGTACACGCCGAAGGGCGGTACGGGTACGGCGGTGCGGACGCTGGTGCGGCTCGCGGAGCTGACCGCCTCCGGCGATCTGGGCTGACGTTCGCCTGACAACTCGGTCCATTCCTTCACATGGCGACCGCAGGGGCGTGGGGGCTGGTCGCGCAGTTCCCCGCGCCCCTTTGGGGCGCTCATCTGAACGTGGGACGTCTCACACCCCGGCCCCGTGTCTCGTCCGCCTCCGACAAGTGCGAGGATGGGGCTCGGCAGGACAGGGCCCCCACCACAGGGCCGATAACAGAGCGGCCGGACACCAGCCGCCGACCGGTCACTGGAGACCGGCGTGGCGCACATGCATGGAGGACGTGACGTGGCGAACGACGCCAGCACCGTTTTCGACCTAGTGATCCTCGGCGGTGGTAGTGGCGGTTACGCCGCGGCCCTGCGCGGGGCGCAGCTGGGCCTGGACGTCGCCCTGATCGAGAAGGACAAGGTCGGCGGCACCTGCCTGCACCGGGGTTGCATCCCCACCAAGGCCCTGCTGCACGCGGGCGAGATCGCCGACCAGGCCCGCGAGAGCGAGCAGTTCGGCGTCAAGGCCACCTTCGAGGGCATCGACATCGCCGGGGTCCACAAGTACAAGGACGGCGTGATCTCCGGCCTGTACAAGGGTCTGCAGGGACTTGTCGCCTCCCGGAAGGTGACGTACATCGAGGGTGAGGGTCGGCTGTCCTCCCCCACCTCCGTCGACGTGAACGGCCGGCGGATCCAGGGGCGCCATGTGCTCCTGGCGACCGGCTCCGTGCCGAAGTCGCTGCCGGGCCTGGAGATCGACGGCAACCGGATCATCTCCTCCGACCACGCCCTCGTCCTGGACCGCGTGCCGAAGTCCGCGATCATCCTCGGCGGCGGTGTCATCGGCGTCGAGTTCGCCTCGGCGTGGAAGTCCTTCGGCTCCGACGTCACGGTCATCGAGGGTCTGAAGCACCTCGTGCCGGTCGAGGACGAGAACTCCTCCAAGCTTCTTGAGCGCGCGTTCCGCAAGCGCGGCATCAAGTTCAACCTGGGCACCTTCTTCTCGAAGGCCGAGTACACCGCCGACGGCGTCAAGGTCACCCTGGCCGACGGCAAGGAGTTCGAGGCCGAGGTCCTGCTGGTCGCGGTGGGCCGCGGGCCCGTCTCCGCCGGTCTGGGCTACGAGGAGCAGGGCGTCGCGATGGACCGCGGCTACGTCCTGGTCGACGAGTACATGCGCACCAACGTCCCGACGATCTCCGCGGTCGGCGACCTGGTCCCCACGCTCCAGCTCGCGCACGTCGGCTTCGCCGAGGGCATCCTGGTGGCGGAGCGGCTGGCCGGTCTCAAGGCCGTCCCGATCGACTACGACGGTGTGCCGCGGGTGACGTACTGCCACCCCGAGGTCGCCTCCGTGGGCATCACCGAGGCCAAGGCCAAGGAGATCTACGGCGCGGACAAGGTCGTCGCCCTGAAGTACAACCTGGCGGGCAACGGCAGGAGCAAGATCCTGAACACCTCGGGCGAGATCAAGCTCGTCCAGGTCAAGGACGGTGCCGTGGTCGGCGTCCACATGGTCGGTGACCGCATGGGCGAGCAGGTCGGCGAAGCCCAGCTGATCTACAACTGGGAGGCGCTGCCGGCCGAGGTCGCGCAGCTCATCCACGCCCACCCCACGCAGAACGAGGCGCTCGGCGAGGCCCACCTGGCCCTGGCGGGCAAGCCGCTGCACGCGCACGACTGACCCTCGGTCGAAACACGTCGAAGCGACGACTCAGACTTCCGCAATTCGTAAGGAGCAACCGAAACCATGGCGGTTTCCGTAACCCTTCCGGCGCTCGGCGAGAGCGTCACCGAGGGCACTGTCACCCGCTGGCTGAAGGCCGAGGGTGAGCGCGTAGAGGCCGACGAGCCGCTGCTCGAGGTGTCGACCGACAAGGTCGACACCGAGATCCCCTCCCCCGCCGCCGGCATCCTGGCCTCCATCAAGGTCGCCGAGGACGAGACGGTCGAGGTCGGCGCCGAGCTGGCCGTCATCGACGACGGCACGGGTGCGGCTGCTGCCGCTCCGGCGCCGGTCGCCGAGCCCGTCGCGGCCCCGGCTCCCGAGCCCACCCCGGCCGCCCAGCCCTCCACCGAGCAGGCCGCTCCCGCCCCGGCGCCCACCGCCGAGGCCGCCGCCGGCGCCGGTTCCGCGCAGGGCACGGACGTGGTCCTGCCCGCGCTCGGCGAGTCCGTCACCGAGGGCACCGTCACCCGCTGGCTGAAGTCGGTCGGCGACAGCGTCGAGGCCGACGAGCCGCTGCTGGAGGTGTCGACCGACAAGGTGGACACCGAGATCCCGGCGCCCACCTCGGGTGTGCTGCTGGAGATCACCGTCGGCGAGGACGAGACCGCCGAGGTCGGCGCCAAGCTCGCCGTCATCGGCGCCCCGGGCGCGGCCCCCGCGGCTGCTCCGGCGCCCGCTGCCCCGGCCCCGGCGCCCGCCGCCGCTGCCCCGGCCCCGGCCGCTCCGGCTCCGGCCGCTCCGGCTCCGGCTCCGGCCCCCGCCGCTCCGGCGCCCGCGCCGGTCGCCGCTGCCCCGGCTCCGGCCGCTCCGGCGCCCGCCCCGGTCGCTCCGGCTCCGGTCACCCCGGCGCCCGCGCCCGCGCCCGCCGCGCAGGCCACCGACGAGGGTGCGTACGTGACCCCGCTGGTGCGCAAGCTCGCCGCCGAGAACGGCGTCGACCTGGCCGCCGTCAAGGGCACCGGCGTAGGCGGTCGGATCCGCAAGCAGGACGTCCTCGCCGCCGCCGAGGCCGCGAAGGCCGCCGCCGCTGCCCCGGCTCCGGCCGCTGCGGCGCCTGCCGCCGCCGCGAAGAAGGCCCCGAAGCTCGAGGCCTCCCCGCTGCGCGGCCAGACCGTCAAGATGCCGCGCATCCGCAAGGTCATCGGCGACAACATGGTCAAGGCGCTGCACGAGCAGGCGCAGCTGTCGTCGGTCGTCGAGGTCGACGTCACCCGCCTGATGCGGCTGCGCGCCCAGGCCAAGGACTCCTTCGCCGCGCGCGAGGGGGTCAAGCTCTCCCCGATGCCGTTCTTCGTGAAGGCGGCGGCCCAGGCGCTGAAGGCCCACCCGGCCATCAACGCCCGGATCAACGTGGAAGAGGGCACGATCACCTACTTCGACACCGAGAGCGTCGGTATCGCGGTGGACTCGGAGAAGGGCCTGATGACCCCGGTCATCAAGCACGCGGGCGACCTGAACATCGCCGGCATCGCCAAGGCCACCGCCGATCTGGCGGGCAAGGTCCGGGCGAACAAGATCACTCCGGACGAGCTGTCCGGCGCGACCTTCACCATCTCCAACACCGGCTCGCGCGGCGCGCTGTTCGACACGATCATCGTGCCGCCGAACCAGGTCGCGATCCTCGGCATCGGCGCCACGGTCAAGCGTCCGGCCGTCATCGAGACGGAGGAGGGCACGGTCATCGGCGTCCGCGACATGACGTACCTGACCCTGTCCTACGACCACCGCCTGGTCGACGGCGCCGACGCGGCCCGTTACCTGACCGCGGTCAAGGCGATCCTGGAGGCGGGCGAGTTCGAGGTCGAGCTCGGCCTGTAACCCCTGAGGTTCAGCCATGGGTGCCCCCGTCCGGAGATTTCCGGGCGGGGGCGCTCGTCGTTCCGGCACCATGTAAGTCTCGTCTCACCTGCGTAAAAGCACCCCCACGTGCCCATCTGGAAAGCGCTCACGGCCGTATTGTCTAAGCGTCAGACGCCCCCGGGGCCGAGGGGCGGCCCCTGCTCGAAGGAGCCCTCATGACCGCGCCCGTCGTCCACTCGCTGCGCGAACAGATCCGCGAGCACATCGTGGAGGGGATCGTCAGCGGGCGCTGGAAGCCGGGCGAGCGGATCGTGGAGCGGCGGATCGCGACCGAGCTGGAGGTCAGCCAGACGCCGGTGCGGGAGGCGCTGCGGGAGCTGGAGTCGCTGCGGTTGATCGAGTCCGCGCCGAACAAGGGGGTGCGGGTGCGCAACCTGACGGCCGCCGACCTGGAGGAGAGCTACCCCGTCCGGGCCGGTCTGGAGGCGATCGCGGCGGAGCTGGCCGCCCAGCGGCTCGCCGAGGACTGCTCGGCCCTGGAACCGCATGTCGTCGCCCTGTACGAGGCCGACCGCGCGGCCGACGGGACGGGCCAGGTGCGGCACACCGTCGGCTTCCACCGGGAGCTGGTGCGGGCGGCCGGAAACTCGGTGCTGCTGCACACCTGGGAGGGCCTCGGCATCGAGGTGTTCACGGCGTTGTCCATCCGCTGGCTGGGCACCGTGCAGCAGTCGTACGCGGAGGAGCACGAGGAGCTGGTGGCCGCGTTCAAGCGGCGCGACCCGCGCATCGCGGAGTTGGTGAAGGCGCATGTCCTGGGCTGCGCGCCGCGGGCGTGACCTTGCGGCCACCAGTCGAGCAGTCAGCCGCTCACCTGCGCTCACCTGCGGAAACGACGGAAAATGGGCGGCACCCGGTGCCTGCCCGAAAGGCACCGGGTGCCGACTTTCTCGTAATCGAGAGGTTTTGCCCTTCAACCCTTTGATCGATCATCGATCAGGGAGTTACAGTCGCCGACGGGCCGGCGCAGTCGCACACCGACACCGCACCCGAGCCCACGCCCTGTCCTGCCAAAGACCAAGGGCACCCCCCATACCCCATAGGGAACCCCTTCGACTGAGGAAGGCGGCGACATGACCGACCCCAAGGCCATCCAGCCGAGCGCGCTCGACCAGCTCCCCGACCGGGACCCGGAGGAGACCGCCGAATGGCAGGCCTCGCTGGACGCCGTCACCAAGGCGGCCGGGCCGCACCGTGCCGCGTATCTGATGCGGCGCACGCTGGAGCGTGCCGAGGGCAACGGCATCGCGCTGCCCAAGCTGCTCGAGACGGACTACGTCAACACCATCCCCACCGCTGCCGAGCCCTCCGCGCCCGGTGACCAGGAGATGGAGCGGAAGATCACCGCGTGGAACCGCTGGAACGCGGCCGCGATGGTGACCCGGGGCAGCAAGTACGGCGTCGGCGGCCACATCGCCACCTTCGCCTCCGCCGCCTGGCTCTACGAGACCGGCTTCAACCACTTCTTCAAGGGCAAGGAGGCCGACGGATCGGGCGACCAGCTCTACATCCAGGGCCACGCCTCCCCCGGCATCTACGCCCGCGCCTTCCTCGACGGCCGGCTGAACGAGTCCCATCTGGACAACTTCCGCCAGGAGGCCGGCGGCAACGGCCTCCCGTCGTACCCGCACCCGCGCCGTCTGCCCTGGCTGTGGGAGTTCCCCACCGTCTCCATGGGTCTCGGACCGCTCTCCGCCATCTACCAGGCGCGCTTCAACCGCTATCTCACCAACCGCGGCATCAAGGACGTCTCCGCGTCCCACGTGTGGGCGTTCCTCGGTGACGGCGAGATGGACGAGCCCGAGTCCACGGCGGCACTCGCACTCGCCTCCCGCGAGGGCCTGGACAACCTGACCTTCGTCATCAACTGCAACCTGCAGCGGCTCGACGGCCCGGTCCGCGCCAACTTCAAGATCGTGCAGGAGCTGGAGGCGCAGTTCCGCGGCGCCGGCTGGAACGTCGTCAAGACGCTGTGGGGTTCCGCCTGGGACGAGCTGTTCGCGCTCGACACCACCGGCGCCCTCGTGCGCCGCCTGCGCGAGGTACCCGACGCGCAGGTGCAGACGTACCAGACGCGCGACGCCGCCTACATCCGCCAGGACTTCTTCGGCAAGGACCCGGCGCTCGTCGAGATGGCCAAGCTGCTGTCCGACGACAAGATCCTCGAGTGTTTCCACCTCTCCCGCGGTGGCCACGAGGCGCGCAAGGTGTACGCCGCGTACAAGGCGGCCGTCGAGTTCAAGGGCGCGCCGACCGTCATCCTGGCCCAGACCGTCAAGGGCCACACCCTCGGCGAGGGCTTCGCGTCGAAGAACGCCAACCACCAGATGAAGAAGCTGACGGTGGACGAGTTCAAGGCGATGCGCGACCTGCTGGAACTGCCGATCTCCGACGCGCAGTTCACCGACGGGGTCGTGCCCTACGGCCACCCCGGCGCCGACTCCCCCGAGGTGCGCTACCTCCAGGAGCGGCGCGCCGCGCTCGGCGGCCCGGCCCCGGCCCGCCGCACGCATGCGCTCGCCCCGCTGCCGGCCCCTGCCGAGAAGGCCTTCGCCTCCTTCGACAAGGGTTCCGGCTCCCAGAACGTGGCCACCACCATGGCCTTCGTCCGGCTGGTCAAGGACCTGGTCCGCGACAAGGAGACCGGAAAGCGCTGGGTGCCGATCGTCCCCGACGAGGCGCGCACCTTCGGCATGGAGAGCCTCTTCCCCTCCCTGGGCATCTACTCGCCCAAGGGCCAGACGTACGAGCCGGTCGACCGTGACCAGCTGATGTACTACAAGGAGGCCAAGAACGGCCAGATCCTCAACGAGGGGATCACCGAGGCCGGTTCGATGGCCGACTTCATCGCCGCGTCCACCGCGTACTCCACGCACGGTGAGGCGATGATCCCGTTCTACATCTTCTACTCGATGTTCGGCTGGCAGCGCACGGCCGACCAGATGTGGCAGCTCGGCGACCAGCTCGGCCGCGGCTTCCTCGTCGGCGCCACCGCGGGCCGGACCACGCTGACCGGCGAGGGCCTCCAGCACGCCGACGGCCACTCCCCGGTCATCGCCGCGACGAACCCGGCCGCCCTCTCCTACGACCCGGCGTTCGCCTACGAGATCGCGACGATCGTCAAGGACGGTCTGCGCCGGATGTACGGCGAGGCGGCCCCGGGTGAGGACCCGAACGTCTTCTACTACCTGACCGTCTACAACGAGCCGATTCCGCAGCCGGCCAAGCCCTCCGGCGCCGGCGTCGACGAGGGCATCGTCAAGGGCCTGTACCGCTTCAACACGGCGGAGTCGGCGGGCCTGGACGTGGCGGCGGCCAACGCCCCGCGCATCCAGCTGCTGGGCTCGGGCACGGCGATCCACTGGGTCCTGACGGCGCAGAAGCTGCTCGCCGAGGAGTGGGGTGTGGCCGCCGACGTGTGGTCCGCGACCTCCTGGACCGAGCTGCGGCGGGACGCGCTGGAGGCCGACGCGGCGCTGCTGCGCGGCGAGGAGCGCGTGCCGTACGTCCGCCGGGCCCTGCAGGGCGCCGAGGGCCCGGTCCTCGCGGTCTCCGACTACATGCGTCAGGTCCCGGACCAGATCGCGCAGTGGGTCGAGCAGGACTACTCCTCGCTGGGCGCGGACGGCTTCGGTCTGTCCGACACCCGTGAGGCGGCCCGCCGCCACTTCGGCGTCGACGCGCAGTCGATCGTCGTGGCGGCCCTGGCGCAGCTCGCCCGCCGCGGCGAGGTGAAGGCGACGGCGGTGAAGGAGGCGCGCGAGCGCTACGGGCTGTAAGCCCGGGGTTCTCGGTTGGTGAGGGGGCCCGGCGGCTGAAGCTCGCCGGGTCCCCTCACCGTTTCCGGTCGTGCGTCGGCCGCGGGACGGTGGGGGCTGGTCGCGCAGTTCCCCGCGCCCCTTCAAAAACAGGTCCGCTCAGGCGCGCCTGCGCGACCAGCCGCCTCTGGGCCCGCGGCCGAAGACGCACCATGATGACCTCATGCGCGCTGCCCGCCTCATCAAGATGGTGCTCCTCCTGCAGTCCCGGCCGACGATGACCGCCGCCGAACTGGCCCGGGAGCTGGAGGTGTCGGAGCGTACGGTCACGCGGGACGCACAGGCGCTGTCGGAGGCGGGCGTGCCGGTGTACGCGGAGCGGGGGCGGGCCGGGGGCTACCGGCTGATCGGCGGGTACCGGACGCGGCTGACCGGGCTGGGGCGCGGCGAGGCCGAGGCGCTGTTCCTGAGCGGGGTGCCGGGGGCGCTGCGGGAGATGGGCCTTCAGGACGTCGCCTCGGCGGCGCGGCTGAAGGTGTCGGCGGCTCTGCTGCCCTCGCTGCGGGACGCACCGCGGGCGGCGGCGCAGCGGTTTCATCTGGACGCGCCGGCGTGGTTCCGGGAGCCGGAGACTCCGGGACTGCTGACGGTGATCGCGGACGCGGTGTGGGACGACCGGTGTGTGCGGGCGCGGTACCGGCGCGACGCCGGGGAGCGTCGGCGGGAAGTGGTGCGGGAGTTGGAGCCGTACGGGCTCGTGCTGAAGGCGGGGGTCTGGTATTTGTGCGCCCGGGTGCGGGAGGAGGGCCGGGGCGGCGGGGCGTTCCGGACGTACCGCATCGATCGGTTCGTCGGCGTCGAGAACCTGACGGATCGTTTCAGCCGGGACGAGGAGTTCGACCTTCCCGGTTTCTGGGTCGAGCAGGCGCAGCGGTTCGCGCGTTCGATCCTGCGGGACGAGGTCGTGCTGCGGCTGTCGGAGGCGGGCCTGCGCGGGCTGGCGCACGCGGTGGACCCGGTGGCGGCCCGGGACGCGCTGGCGAAGGCCGGGCAGGCGGACGGGCGGGGGTGGGTGACGCTCACGCTGCGGGTGGAGTCGCAGGACGTGGCGCACACGCAACTCACGGCGCTGGGGGCGGAGGTCGAGGTGGTCTCCCCCGAGCCCCTGCGCAAACGCTTCGCCGAGGACGCGGCCCGACTGGCGGAGCTGTACCGGCCGGGGTGAGAATCCCGGGCACTCCGGGTGCGTCCCGCACGCTGAGGCACGATGCTGGACGCGTGATGGACGAGACGGAGTTCTGGGAGCTGGTGGACGCCTCCCGCGAGGCCGCCGAGGGCGATCCCGAGGAGCAGGCCGACCTGCTCGTGGAACGGCTGCTCAGACTGGACCCGGAGTCGGTGCTCGACTTCGCCCGGCACTTCGAGTCCCGCTACAACCGCGCCTACCGCTGGGATCTGTGGGGCGCGGCCTGGCTGTTGCTGGACGGGGCGAGCGACGACGCCTTCGACTTCTTCCGCTGCTGGCTGATCGGGCAGGGCCGCGAGGTCTTCGAGGGCGCCCTGCACAACGACCCGGACTCGCTCGCCGACCTGCTGGAGGACTTCGACGAGGAGATCGACGGCGACGGCGAGGAACTCGGCTACGCGGCCGACGAGGCCTACGAGCAGCTCACCGGGACCGTCGCCCCGGACCTGGGCATTCCGCCCGCGCCCTCCGAACCCGAGGGCACACCGGTGAACTTCGAGAACGAGGGGGCGCTGGCCGAG
This sequence comes from Streptomyces sp. NPDC050121, assembly GCF_044460385.1. Taxonomy (NCBI): domain Bacteria; kingdom Bacillati; phylum Actinomycetota; class Actinomycetes; order Kitasatosporales; family Streptomycetaceae; genus Streptomyces; species Streptomyces sp. NPDC050121. The sequence goes on along the minus strand of NZ_JBITJV010000051.1, from coordinate 10,903 downwards.
CGGTATCCCCGGCTGTGGCAGCGCTTCAAGGAGTGAGCCTCGCGGCGGGGCGCGCCGGGGGTCACACCGCGAGCTTGCGGCGGGTGCTGTCCGTGGGGATGTAGGCCTGCGGCCGGTCGGCCCGCACCGCGTGGTGCATCGGCGCGCTGTTGGCCTGCTCCAGGGCGGACGCGGTGGCCGCTGCCGGGCCCAGGACGACCGCGGCGACGGCGCAGAGCACGGTCCACGGACCGCGGGCGGCCCTGGTCCAGCCGGCGCCCTGCCGCGCGGCCTCCCGGCCCTCGCCGGCCCGTGTGGCTCCCGTGGACTCCGTGACCCCCGTGGACCGAGTACGGCCGCTGTTCATGATCCCCACCTCCGGTCGGCTTGTGTTGTGCATGACCGTAGGACGCCGGGATGGGAGAACCCTGAACGCCGCCTAAGGCGTTCCTGTGAGCGTGCGCGCGTCCGTCGCGCCCGGGAGGCGGTCCTGGAGACGGGCGGCCGTCTCGCGGATCTCCGGCAGACGGGCGGTGAGGGCCCGGCCGGGGCAACTGGTCATGTAGCCGTCGTTGTGGCCCGCCAGGGCGGGGAGGGCGGCGGTGGTGCCGGCGCGGTAGCGGCTGAGGCTGTTGCTGGAGGTGAGCCGGACCTTCACCCGCGGGTCGATGCCGGACAGGCCGAGTTTCCAGGCGGTCAGGGCGGCGATCGCGTCGACCATCGGCTGCGGCACCGGCACTGTGGAGGTGAAGGTGCCGAGTGCGGCGATACCGGCCGTGCGGTGGTTGAAGCCCTGGGTGTGGGCGCCGGTGACGGGCCGGTCGACGCCGCCCGCGCGGCCCTCGTAGATCGTGCCGCAGCGGTCGACGAGGAAGTTGTAGCCGATGTCGTCCCAGCCCCGGGCCGCGGTCTGGCCCGTGTACAGGGAGCGGATGATGCGGGGCGCGTCGGCGCAGTCGTAGCCGTTGGGCGAGTCGGTGTGGTGGACGAAGACGGCGACGACCTTGTCGTCGTAGCGCGGGGGCGGCTGGGCGTGCCGGGCGAGGTCGTCCAGCCAGGCGGCGCGCGGCACGATCGGCGGCCTCCCCGCCCGGTGCGCGCCGGCGGGAAGGGCGGCCCGACTGCCGTCGGGGGCGGCCGGGCCGGCCGTGGCGGCGTGGTCGACACCGCCCGCGCACAGTCCCAGGGCGGCGACGGCGGAGAGCCCCGGCAGGCAGCCCAGGAGCACGAGGAGCGGGCCCGGTCTCCGCGCCGGGGACCGCCCTCGGGTTCGCCGCCGGGCGCGGGCGGCCGCTCGAAGGGCGCACATGGACCCACTGTCGGCCGGTTCCGCTCCGCCCGCGATGTGTGCTGTGCCACCTGGTGGAACCATCCTCCCGGTGCACACCGTTTTACGAGGTACACGCGCACGTGGCCGGTTCCGGGTGTACGCGTGGGCGTGATCGATGGGTAGCTGATCACTGGGCCCTTCCCGCACGTACTAGGGGATCTGAGAGAAAGGGGGCCGTGTGGACCTGCTCGACATCCTGCTGACGCTGGTGGTGCTGGCCTACGCCGGCTCCGGCTACCGGCGTGGGCTGGTGGCCGGCTGTGTCTCGCTGGCCGGGTTCGTGGGCGGCGCGGTGATCGGCGTGTGGGTCCTGCCGTGGCTGATGGACCTGGTGACTCCGGGGACGACGGCGGCGACGGTGACTGCCGTGTTCACGGTCCTCGTCCCCGCGGTGGTGGGGCACGAGCTGGCGGGACGGCTGGCGCTGCAGCTGCGCCGGGAGCTGGACCGGGGGCCGCTCAGGGTGGCCGACGGGGTCGGCGGGGCGGCGGCGAACGCGGTGGCGGTGCTGATCGTGGCGTGGGTGGCGGCGAGCGTGCTGGGCGCGTCCTCGTCGCCGGTGGTCACGTCGTCGATACGGGACTCACGGCTGCTGGGCGCGGTGCAGGACGCCATGCCGGACACCACGCCCACCTGGTTCTCGCGGGCCACGTCGGCGCTGACCCAGGCGGGCTTCCCGCAGGTCTTCAACCCGTTCGAGAACGAGTCGACGGCCGAGGTCGCCAAGCCCACCGGCGACAGCGTCACACCGAGCGCGACCAACGCGGCGAAGACGAGCACGGTGAAGATCGAGGGCTCCTCGGGCGACCAGGGCCGCGAGGGCAGCGGCTTCGTGTACGCGAGCGAGCATGTGATGACCAACGCGCACGTGGTGGCGGGCATCGACGACCCGACCGTACGGATCGGCGGTGTGGGGCGGTCGTTCGAGTCGCGCGTGGTGCTCTTCGACCCGGAAAAGGACGTGGCCGTGCTGTACGTGCCGGGCCTGAACGCGCCGGTGCTGGGCTTCGACGACGACGCCTCCCGCGGGGACTCGGCGGTCGTCGCCGGCTATCCGCAGGACGGCGACCTGAACCTCCAGGCGGCGACGGTCGCCAACCGGGTGAAGGCGACCGGCCGGAACATCTACAACGACCGGATCGTCACCCGCGAGATCTACTCGATCCGCTCCACCGTCCGCCCCGGCAACTCCGGCGGCCCGCTGCTGACCACCGACGGCCGGGTCTACGGCGTCGTCTTCGCCCGCTCCACCTCCGACGACGAGACGGGGTACGTGCTGACGGCGGCCGAGGTCGCCGACGACGCGGCGCGGGCCGCGACGGCGACCCGGCCGGTGGACACGGGCAACCTGGTCACCTCGTGAGTCCTGACCGGTACCGGCCTCGTGCGTTCTGCGGGCTACAGGGAGCGGCCCATGAACACGTCGTCCACGTACTTCCCGTCCAGCAGGAACTCCTCCGGCAGCACGCCCTCCACCACGAACCCCTCGGACTCGTAGAGCGCGCGGGCCGGGGTGTTGTGGCCGAGGACGCGCAGGGTGAGGCGGCGGGCGCCCAGCCCGCGGGCCTCCTCGACGGCGGCGCGGACCAGCGCCCGCCCGACGCCCCGGCCGCGTACCTCGTCGAGGACGGCGAGGCCCCGGATCTGCCGGACGTGCCGGTTGCAGTCGAGCTTGGTGGGAAGGCCGAGGCGGAGGTAGCCGACCACGCGGTCGTCGAGTTCGGCGACCAGGATCTCCTCGGGCGGGTGTTGCTCGTCGAAGAAGGGGTCGTAGGGCGGCTGCGGCTCGGGCATCACGGCGTGCAGCGGGGACCAGGTGAGACGGTCGACGAGACCCAGCGCCCCGTCGTCAGCGAGCACCGCGGTGCGTATGCGAAGTGCGGAAGGTTCGGGCATGGCCGCCACCCTAGAACGCGGGGGCGCCGACCAGACCGGGGTTTTATCCGCTCACCGGGCAGGATGGCCGCATGGAACGTAAGCGAATCGCGGTGGCGGGTGCGTCCGGCCTGATCGGCAGCGCCCTGGTGCGGTCCCTGACCGCGGACGGGCACGAGGTGGTACGGCTGGTGCGCCATGCGCCCCGGGGCGCGGACGAGGTGCGCTGGGATCCCGAGCGGGGGCAGGTGGACACGTCCGGGCTCGCCGGCTGCGACGCCGTGGTCAACCTGGCGGGGGCGGGGGTCGGCGACCGGCGCTGGAGCGAGGCGTACAAGAAGCTGATCCACGACAGCCGGGTGCACGGCACGTCCGCGCTGGCACAGGCGCTCGCCTCGCTCGAGAGACGGCCGCGGGTGTTCGTCAACGGCAGCGCGATGGGGCTGTACGGCGAGACGGGCGAGCGGATCGTGGACGAGAGCGCGCCCGCCGGGAGCGGCTTCCTGCCGGAGCTGTGCGTGGAGTGGGAGGCGGCGGCCGCTCCGGCCCAGGAGGCGGGCGTCCGTACGGTCTTCACCCGGACCGGGCTGGTCGTGGCGCGCGGGGGCGGGGCCTGGGGCCGGCTGTTCCCCCTCTTCATGGCCGGGCTCGGGGGGCGGATGGGCGACGGGCGGCAGTACTGGTCGTACATCGCGCTGCACGACGAGGTGGCGGCGATCCGGCATCTGATCGACCGCGACGACCTGTCGGGGCCGTTCAACCTGACCGCGCCCGAGCCGCTGACCAACCGTGAGATCACGGCGGCGATGGGGCGGGTGCTGCACCGGCCGACGCTCTTCACGGTGCCGGCGCCGGTGCTGCGGACGGTGCTGGGCGAGATGGCCGGGGATGTGCTGGGCAGTGCGCGGGTGGTGCCGAAGCGGCTGCTGGAGTCCGGGTTCACGTTCGCATTTCCCGGGATCGAGGACGCGATCCGGGCAGCCTGACCCCCTGCGTGACCGTATGCGACCGCCGTGCGACCGTGCTCTGCCCATGCGCGACTGTTCCTGACCGATCACGGCCCTAACCTCGATCCGAACTCGGGCATCCCGGACGGCCGTTGGGGGCATGACGTCTCCACCGGCCGCGCAACCTCGAGGAGGGGCACGTGCTTGAGCCCGCGTACCAGGCAGACGTCGTCGTGGTGGGAGCAGGAGTCGCCGGACTCTCCGCGGCGCATCGGCTGACCAGCGCAGGAGTAACGACCGCGGTCCTGGAGTCCGCCCCCTGGGTGGGCGGCCGGATGTCGACGGAGAAGGTCGACGGGTTCCGGCTCGACCGCATCGGGCAGCTGTTGTCCACGGCGTATCCCGAACTGGCCCTGACACCGGGGCTGGACGCGCTCGTACTGCGCCCGTTCGCGCCGGGCGTCCTGCTGCACAGCGACGGGCGACATCACCGCGCGGGTGCGCAGTCGGGTGCGGGGAGCGCAAGGAGCGCACTGCACGCCGTACGCGCCCTGGCGAGCGCTCCCCGGCCGGGTGCGCTGCCCAGGCCCCGCACCGGCGGCTCCGCGCCGGTACGCGCGGGCGCGCCGCTGGGCAGCGCCATGGACCAGGCCCGGCTGGGCGCGGCGCTCAGCCGGCTCGCGGCCACGCCCGCCGAACGGCTGCTCCGCCGCCCGGAGTTGCCGGCCGCCCGGGCCCTCGCCGCCCGTGGGCTGCCGGCCCGCACGATCGACGGCTTTCTGCGTCCGCTGCTCGCCGCGCTGCTGTGCGACCCGGAGCTCTCAACGTCCAGCCGGTGCGCGGACCTCGCGCTGCGCGCCTTCGCGGCCGGACGGCTGTCGCTGCCGGAGGGCGGGGCCGAGGTGCTGCCGGAGCTGCTCGCGCGGACGCTGCCGGAGGGCAGTGTGCACACCGGCGTGCGGGTCACCTCGGTCTCGACGACCTCGGTGACCACCGCCGAGCACGGTGAGTTCCGCTGCCGTGCCGTCCTGGTGGCCACCGACGCGCGCACCGCGGCGGAACTGCTGCCCGGGCTGCGGGTGCCCGACTTCCACCCGGTGACGGTCGTCCACCACACCACGGACGACCCGCCGCAGACCGGCGCGTCGCTGCTCCTGGACGCCGACCGGGGCGGGCCGGTCGCGCACACGGCGGTGGTCAGCCGGGTGGACCCGAGCCGGGCGCCCGGCGGGCGGGCGCTGATCTCGTCCACGGTCCTCGGCACACCGCCGCCGGGCGTCGACACCGCCGTACGCAAGCATCTGTCCCGGCTGTACGGCGCCTCGACCACGCGGTGGGAGACGCTGGCCGTGCATCACACCGCCGAGGCCGTGCCGGCGATGCGGGCGCCGCACGACCTGCGGCGGCCGGTGCGGCTGCTGGCGGGGCTGTACGTGTGCGGGGACCATCGGGACACCAGCACCGTCCAGGGCGCACTGCACTCCGCGCACCGGGCGGCGGCGGCGATCGTCTCCGACCTTCGCTCCGCCGGTTCCCTGAACCTGGCCGACCCCGCACCGACACCCCGCCGGGAACAGGCAGCGGCCTGACCGGGCGGGCCGGCACCGGCCAGGCATCCCAGCCCGTCCGGCGATTGAGGACGAGGCCCCTTGAGATTCCCCGGGCTCAGCCCAGGGCTGCCACCTTGTCTCGGTAGGTGCGGGCCGGGGTCGCGTCCCGGTAGGGCTCCAGGCGGCGTTCGAAGTCCCGGACGTACTCCAGGGCGCGGACGGACCGCATCTCCGCCGCCTGGCCGGCGGCCTCCGCGGCGAGCTGGCAGGCCTGGTCGAGCTCGCCGAGGCCGAGGCGCGCCGAGGCGAGGACGACGCGGCAGAACAGCCGACTGCGGGCGTACGCGGCGGGACGCAGCTGGAGCGAGCGTTCGGCATGCTGCACGGCCGCCCGGAACTGCTGCAGGTCACGGTGGCAGTGCCCGAACTCGTCGGCGAGCTGCGCCTCGTCGAAGAAACGCGCCCAGTACGGCACCTCGTCCCCGGCCTTGGCCGCCTCCAGCGCCCGCTCGGCCCGTACGAGCGCGGCGGTCGAGGCCCGCACCTCGCCCAGCACACCGTGCCCGCGCGCCTCCGCCGAGTGCAGCAGCGCCTGCACGACAGGCGGGGCGCCCGTGCCGACGCCCTGCTGGGCCACCCGCGCGAGCTGCACCGCCTCGCGCCCGTGCCCGAGATAGACGGCCTGACGGCTCATGGTGACCAGGACGAAGGAGCCGTACGCCCGGTCCGCGGCGGCCTGGGACAGCCGCAGGGCCTGGACGAAGTAGCGCTGGGCCAGACCGTGCGCGGCGATGTCGAACGAGGTCCAGCCCGCGAGCCGGGTCAGGTCGGCGGCGGCGCCGAACAGACGGCGGCCGGTCTGCTCGCCGTAGGAGCCGCGCAGCATCGGCTCGCACTCGTGCTCCAGGTAGCGCACGAGGGCCTGCCGGGCGTGGCCGCCGCCGTACCTGTCGTCGAGGGTGCGGAAGAGCTCGCCGACCGAGCGCAGTGCGCAGATGTCGCCGCCGGTGACCCGCTGGCCCGGCCCGCGCTCGGTGGCGTGGCCCCGCTGCCGGGGAACGGCCGCCGGTGCGGGCGAGGCCTGGGCGGGCGCCGGCGGGGACGAGGGTTGCTGGGGTACGGCGGGCCGGGCGGACGGACGGCCCTGGACGGGCAGCCGGGCGGGCGGCTCACTGCGGGCGACCTTCTCGTCGGCCCGCCCGATCAGCCAGTCGCGGCTCGGCACTACGAGCCCCGCCGGGGTGAAGGCGATCTTGCGGAGCTCGGCGTGGCTGCCGGAGTCCTTGCGCCAGAGCCCGCCGACGATGTCGATGGCCTCCTCGGGGGATCCGGCGAACTCCAGGCCCGCGTAGACGGGGGCGCAGGCGTCCAGACCGAGGTCCTGGGCGGTGAGCCGACGGCCCAGCCGCCGGGTGAACACCTCGGCGATGAGGGCGGGGGTGGTGCCCCGGGGCTGCTGCCCGCGCAGCCACCGGGTGACGGACGTCTTGTCGTATCGCAGGTCCAGCCCGTGTTCGAGGCCGAGCTGATCGACGCGACGGGCCAGTCCCGCGTTGGAGAAGCCCGCTTCTGCGATGAGCGCGGCGAGCTGACGGTTGGGAGTGCGCTGCGCGGGTCGTTCCGTCATCTGCGGTGCGGTCTCCTGCCTCCCGGGCCTGTGACGTGCCCGGATGAAGTGCGCTGATGCTGTGATCAGCCCTTTTGGCCTCATGAACGGCGCGAATGTAGCGGAGAGTAAGCAGCCGCTCGCACATCTCGGGGCTCATTCATCCGATCGTGTGAGGATTGAGCGTGCGGCTGACGCGGAGGGCCCGAAGGACGCGGAGGGCGCGGACGTACAGTGGCTTGGGCGCGTAACGCGCCTGACGACTTTCAGGGAGGCGCTTGCCGTGAGCGAGTTGCGGTTCGTCCGGATGGGGTTCGGCGGGGACGCCGTCGAGTACCGGGAGGCGTGGGACGAGCAACGCCGGGTGCACGCGGCCCGGTTCGCCGACGAGGTCCCGGACACCGTGCTGCTCCTGGAGCACCCCCCGGTCTACACGGCCGGCCGGCGCACCGCCGACGACGAGCGACCCCTGGACGGCACCCCGGTGGTCGACGTGGACCGCGGCGGCAAGATCACCTGGCACGGGCCGGGCCAGCTGGTGGGCTACCCGATCCTGAAGCTGCCGCGCCCGGTGGACGTCGTCGCCCATGTGCGGCGTCTGGAGGACGCCCTGATCCGCACCTGCGCGGAGTTCGGCGTGCAGACCTCCCGGGTCGAGGGCAGGAGCGGGGTGTGGGTGCTCGGCGACCCGGTGGAGCAGCGTCCCTCGCTCGGCGGTCTGTCGCTGGACTTCGACCCCCGGCTCACCGACGAGGAGTTCGACCCCCGGCTGAACGGGCCGGAGTACGCGCCGTCCAACGCCGGTCAGCGGCGGGAGGACCGGAAGGTGGGCGCGATCGGCATCCGGGTCGCCAAGGGCGTCACCATGCACGGCTTCTCGTTCAACGTGAACCCGGACAACAAGTGGTTCGACCGGATCATCCCGTGCGGCATCCGGGACGCGGGCGTCGCCTCCCTCGCCGGCGAGCTGGGCCGCGACGTCACGATCGAGGAGGTCCTGCCGGTGGTGGAACGGCACCTGAGGGACGTCCTGGAGAACGCGGAACCGAAGCCGCGGGAAATCGAGAGAACACCGGCAGCCTGACGCCGCAGCGGTCTTTCAAATCCACGGGCGTACCCTGGGGGACGCCGAAGAATCAATCGTTAGGGAGCCGGTCGTGTCCGCAGTCGCACCCGACGGACGCAAGATGCTGCGCCTGGAGGTCCGCAACAGCCAGACCCCCATCGAGCGCAAGCCCGAGTGGATCAAGACCCGGGCGAAAATGGGCCCCGAGTACACGAAGATGCAGAACCTCGTGAAGAGCGAGGGCCTGCACACCGTCTGCCAGGAAGCCGGCTGCCCGAACATCTACGAATGCTGGGAGGACCGCGAGGCCACCTTCCTCATCGGCGGCGACCAGTGCACCCGGCGCTGCGACTTCTGCCAGATCGACACCGGCAAGCCCGAGGCGCTGGACCGCGACGAGCCGCGGCGCGTCGGTGAGTCCGTCGTCACGATGGACCTGAACTACGCCACCATCACCGGCGTCGCACGCGACGACCTGGCGGACGGCGGGGCGTGGCTCTACGCCGAGACGGTCCGCCAGATCCACCGGCAGACCGCCGAGCGCGAGGCCGGCCGCACCAAGGTCGAGCTCCTCGCTCCCGACTTCAACGCCGTCCCGGAGCAGCTCGCCGAGGTCTTCTCCTCGCGGCCCGAGGTCTTCGCGCACAACGTGGAGACGGTCCCGCGGATCTTCAAGCGGATCCGCCCCGGCTTCCGCTACGAGCGTTCACTGAACGTCATCACGGCCGCCCGCGACTACGGCCTCGTCACCAAGTCGAACCTGATCCTCGGCATGGGCGAGACCCGCGAGGAGGTCAGCGACGCGCTCCGGCAGCTGCACGAGGCCGGCTGCGAGCTGGTCACCATCACGCAGTACCTGCGGCCCTCCGTGCGCCACCACCCCGTCGAGCGCTGGGTCAAGCCGCACGAGTTCGTTGAGCTGAAGGAGGAGGCCGAGCAGATCGGCTTCTCCGGCGTGATGTCGGGTCCGCTGGTACGGTCCTCCTACCGTGCCGGGCGCCTCTATCAGATGGCCGTCGAGAAGCGCGGTTCCTTCATCGCCGCCCAGGCTGTCTGACACGACGTCACCTCGCTTGCGCCGTACGGCTGCACGCCGAGTGTGTGAATTCGCGCACAAGCCCCTACTCGCCAGTAGTGACCGATATGACGCGGTCCCGGCCGTCCTCGCAGATGAGGGCGTCGTCGGGGCCGCGTCAGCGTTTCGGCCCTGCGCATCAAGGCTTCATTCGTGTTTGACCGGTCGGTCACGCCCTGGTAACACCAATCAGTGACGCTCGTATCACATCACGTGCACCACGCCGCCCTTACCCGAAGCCGCCCGAGGGGGACCTCCACCATGCAGGCCGCGCCCGTATCCGCCACCGCGATCCCGACCTTCACCGACGCACTGCGGGCCGTCGAGTCGCTGCTCATGAGCAGCGGCCAGCGCACCGCCCGTCGCAACGCCTGGACCTCCGTACTGGAGGACCGTCGTCGCGCCAAGGACCGGGTCGAGGCGCAGCGCGTCCTCGAGGCGGTCACCGCACCCCTGACCTCCACCCACCCCTGACCGCCGGCCAACCCCTGATCCCCCGCCGCACAGCTCCCCTCCTGCCGTCGTAGGCGCTGGAGAGGGCACGTAGACTTCGTGGCATGGCGAGAAGTGACAGCGCGGCGGACGCCGCTAACCCCGGGCGACTGAAGCAGATCGCCCTGACGTACAAGATGACCCGCAAGGCCGACAAGACGATCGGCCTGGTACTCGCGGGCGTCTTCCTCCTCATCTTCGGTGTCTTTCTCGCGATCGGTTTCCTGATCGGCCACCCGGTCTACCTCGGCATCCTGGGCTTCCTGCTCGCCTTCCTCGGGACGGCGATCGTGTTCGGGCGCCGGGCCGAGCGGGCCGCGTTCGGTCAGATGGAGGGACAGCCCGGCGCGGCCGCGGCCGTCCTCGACAACATCGGCCGGGGCTGGACGACGACCCCCGCGGTGGCGATGAACCGCAGCCAGGACGTGGTGCACCGGGCCGTCGGCAAGGCCGGCATCGTCCTGGTCGCCGAGGGCAACCCGAACCGGGTGAAGAGCCTGCTGGCCGCCGAGAAGAAGAAGATGAACCGCATCGTCGCGGACGTCCCGGTGCACGACGTGATCGTGGGTACGGGCGAGGGTCAGGTCGAGCTGAAGAAGCTGCGCACCACCCTGCTGAAGTACCCGCGCGTCCTGGCCGGCCCGCAGGTCACGGCCACCAACGACCGGCTGCGCGCCATGGGCGACCTGATGAGCAACATGCCGCTGCCGAAGGGGCCGATGCCCAAGGGCATGCGGCTGCCGAAGGGCGGCGGCGGCAAGGCCCGCTGAGTCGCCTGTCCCAGGTCACGACATCACGAAGGGGCGCCCCGATCACTCGGGGCGCCCCTTCGTCGTACCGCCGCGCAGTCGTGCGAGGTCTCGGATGCCCGCTTCGATCCCCGCTTCGTCTCAGCTTGTTCTTTATCTACCAGGATCTGCCAGGGCGGCCGATGGCCTTGAGGGTCTCGGGGCGTTTGACGGTCTTGCCGACGTCGTAGCGGG
>NZ_JBITJV010000050.1:0-57869 GCF_044460385.1 Streptomyces sp. NPDC050121 | reverse complement strand
GACTTCAGCGACTGGGACTGCATCCGGGTCGGCAACGACTACTACGGCATCACCAGCACGTTCGGGTACTCGCCCGGCGTGGCCGTGCTGCACTCGAAGGACCTGGTCAACTGGCGCACTCTCGGCGGCGCGGTGGGTGATCTCACCCAGATCGGGCCGGCGCTGAACTGGGACCAGATGAACCGCTTCGGCCGCGGTGTGTGGGCCGGGGCCATCCGCTATCACGCGGGCCGGTACTGGGTGTACTTCAACACCCCCGACGAAGGCTTCTTCATGACATCGGCCCCCTCGCCGTCCGGGCCGTGGGATCCACTGACGGCGGTGTGGCGGACCTCCGGCTGGGACGACCCGTGCCCGTTCTGGGACGACGACGGCCAGGGCTACCTCGTCACCAGCCACTACTCGGACAGCTACAAGATCAACCTGTTCCAGCTGTCCGCGGACGGCAAGTCCCTGGTCGGCTCGCCCACGGTCATCCACCAGTCACCGGGCAGCGAGGCCAACAAGCTGTACAAGATCAACGGCCTCTACTACCACCTGTACAGCGAGGTGAAGTCCGAGGGCCGGGTGCTGATGATGAACCGCAGCTCCAGCCTCTACGGCCCCTACGAGACCAAACAGCTGGAACACGTCAACGCCAACGTGGACCGCGAACCCAACCAGGGCGGCCTGGTACAGGCCCCGGACGGCACCTGGTACTTCGTCACCCACCACGGCCACGGCGCCTGGGAGGGACGGCCGCTGTCCCTGCTCCCGGTGACCTGGGTGGACGGCTGGCCGATCCTGGGCCAGGTCGGCACGGACGGCATCGGCAACATGGTCTGGACCGGCCCCGTGCCCGCCGGCGGCACACCCGGCCTGCCGCTGGACGCGCTGCCCCCCGTGGTGACTGGTGACCTGTTCACCGACAGCAGCATCAAGCCGCAGTGGGAGTGGTACTACCAGCCCCGCGCCGACCACTGGTCACTGACCGAACGCCCCGGCTACCTCCGGCTCAAGGCGTTCGCCCCGCTCGCGGCCGACAACCTGACCAAGGTCGGCAACACCCTCACCCAACGGGTGCTGCGCAATGCGGGCGGCGCGACGGTGACCGTCCGCCTCGAACTGGACGGCCTCGCCGACGGCCAGCACGCCGGACTGTGCCACTACGCCGCCACCTACGCCGGACTGGGCGTGCGGCGCTCCGGGACCACCACCACGATCGCCCAGAACGTCGGCGGCACCCTGACCTACGGCCCGGTGGTCTCGCAGAACGCCGTGTGGCTGCGCACCACCTGGGACGTGAACGGCGTCAGCCAGTTCTCCTACAGCCTCGACGGCAACACATACACCGCCTTCGGCGGCACCTACCAGCTCACCTGGGGCGGATACCGCGGCGACCGGATCGGCCTGTACACCTACAACCCCAACAACACCGGCTACGTCGACTTCGACTCCATGCAGTACACCATCGCCCCCACCAGGGCCTACAAATGCGTCAGCGTGCGCAGCGGCAAGGTCGCCGATGTCTCCGGTGGGTCGACCGCGGACGGCGCCGGCGTCATCCAGTGGCCCGACACCGGCGCATCGAACCAGCACTGGACCTTCCAGTCCACAGCGGACGGCTACCACACCATCACCTGCGTCCGCAGCGGCAAGGTCCTCGACGTATCAGGCTCCTCGACCGCGGACGGCGCGCGGGTCGTGCAGGCGACCGCCGACGGCCGGACCAGCCAGCAGTGGCAGCTGCGTCCCGTGACCGGTGGCGTGTTCGTCGTGGTCAACCGCAACAGCGGCAAGGTGCTCGACGTCAGCGGAGGCAGCACGGCCGACGGCGCCGCGCTGATCCAGTACGCCGACAGGGGCAGCACCAACCAGCGATGGACCTTCCAACGCGTCACTGGCTAGCTGTATTGATCACGAGCGTTGTTGACACTGGCGTGTCTTGAACATGGCGAAGACCTCCGATGTGGTGGAGCTGCCCAGGAGCACACCGCACGGAGGTCTTCGTGTCCTACCACAATGCCCGGCTGACCGTTCATGGCAGGCGGTTGCTCGTCGAACGCGTCCGCTCGGCCGTCCTGTCGCTCATGTGGCCGCCGAGAGGGGCACCTCGCGGGCCACGGCCGACAAGTGGATCCGCCGCTGGCGCCGTGAGGACGAGGCCGGGCTGCTGGACCGTTCCAGCAGGCCGCACCGCACCCCGGTGCCAGTGGAGGACCGGGTGTGCCGGCTGCGGCAGGACCGCAGGCTCAGCCCGGCCCGCATCGGCCCGGTCCTGGGCCAGACGAAGGGTCATGACCACGGTCATCGACCACAGGATCATCGCCTCGGCAATGGCGGTGCACCGCTCGTAGTCGCGGGCCAGGCGGCGGCTGCGCGTCAGGAGGGCGAAAAGGCGTCCGACGATCCACCGTCTGGGCAGCACCACAAAGCCGCGCATGTCGTCGCTGCACCTGACGATGGCAAGGACCAAGGCGAACGCGGCCAGGCAGTGCTCGACGAGGCTGCCGGTGCAGCCGCCGTCGGCCCGGACGAGGGCGAGGCGGTGGTGCTCGGCGGCCACCCGCGCCAGCAGGACCTGAGCGGCGGTGCGGTCGCCGACATCCGCAGCGGTGACCGTCACCCCCAGCAGCAGGCCGAGGGTGTCGACCACGACGTGCCGCTTGCGCCCGTCGACCTGCTTGCCCCCGTCGTAGCCGCGGCTGTCGGCGCCGACGACGGCGTCCGCCTCGACCGACTGCAGGTCAACCCCCGTTATCTTCTTCGCGGTCCTGCAAGAGGGCCGCTGGCCTCCGGGCCCGGCATGGCTGGTCCCCCAAGTTTCTTACCTTGATCATTAACCTCGCTGCTGTTTCAGGCGGACGTGTTCGGTGAGGGTTTCGATTCGTTTCACGGTCTTCCCAGGCTCGTGACGTGGGGCTGGCCCGCGGTTCTTCGAGCCAGGTGGGCGTCCGGGTCCGGGCTTGGAGGGTCTGGGCACGTCGGCGGGACGGGCGGTCTTCACGCGGAGGTGGCGGAACCCCCGCCGAACCCGGGCAGGGGTGAGGCGACGAGGCTCGGCCGGCCGCTCCCAGGGCCGACGAAGGTCCTCGGCGAGGGGCCGGGCAAGGCGGAGCTGAGTGTGGGCGTGACCGGCATCCCGGAGCATGACGCGGTCCGAGCGGAGCCGGCCGACCAGCTCGACGAGCAGGTCGGCCAGGACACAGGCAAGACGGGTGACGTCGTAGCCGGTGTCCATGACAACGAGGATGTCCGCGTCGCCGGGCCGCCACTGCCCGGCGTGCACCAGCCGGGTGACCACCTCGCGCAGCTGGGCGGCGGTCACCGCGGTGGCATCGTCGCACGGGCCGAGCCGGATCGCGTCCAACACAGCCGTCCAGGACGTGCGTCCCGTCTCCAGCGCGGAGACGAAGGAGTAGGGCCAGCCGGGGATGAACTGATCCGCGCTGCGGCCCCGCCCGTAGACGTGGCAGAACAGCAACTCCGGGCTGGTGGGGGCGTCGGGACGCAGCCAGTTGCTCACGTCCACCGCGAGCACGATCCGCCCGTCGGCGGCACGCGGCAGCGGCGTGGAGGCCGGCAGCCTGCACAGGCGGCGCGGCTCCAGCCAGCCGTGATTGATCGCGTCGTACATCGCTCCGTGCCCGCGCCGATGCTCGGCCGTGAGCGTCAACTCGGCCAGCGAGGTGACCGGGCGTCCGAGCACAGCACCGCGTCGGCGAGCTCGAAAAGCGCATCCGCCCGGGTGTACAGACAGTCGTAGAACTGGACACGAAAGTGGGACAGGACACCCAACGCGGCGTCAGCGGACTGTTCAGCGGCGAGACTCTTCACCAGCGGCCGTTCCTTCACACGACGTCACTCGACACCTCGAAGCGTGAAGAACGGCCGTCCCGCCTGTCCCGGGAACGAACCAAGATCAGCGGGTCAGGTGAACGGTCGAGGTTAAACACCAAGCTTACGTACGGTGTGGTCGAGAGGGTGTTCAAGTCTTGCGTCGCAAGATGATCTTGAACACCCTCTGCCCGACTGATGGAGAACTGGCTACGGAGACGTGGTGATGCTCAGGCCGCTGAAGTTGGCCGTACCCGAGATCTTGTTGTCGTGGGAGGTGTGGAAGACGCCCGCGTCCTCGGTCGCGTTGGCCCCGGACAGGTTCACCGCCGAGCCGACCTGGGTGAAGGTGGTCCCGTTGGTGGAGTAGTACCCGCTGACCTGGTTGCCCGTGCGGGTGAGCCGCAACCAGACCGGTGCCGTGATGCCCGCGGTCCTCACGTTGGTGTCGAGGTATCCGTCACCGTTGGAGTCGTACGCGAGAACGACTCCATTGCCCGGCGTGACGGCCATGACCGCGTACCCCGCTGAACTGCCTGCGGCCGTCATGTTGTTACGCACCATGATGCCCGCTTTTGCCCAGGCGTTGGCGTCGTCCATCTGGTCCACCTTGACAGTCACGGTGGTGCCGCTGCTGAACGCTTGGCTCTGGTAGACGGCCCCGTACTGGTCGTCGTGCTGCGGCGCGACACCCCAGACGTCGGCCCCGGCGCCGGTGATCGAGAGCTGGCTCTGGTGCTGGTCGAGGAGGGCCGGGATGTTCGCGTATCCGGCGAGCGGGGACGTGGTGATGCTCAGGCTGCCGAAGGTGGCCGTGCCCGGGACGTTGACGTCGTGGGAGCTATGGAAGACGCCCGCGTCCTCGATCGCGTTGGCCCCGGACAGGTTCACCGCCGAGCCGACCTGGGTGAAGGTGGTCCCGTTGGTGGAGTAGTACCCGCTGACCTGGTTGCCCGTGCGGGTGAGCCGCAACCAGACCGGTGCCGTGATGCCCGCGGTCCTCACGTTGGTGTCGAGGTATCCGTCACCGTTGGAGTCGTACCCGAGAACGACTCCATTGCCCGGCGTGACGGCCATGACCGCGTACCCCGCCGAGCTGCCGACGGCCGTCATGTTGTTACGCACCATGATGCCCGCTTTTGCCCAGGCGTTGGTGTTGTCCAGCTGGCTCACCTTGGTGGTCACGGTGGTGCCGTTGGTGAACGCTCGGTTCTGGTAGATGGCCCCGTACTGGTCGTCGTGCTGTCCGCCGGCACCCCAGACGTCGGTCCCGGCTTCGGTGATCGCGAACTGGCCGTTCGCCTGGCTGAAGGTGGCCGGCGAGTTCACCGCGAAGCTGGAGTAGGGAGCGGTCACCGGGTACTTGAGGTACTGGTACGCGGGTTCCAGACCGGCCGCGTTCATGACCGTTTGGGCGCCCGACGGCCAGGCACCGCCCGTGACGATCACCGTGCCGCTGACCACGCTGCCGCGGTTGCCGTCAGTGACGTCGCCGTCCTTCGTGGCCCAGTTGTTGGTCAGGGTGAAATTGCCGGTGTTGTTGGTGCTGGTGGCGTTCTGGTGGGCGTACGGTCCGACGTTGAAGACATTGTTGGTGGCGGAGATGTACCGCGATCCCTCGTCGAAGTACATGCCGTTGAAGTTGGGGCCGTTGGTGCAGTAGTTCTGGTCGAACACACTGGAGGGGTTCGCCGACAGCGTGTAGAAGCAGCCGCCGTCGTTCATCGACTGCAGGAAGTCGTGCACGTAGTTGGCCGTGACCGAGTTCCCCGTGGCTGTCGTCGGGGTGTTGTAGATCGGCTGGTAGTTGTACAGACCCCGGTTGACGTAGTCCTGGCTGCCGCCCGGGTCGTTGACTCCCCACCCCTCGCCGATGCTGATGCCGGTATAGGGCAGGTTGTACACCTCGTTGTAGCTGATCACGGCGTTGGTGGTGTATGTGGCGAGAATCGCGTCGTTGTCACGGTAGTCGAGCGCGACGTCGTGGATGAGGTTGTCCTTGATGGTGATGTTCTTGTTCGTCATCCGGACGTCACTGGGGTGGTGCGCGTCTGCCTGGTAGCCGCCGACGATGACGCCGCCGGCCGCGATCTGGTTGAAGAGCGAGCCGATGACGGTGATGTCGCCGGCTCCCAGGCCGACACCTGAGGTGTTCGCATTGGCGTCCTCGCCGATGCCGAGGCCTTCCTGGCCGAGGCCGATGAACTTGTCGGCGCTGAACGTCACGTGGTTCGCTGCGGACACCTGTACCGCCGCGGGCATCTGCAGCTGGTTCGGCCGGGTCGCCTCGAACAGGCTGCATCCGGCTTTGCAGGAGGTGAAGGCATCCGAGGGCCTGTTCCAGTTGCCCTGGATGTACCCGCCGGTCTGCTGGTCGGCCCAGCCCTCGTTGGTGCTCGGGTGCAGCCAGCTCGTGTGGGAGAACTGCACACCGACGAACGACAGGTCGTGGGCCGGCGCACTGTAGGTGCCGCCGACGCTGATGAGCGACTCCAGACGCGGCAGCTCCACGTCAGCAGTGCTGAGGTCCTGGCCCGCCAGCGGCTTGTAGTAGAGGTAGCCGGTGGCGGTGTTCAGATACCACTCCCCTGCGGCATCGAGGAATTCGTAGGCGTTCTCCAGGTACGCCGGTCCCTTGCGGAACGGGGACTGGACGGTGTCCCAGCCCCAGGTGTTGTTGTCCCAGGCGGGCTGCTGCATGGTGAACGTGTTGTTGCTGATGCTCTGCACGGGCATGTAGCGGTCGGTCCAGCTGTTGAGCGTCTCGAGCTCCACCCGGCTCTGGTTGGCCAGCGTGTTCAGGTAGCTCAGTGCGGAATTGGTGAAGGTGAACCCGGTCGGATTGAAGGTCAGGTCCGAGCGGGTGACCTGGGTGCGCGCCCGGGTGGCGAGCAGGCCGTCGACGTAGAGCTGGCGGGTGTCGAAGCCGGTACCGACATTGGCGCGCCAGATGTCCTTGGACGCGTCGAACTGCGACCAGCCGGTTACCTTCTGTGCCCCCGAGATGATCGGGTTCGCACCGGGGGCGGCCTTCCACACCACCGTGTGGCCGTTGTTGCCCGAGTCGGCGGCGGTGAAGGAGAGCGGGGCGGAGAGGCGGTAGGTACCGTCCGCCAACTGCACGACGATGTCGCCGGTCATGCCGGCGTTGATCGCACGCACCGAGGTCTTCGCCTGGGTGATCGAACACGGCTGGGTGGAGGAACAGGCGGTGCCGGTACCCGAGGGCGACGCGTAGAGCGTCGTCATGGCCGCCGCCTGCGCCGCTCCGGCGGACACGACCGCGGAGAGCAGGGCGCCGACGAGCGCCGTCGCCGCGGCCGCGGCGCGAATCCGCGGCCGGGGGCGGGGGCGGGAGCGGCGTGATGGGATCGTTCTTCGGAGTGAAAGCACGAGGGCTCCTTCGGTGATGCGCACCGTGCCTGGTCCCATCGCGGTCGCGACCCGGCGGGAATTCGGCCATGTTTCACCGGCGTTTCGCCGGGGCGGAGGGATTTCATCATACGAATGATGTAATCCGCAAGGTGTGGGTTGTCCCATTTGATGATCACAAGGAGCGGCACGCCCCGGTACCCCGGCCCGTCGTCAACGACTGGCACCTGCGCCCTCGGAGGGTCGCTCGGAGCCGTTCCCCGACGGCAGACCGGCCGGCTCAGCGACACCGTGGTGACCTGTCTCGTCGACCGGATCGTGGGCGGGGCCTTTCCCCCGACCTCCGCGCTGCCCATCGAGGCGGTGCTGTGCGAAGAGTTCGCCGTCAGTCGGACCGTCGTGCGCGAGTCGGTGAAGGTACTCGAAGAAAAGGGGCTGGTCAGGGCGGCGCCCGGAAGCGGTACACGGGTGCCCGCTCCACCTGCTCGGGCGTGAGGACGGTGCCGGCGCCGACGGTCAGCCCACTATGGGCGGCCATCTCCTTGACCACCTGTTCGGCTCCCGGGGTGCGGAAGGTGACCTCCGCGCACCGGGCACCGCCCGTGGCGAGCGCGTCGGCCGGCGGGCCGGCGCTCGCGGTGGACGGCACGGTCAGCACGGGCAGGAGGCGGGATCCGGCCAGTACGGTGACCCGGGATGTGCCGCTCATCGGCCGAGCCATCCGCCGTCCACGGGCAGGACGACGCCGTGGACGTAGGCGGCGGCGTCCGAGGCGAGGAACACGGTGGCGCCCGCGAGGTCGTCGGCGCTGCCCCAGCGGGCGGCCGGGATGCGGTCCAGGATCGCCTTGCTGCGCACCGGGTCGTCCTGGAGGGCCTGGGTGTTGTCGGTGGCGATGTAGCCGGGGGCGATGGCGTTGACGTTCACACCGTGCGGCGCCCACTCGTTGGCCAGCGCTTTGGTCAGGCCCGCGATGCCGTGCTTGGCGGCGGTGTAGCCGGGCACGGTGATACCGCCCTGGAAGCTGAGCAGCGACGCCGTGAAGATGACCTTCCCCTGGCCGCGTGCGACCATCGCCGCGCCGACCGCACGGGACAGGACGAACTGGGCGTTGAGGTTGACCTGGAGCACCAACTCCCAGTCGGCGTCGGTGTGTTCGGCGGCCGGGGCACGGCGGATCGTCCCCGCGTTGTTGACCAGGATGTCCACCGGGCGTTCGCGCCCGGCGAGGTCCGCGCCCAGGGCCCGTACCGCCTCGGGGTCGGCGAAGTCGGTGCGGATCGCCTCGAACGTGCGGCCCGCGGCGAGGACGTCCTTCTCCACCGCGCTGCCGGACTCCTCCAACTGGGCGCTGACGCCGATGACGTCCGCGCCGGCCCCGGCGAGCGCGCGGGCCATGGCCCGTCCGATGCCGCGCCGGGCTCCGGTGACGACGGCGAGCCGTCCGGTGAGGTCGAAGGCGGTCATACGGCGGCTCCCTGGGCGTCGTCGCTGTCGTCGGTGCAGTTCACGAGGATCTTCATCACGTCACCGCCGCCCTCCAGGGCCTCGAAGGCGGCAGGTGCCTGCGTGAGCGGCACGACCTTGCTGATCAGCCGCTCGGCCGGGATGGTGCCGTCCGCGACCAGGGCGACCGCCTTCTCGAAGTCGGAGCGGTCGTACAACCGGGCCCCGACCAGGGTCAGTTCACGCCAGAAGAAGCGGTGCAGATTGACCTCGCGGGGGCGGGGGTGGATCGCGACGAGGCAGAGCCGGCCGCGTACGCCGAGCACGTCGACCGCGGTGTCCACGCCGCCTTGCGCGCCGGAGACCTCGAAGGCGACGTCCGCACCCGCGTCCTCGGTCCACGCGCCGACCAGCGCCGGCACGTCGTCGGCGGCCGGGTCCCACACGGTCAGCCCCAACTCCTCGGCGAGCAGCCGCCGGTGCGCGCTCAACTCCACCACTCGCACATCGGCGCCCGCGGAGCGCGCGACCAGCGCGATCAGGACGCCGACCGGGCCGCCGCCGACCACCACGACCTTCTCACCCTCGCGAACCTTGGCCCGGCCCACATCGTGCACGGCCACCGCGGTCGGTTCGACGAGCGCGGCATGGTCCAGGGCGAGGGTGCCGGGCAGCCGGATGAGTGTCGAAGCGGGCACGGTCCAGAGCTGCTGCATCGCGCCCGGCGAGTCGATGCCGATGAAGTCCAGGTGCTGGCAGACGTGTTGGTGACCGGTGCGGCAGGCCGGGCAGGTGTCGTCCCAGCGCAGCGGCATCACGGTGACCGCGTCACCGGCTGCCCAGCCCTCCACGCCCGGGCCGACGCGCACGACTCTGCCGGACATCTCGTGGCCCAGGACGGCGGGCGCGGCCACCCGGGAGTCCATGTCGCCGTGGAAGATGTGCAGGTCGGTGCCGCAGATGCCGACATAGGCGGGGGCCAGCTCCACCTCGCCGGGACCGGGCGGCGCACTGAGTGCGGGAGCCGTGTCGAGGGTGCGGGCGGACGTGTAACGGACGGCGAGTGTCATTGTGTCGTCAGGGTCCCTTCAGCGCGGACGCCGATGGTCAGCAGAGGCGGATGCACGTCCCGCGCGGGTTCGTCGGCGTGCGCGATGGGTGCGCACGCCGGGGTGGGCGTGAGGGTCAGATGGTGTGCGTGGCGCTGTCCGCCGCGACGTCGGCTTCCTCTGACACGGAGGGGAGACGGTAGAAGGCGGTCGCGGTGCCGGCGAGGACCGCGTGGATCTCGGTGGCGGAACAGCCGTCGAGCAGTTCGTCCACGGTGGCGGCCCACCGGTTCCAGCCGCCCGCGAGGTTCGCGACCGGCCAGTCGGAACCGAACATCAGGCGGTCGGGGCCGAAGGCGGAGGCCAGTACGTCCCAGGCGGGGCGGATGTCGGCGGTGGTCCAACGGGTGTGGTCGGCCTCCGTGATCAGCCCCGACACCTTGCAGACCACCTGCGGGTGCGCGGCCAGCAGACGCACCTGCCGCCCCCAGTCGGCCAGGTCACCGTCGGCGATCGGCGGCTTGCCCGCGTGGTTCAGCACCTGGGGCAGGTCGGGCAAGCACTCGGCCAGCCGGGTCGCCTGGTCGAGCTGGTGGCTGCGGACCAGCACGTCGTAGCCGAGCCCGCGGTCCCGGGCCGCCGCCAATCCCCTTATCACCTCGGGGCGTTGCAGCCACCCCGGATCCGTCTCGCCCTGGACGAGGTGGCGCAGGGAGCGAAGATACGCACCGCCCGGTCCGGCAAGCAACCCGTCGAGCAGATCGCCGATGGCTGGTGAGGTCAGGTCTGCCCAGCCGACCACGGCCCCGATCAGGGTCTCCTGCTCCGCGAGGGCGAGGAGGTCCTCGGTCTCGGGCACGTCCGGGATGCACTGCACGACCACCGTGCGGTGCAGACGGCGGCCCGCGATGGGCTGGGTGGCGGTGGCAAGCAGGTCCTCGGGCGTGAAGGTGCGGCGGATCGCCGTCACGTCGGGGTCGTCGAGCCAGGGTTGCGGACGGTTGGAGAGGTCCCACAGGTGGTGGTGGGCGTCGATGAGGACGGGGGCGGGGATCATGGCAGTTTCCAAGTCGGCTCGGTCTGGTACGGGCCGGGTCAGGCGGTGGTGTCTTCGCCTGACGGGTTCAGGTGCCAGATCTCGGTGAGTTCCGTCCACTGGCGGGAGTCGCCCCGGTCGGGCCAGGGTTCCTGGCAGGGGTCGGTGAGTTTCCACCACTGCTGGGTCTCGGGGTCGGCTTCGAGGGTGGCCATGTCGGCCTCGAAGTCGTCGCCGTGGTATTCGAGGTAGCCGAACAGCACGTCACCGTGGAGGAAGATGCCGAAGTTGCGGATGTTCGCCCGGTGCATGGCCGCCTCCACCCCGGGCCAGACGGCGGAGTGCAGTTCGAGGTATCTCTCCCGGTGCTCGGGCCGGAGCCTGATGGTCTGGGCGATGCGCTTCACGCCGTGCTCTCTCCTGTGCCGGGGGCGGGCTCGTTGGCGTCGGTGTCGAACGGGGTGCGGTAGCTGGGGGTGTTGGCGCGCAGGTCCAGCCGCAGGACGAGCTTGATCCGGGTGGACGCGGGCAGCCGGACGGTCAGGAAGGGGCTGTCGCAGGACAGTTCTTCCTCGGTGACGACGGGCTCGGTGTGGCCGTAGTCGTACATGTCGCCGATCCAGCCGTCGTCCGCGCAGGTGGTGTAGCGGACGGTGGTGATGGTGTGCTCGGCGAAGGCGCCGGCCTGGACGATCACCGTGCGGCCGGTCTCGGGGGCGAGGTTGACGAGTTCGACGGTGGTGGCCTCGGGGTCGATGGAGGTGACCAGTGCGGCCACGTCCTGGGGGAGGCCGGCGCGGCGGGCGTCGGCGTCGTGGTAGCGCAGCCGGGCTTGCTGGAGGCCGCCGTTGTAGAGCACCTGGGGGCCGCCCCAGGTGAGCTGGACGAGGGCCTCGGTGGCGACGGGGTTTGACTGCTGCCAGACGTGGATGTCGGCCTCGGGGACGTCCAGGTCGCGGTAGCGGTCGATGCGCCGCAGGCGGTGGCGGATCTGTGCCTGGGCGGTGGCGAGGATGCGCTCGGGGTAGCCGGGGTCGTCGCCGGCGAGGAAGGCGAACCACGCCTTCTCGTGCCCGGACTCCTCCTTGGCGCGGAACGGCCTCAGGGTGCGCCAGTCGATCGCCTCGGCCTCGCGCAGGTCCTCCAGCCGCTCGCGGTCGGCGTCCGAGGCCGAGTGGTGCCACAGGGCCACCGGTACGGGCGGGGTGGTCGGGTTGTAGTCGAACCAGCCGGTGTCGTTGTGCCGGAACGGCACGTGGAGCGTGGGGATGTCGGCGTCCGGGCCGAGTTCGACCGCCCACTTGGCGGGCAGGCTGGAGTCGGATTCGGTGTGGCGCATCACCTTGCCGCGGGCGATGAGCGAGTCGAGCGTGGTG
The DNA here is from genome assembly GCF_044460385.1 of Streptomyces sp. NPDC050121. Taxonomy (NCBI): domain Bacteria; kingdom Bacillati; phylum Actinomycetota; class Actinomycetes; order Kitasatosporales; family Streptomycetaceae; genus Streptomyces; species Streptomyces sp. NPDC050121. The sequence continues at coordinate 45,774 of NZ_JBITJV010000050.1, read as the reverse complement.
CGGACCATGGACAGGAAGTCGTCCTCCCCGGTGACCGTGGCCGCCGCGAGCGCCGCCACACAGGCCGCGGTTCCGATGCTGTGCCAGCCGTGGGGCCAGGACCAGCCGTAGTGGCCGCCGTACCAGCGGCCTTCAAGGAGGCCGCCGACGACTCCGCCCGGGCTGACGTTGTCGGGGATGACGCCGTCGTTCGCCTCGGTGCGCTCCCGCCACGCGCCGACGTACTCGACGATCCAGTCGCGGTAGCGCTCGTCGCCGGTCAGGATCCAGGCGTTGAGGACCAGACCGGTGGCACCGAGGTTGAGCGCGGTGTCGCCGACGCCCATCCGGTCGCGCATCTGCGCGCCGAGCCGCGGGTCCGCGGAGAGCGGGTACGGGCCGCCGTCGGCCTCGGGGATCCAGTCGAGCGGGTACCCGTAGGTGTCGGCCTCCTTCTGGAGCCAGGGGTAGACGTCGCCGTCGAACAGGCCCGTGCGGTCGGGATCGCTGCCGTTGTGCGCGCGAGTGATGATGCGGTGGGCGGGGTCGTAGTTGCCCTTGGCCGGGTCGACGTACAGCTCGGCGAAGCGCAGGGCGCGTTCGGACCAGCGGTCGGGGGCGGCCATGCACAGGAAGTAGAGCAGCAGCAGGCTCTCGCCCTGATGGAACCAGTCGTAGCCGCGCTCGTACTCGTCGCGCAGCATGCCCAGTTCGGTGAGCTGCCGGGTCACGCCCTCCCAGTGCTTCTCACTGGCGGGCAGCAGATCGTCCGCGCCACCGAGCAGGTACAGCTGGGGCCAGTTGAAGAACACCTCGTAGAAGTCGTCCACACCGTCGCGGGTGGTCAGCGGGCCGGAGTAGTTCAGTTGTCCGTCCGGGCCGGTGAAGTCGCGGGCGAAGCGCCGCCAGGCGTGGTCGAGGAGGTCGAACAGGGACCGCTGGGCCACGGCCCAGCCGGGTGGTTCGAGCAGCGGCACCCGCGCCTCGATCTCGGGTGGGGGGACCCGACGGTCGCAGGGGGTGTCCTGTGCCGGGGTACGGTCGGCGGAGCTGTAGGGCATGGGGATCTCCGTTTGGGGTGGGCGGCGGGACGGCGCTCGAGGGCGACGGCCTGAACGGGCCGCTATTCCTTGGTGGCGCCGGCGAGCATCCCGCTGACCAGGAAGCGCTGCGCGAAGAGGAAGACGACCAGCACCGGTGTGATGGCCACCAGCGTGGCCAGCGCCAGCTGCGGGCGCTGGATCGCGAGGGCGCCGACCGCCGGGTTGAAGGACGGCACGTTGCTGAGCAGGCTTCCGACGCCCACCTGGATCGGCATCTGGTCGCTCTCGGGGAGCATCACGTACGGAAGGAAGTAGTTCGTCCAGTTGGCGACGAAACTGAAGAAGCCCACCAGCGCGATGACGGGGGTGGCCAGCGGCAGCGCGATGTGCCGGAAGACGCCCAACTCCGAGCAGCCGTCCATTCTCGCCGCCGCCAGCAGGTCCTTCGGCACGGCGGTGGTGAAGTAGATGTAGGTGAGGTACACGCCGAACGGGTAGAACGAGTAGGGCAGGATGATCGACCACATCGTGCCGATCAGGTGAGCCGCGTTGATCTCCAGGAACAGCGGCACCACCAGGGTGGCGGTCGGCATGAGCATCACGACGAGAGTCGAGACGAGCAGGGTGTGCCGTCCGCGGAACTCGGTCATGGCCAGGCCGTATCCCGCCGGCACCGCCACGCAGAGGGTGATGACCAGGGAGATCACCGCGTACAGCGTGGAGTTGCCGAGCCACTGCATGATGGCGTTGTCCTGGAACGCGGTGAGGCCGTCCCAGTTGGCCTTCAACGCGTGCCAGGAGCCGAAGGACAGCGGGTTGCCGTGGACGAGTTGCTGGTCGGTCTTGGTCGCCGCGAGGACGAGCCACAGCACCGGCAGCACGAAGAACACCGCGAACACGGCCAGTACGGTGCCGGTCAGCAGCCGGGATGTCACGCGCCGCTGGGGACGGGGGCGCCGCTCCGGAGCCCGGTGGTGCCTGTGGCTCATGACGGATGATGCCCCTTTCGTACGTGGAGTGGCGGCGACGGGGATGGCAAAGGACTTAGTCGGCATCGAAGAACCCCGAGCGTGCGACGAAGACGGCGGCGGCCGACACGCTGACGACCAGGAGTTCCACCGAGACCGCGGCGGCGCCGTTGATGTTGTTCATCTGGAAGGCGAAGTCGTAGGTCAGCTGGTTGAGCGAGTAGTCGCGTCCGGCCACGCCCACACTGGCGAGGGACAGCAGTTGCGGCTCGACGAAGAGCTGCGCGCCGCCCGCGAAGGCCAGGATCGCCATGTACACGATCCACTTGCGGAGCATGGGGATCTGGATGTGCCAGGCGGTCTGCCAGGCGCCGGCGCCGTCGATGCGGGCGGCTTCCATGACGTCCGTGGGGATGTTGTTGAGCGCGCCGTACATGACGACGATCCAGCCGCCGGCGCCGGTCCAGAACGCGATGACCGTGAACAGCAGCGCCAGGTTGCCGGGGGCGATGACCTCACCGAAGGTGTGGAAGCCCAGGGAGCCCAGCAGCGAACTGACGGGGCTGACCGTCGGGTCGAGCATGAACAGCCACACCAGGACGCTGGCCGCGCCGGCGAGGGCTCCGGGGATGTAGAAGAGGAACCGCAGGGACTTGCTGACGGTGCCTGACGAGAGGCGGTGCAGGAGCAGGGCCAGGCCCACCACGAACACCACGAGGGAGGCCAGCCAGAACACCAGGTACAGCGCGACATGACTGACGGCGTCCATGAAGCGGAAGTCCTGCGCCGTGGTGACGAAGTTGTCGAGGCCGGTGAAGGTGCCCCCTGCGTCGGTGAAGGCGAAGTAGACGGCGTACCCGGTCGGCAGGATGCCGAACGCGATCAGCAGGAGCACGTACGCCGCGACGAAGGCGATGCCGGCCCGGCCCGGCCGGTCGGCGCCGCGGGGGCGCCGGCGGGCAGAGCCGGACGAGGAGTGGCTGAGCGTCACTGGGAGACCTTGTATCCGTTGGACTTGGCGTACTTGACGATGGAGTCCTGCCAGGCCGGCAGCATCGACTCGATGGACTTGCCCTGCGTCAGGCCGGGCTTGACGGTGGCCGCCCAGATCGCCTCCTGGCTGAACTGGCCCGAGCCCCACCCCGGCCAGACCTGGCTCGACGCGTCCTGCAGCGCGCTCAGGTCCCCGGTAAGGTAGCCGACGCCGCCCTGCGCCTTGAGCCACTTCTGGGCTGCGGGCCCGTAGGCCGGATAGCCGGGCGCTTTCTCTGCCTGGTAGGCGTCGTCGGTGGTGACCCACTTCAGGAAGTCGGTGGCCGCCTTGATGTGGGTGGAGTGCTTTGACAGCAGCCAGGTGCCGCCGCCGACGTTGCCGGTGGTGGGAGCGGGCTGCCCCTTCCACTGGGGGATGGGCGCCACGCCGATCTGCTTGGCCGGCACCTTGAGGGTGTCCTTGAACACCGCGCCGCCGTACCAGGCCGGGCCGGGCATGAGCAGCACCTTGTCGGCCTGGTTCTTGCCGAAGTCGGTGCTGAAGACGCCGCTGATGGACATGGACTTGTTCTTGATCAGCACGTCGAGGAGCTTGGCCATCTTGGTGCAGGCCTCGCTGGTGGTGTTCACCGAGACGGACTTGGGACCGGTGATGTCGTTGGCGCCGCACTTGCTCGCCCACAGGTAGATCTCGGGAGTGAACGAGTCGCCCGCGTCACCCACGAGGAAGCCCGGGTGCTCCTTCGCCACCTTCTCGCCGAGCGCCTGGTACTCCTCCCAGGTCGTCGGCACGGTGTAGCCGAACTTCTTCATCAGCGGAGCGTTGTACCAGAGCACCGCCTGGGAGAGGTCGTTGCGCAGGCAGTAGAGGGTGTCGTTCACCTTGCAGACGTCGTTGGCGCCCTTGGCGAACTGCGCCAGGATGATCGCGGGCATCAGGCCCTTGTCGAGGGGGGCCGCGAACCCCGCGTCGACCGCCCACGTCACCTCGTTGTTCTGCGAGCTGAAGACGACGTCCGGCCAGCCCTTGCCGGTGCGGTTGAACAACTGGACCTTGGTCTGGAGGTAGTTCGAGCCGTTGGCGTCGCCGTCGTAGCTGACGATGTCCAGCTTCGCGTCCGGGTGGAGCTTCTGATACAGCTTCGCGGCGTCCATGCGGGTCGCGTCCACCCAGACGGTCAGCGCGCCGTCCTTTTGCGGCGCCTGGGCGAAGCCGTCCTTGGTCGTCGTACCGGTGCCGCTGCCGCCGCCACAGGCCGTCACGGTCAGCAGTACCGTGGCCACGCAACCGGCCAGCAACGCCGCGCGCTTCTTGCTGATCACTCTCTTCGAGCTGGACGCAGGCTTGTCGACCGTCATGAGTGACTCCACTGGGTTCGCAGGTGCCCCGAGCAGTTCGGGGGCTTGGACAGGTCGACGCCGGGCCGTCCCGGGCGGGCGTCGGACCCTGAGGGGTGCATTTCGTGTAACATAAGTCGTCATACGAATGCCGTCAAGGTGTTGGCGAGTAGAGTCGCCCACCGTTCGCTGCAACGCAAGGGGGCCCATGGTCAGGAACGCCAGCGGCGCGGCCGAGGAATCGCCGGTCATCGAGCCCTGGCCCAAGCGCCCGGCCCGCCTGGCCCATGCCGTCGTGGAGTCCCTCACCGGCACCATCGTCTCGGGTGCCCTCCCGCCGGGCTCGACCCTGCCGGTCGAACCCGAACTGTGCGAGACGTTCGGCGTCAGCCGCATCACCGTCCGTGAGGCCGTCAAGTCTCTGGAGGCCAAGGGTCTGGTCCGCGCCCGGCAGGGCTCCGGCACCACGGTCACCCAGCCCGAGGAGTGGAACCTGCTGGACCCCGTCGTGCTGGCCGCCACCGTCCAGCACGACGGCACACTCGTCGTCCTCGACCAGCTCGTCGCCATCCGGTCGGCGCTCGAGGCTCAGATGGCCGCCCAGGCCGTCGAACTGGCCACCGACGAGGACCTGCAGGCCATCGAGCGGATGCTCGGCCGGCTCGACGAGAAGACCACGACCCCGGCCCGGTTCGTCGAGATCGACGTCGCCTTCCACGACCGCATCATGCAGGCCTCCCGCAACCGGCTCGGCCGTTCCGTCATCCGCACCGTCCACGCCCAGGCCCGCACCACGCTGCTGTACACCGGCGCCCCCGACACCGCCGGGTGCCGACAGGCCAACGCGGAGCACCGGAAAGTGGTCGAGCGTCTCCTGGCCCGCGATCCCGAGGGCGCCGCGCAGGCCATGACCGATCACATCGAAGCAGCGTGGCGTCGCCGTCGCCCGCCCAGCGCGGCCCCGCCCGCTCCGTGAGCACAACCGCACCGACGCCCCCGAGCCGACAAGGCCGGGGGCGTTCGCACATGCCGCAGGCCCATCGGCCGAGTCGTCGCGACGAATCTATTGACGAAATTCATATGACGTCTAATGTTGCATCGATGTTTCCCGTTTGTGTCCGCGTCGCCCGGCCAGCCCACTCCGGCGGAACATCGCGAGGCCTTCCGAGACAATCCACCGGCAGGTGCCATATGCGACCAAGCCGCAACCACGCCATATGCGACCAAACCACAACCAACCCGTATCCGATCGCCTCAGATCATGGCTGGCCACAGGTGCCCTTTCACCGCCTCGGCCGCTGCGGTCCTCGTCCAGGCCAGCCCCGCGTTCGCCGCCACGACGACGCTCTACGCCACGCCGAACGGAACGGGCACCGCCTTCGCCTCGACCAGCTGACCTCCACGGCCACCTCGGTCAAGGCACCGGTCTGGGTGCGGCTCACCCGCACCGCCACCCGGGTGTCCGGCTACTACTCCACCGACGGATCCACGTTCACCCAGATCGGCTCGGCGGTCACCCTGCCGTCCATGGCCGGCACCCAGGACGCCGGTGTCATCCACACCGCCCACAGCGCCACCGCCGGCAGTGCGACCTTCAGCAAACTGCAGATCGTCACCTCGCCCTGGCGCGCCTACAGCTCCATCCCCGCCGCGGTGGGCCAGAGCCAGGGAGTGACCTCCCTGACCAACGCGGGCATCGACACATGGGCCACGAGCATGCTGCACGACGACGAGTACTCCGCCGCCTACCAGCCGGCCGCCGCGGGAACCTCCTCCACCGTCACCGTCCACGTCGACAGCCAGGACAACACCAACGCCTGGGGCAAGGCCGGCCTGATGCTGCGCAACAGCGTCACCGGAGCCGGCTCGTCCACCGGGTACGCCTCCCTCGCCGTCACTCCCGGCAACGGCGTCAGCCTGCAGTGGGACTCCGACAGCGACGGCTACGTCGACAAGATCACCACCAAGACCGGTAAATCCGCCCCCCTCTGGCTCCGGCTGGTCAGGAACGGCACATCGGTCACCGGTTCCTGCTCCACCGACGGCACCACCTGGACCACCGTCGGCACCGCCACGCTGACCGGAGCGAACAGCAGCCTGCACGCGGGCACGTTCTTCACGGCCCACAGCCCCACACCCGGCACCGCGAGCTTCAGCCAGTTCTCCATCAGCTGACGCAGCGGAAGGGGCACCCGTCGCCGATCCGGCAGGCCCCCTTCAGCCGGACCGCGGCAGGACCGCCAGGCCCAGCGACGCCTGGCGGTCCTGCGCCACGCCGAGGAAGTGACGGAGACGTCTCGCTGCCCGCGGACAGGCATCGTCCCGGTCGGCAGGCAGCTCTGCAAGACCATGAAAGGAACAGCGGCAAGGTCCTCGACATCAACGGCTTCAGTCATCGCAGGGAGACTTCTCCACAGCAGTACACCTTCGCCGGCGCCAACAACCAGCTGTGGTACTTCCAGCCGGCCACCGGCGGGTACCTCATCTGCAACGTGGAGAGCAGACAGATACCGGGGGTGAGCGGCGGATCAACGACGAGCGGAGCCGCCATCGATGAGTGGATGGTGACGGTGCGCCCGGAAGGCGAAGACTTTCCGGTTGCACCGACCCCCGCGCCGCATACGGGACCTCGGCCTCGAAGCCGAGCAGGTGCCCGATGCTCGCGCGGCGCAGTTCGGCGGCGTGGTCCTCCGCCGACCCCACGGCAACGTCAAGCGGCTCCGGGACGGAAAGACCAGACGGCACAGCCGTGCGCACCCGGCCGCGTTCTGCGGGCCGACGTCATCGACGCGGCCCGGCTGCTGCGGCCAGTCAAGCGGCGGGCCATGCCCGCCAGCTTCCCGCCGCCGAGCAGCAGGCTACGACCAAGATCAATAGTACGCGCAATGGCGGCGCTATAGATCCCATGTATAGCGCTCCACTCACCGAATGAGTGACCCCTCGGGTCTAACGTACCCGCCCTGAACCTTCCATTTCCTCCCGTGACTTAGACCGGTATCGCCTCAACCGTAGACGCGGCCCTCGCAGTTGCCCTATAAATCCATCCGATGTCTTCTAGAGGGTGAAGCGGAACATGGCCGCCATGCCGGTGTTCCGCTCGTAGCGCCCTGCCCTCCCTCCCCCAACACATGGAGCCGCACCATGTCTTCTGCATCCCTCAGCAGACGCTCTCTGATGAAGGCCGCCGCCCTTGCCGGAGGAGTGGCGGCCTTCGGGCTGCCGCAGGCCCTGTGGCCCGCCACCGCCGAGGCGTACACCGTCCCCTCGAAGATGGACTGGTGGTACGAGGCCCGGTTCGGGATGTTCATCCACTTCGGGTCCTACTCGTACCTCGGCCAGGGCGAGTGGGTGTTTGCGCAGCAGCGGTGGAGCAAGGCGAACTACCAGACGCAGGTCAGCCAGAAGTTCAATCCGACCCAGTTCAACGCGGCCGCCATCGCCGAACTCGCCAAGAACGCCGGCATGAAGTACCTCGTGATCACCGCCAAGCACCACGAGGGCTACGCGATGTGGGACTCCGACGTGGCGAGCTTCACCGACACCACCGGCACCAAGCTGTACAACCTGCACGACTACAGCGGCTTCCAGACCGACCTGCTCGGGGACCTCAAGAGGGAGTGCGAGAGCCGCGGGATCAAGTTCTGCCTGTACTACTCGATCCTCGACTGGAACCATCCTTCACAGACCGAGCGTCACGAGGGCGGTCTCACCACGATGTCCTCGCAGGCCGCCCGCACCGCCTACATCGCCGACATGAAGGCACAGCTCCAGGAACTGCTGGACCGCTACGACCCGGCACTGCTGTGGTTCGACGGCGACTGGTCCGGCGAGCCCTCCAGCCCCACCCTGGAGGACTGGTGGCTGAAATCGGACGGCGTCGACCTCTACAACTGGCTGATCGCCCGCAAGCCCGGCCTCATCGTCAACGAACGGGTCAAGCGGGACCTCGGTCTCGGCGACTACGCGGTCGCGGAGTTCGGCATACCCGCCACGCCGATGAACCGGCAGTGGGAGAAGTGCGCCACCATGAACGGCTCCTGGGGTTACAACGCGGGCTTGGAGACCCGCTACAGGCCCTTGAAGGACCTCGTCCGGGAACTCGTCACGGTGGTCTCCCGGGACGGCAACTACCTGTTGAACATCGGCCCCACGGGCGAGGGCCTGGTCACCGCCGGAACCGAGTCCGTCCTGAACGGCCTGGCCTCATGGATGTCGACGTACAGCGACAGCATCCACGGGACCAGCGGCAGCCCGTTCACCTTCGAACCGGGGTGGGGGAAGGTCACCAAGAAGAGCGGCAAGCTCTTCGCCCATGTCTTCACCTGGCCCACGAACGGCCAGCTGCGGATCCCGGCACTCGACAACACGATCAGCCGCGTCTACCTGCTGGACAACCCCTCGGTCTCGCTCTCGTACACCGTCAGCGGCGGCACCATCGACGTCACCGTGCCGGCCACCGCGCCGAACGCCAACGTCTCCGTGGTGTGCGTCGAGGTCCTGGGCATGCCCATCGGGGTTTCCACGTCAGCGACGTTGTTCCAGGACGTCAGCTACCAAGGCAACAGCGCCATTCTGCCGCTGGGCAGCTACACGTCCTCCCAGCTGTCCGCCGCGGGCCTGGGGCCCGCCATGGCCTCCTCCATCCTGGTACCCGACGGCTACCAGGTGACGGGCTACTCCGGCGACAACTTCACCGGCACCGCCTGGACATTCACCTCGAACGCCCCCGACCTCGTGGCGACCGGCAACAACGACGCGATCAGATCACTGAAGGTGACGTTCAGGCCCGACAAGTACTACCGCCTGACCAATGTCACCAGCCGCTTGGTGCTGGACAGCGGCGGCAATGTCGCCAGCGGCTCGAACCTGAAGCAGTGGTCGCCGGGAAGCAGCTCCAATCTCCAGTGGCAGGCAGTGGAACTCGGCGACGGTTACTACAAGCTCGTCAACCGCACCAATGGCATGGTCGCCGACGGCTGGGGCGCCACCGCCAACGGCGACCCGGCCCGGCAGAAGGCCTGGGACGGCAGCGCAACGCAGCAGTGGCTGATCACCCCCCGCGGCAAGGGCCAGTACTCGATCGCCAACCGCAGCACGGGACTGGTCCTCGACAGCGGCGGAAATGTCGCCTCCGGGTCCGTGACCAAGCAGTGGAAGTGGCAGCAGAGCACCAACCTGCTGTGGACGTTCAGCCCGGTCGCCTGACCGGCGCCACCCCGGTGGCCCACCTTCCCGCCCGGTCGGGGCTGCGGCACACGACCGGGCGGGAAGCGCCGCAGGACGGCAAGCCGGTTCCCTGCCCAAGAACAGCGGGGGCACTGGCTCGTGCGCTGCATCTGCGAGTCGAGGAGTTACCGAAGTTGCGGCAGCAGGCGGGGGCGGGACGCGGTCGGCACCGGAACGTCCAACCGTAGAGTGGGAACCGCACGCCACGGAGGTCGATCCGGCCGTGTGAGTCAAACGCCGGCGAGCACCGCCACCGCCTTCACCAGCTATGCGAGTGGATAGGGGTTTGTCTTCACCTGAACGTGTGGCAGTGCGGCATCCCGGTCGGCCGGCGGCCATGGGCGCGTTGGCCTGGGCGCCGTGAGCGAGCGCAAGTCCTACAAGGCCGACGTGAGCGACGAGCAGTGGGCGCTGGTCGAGCCTGTGATCGCCGCGTGGAAGGCGGCTGGCTCACTCCCGATGAGATGCGAGCCTGCAGCAACTTCATCGACTGCTCGACCCTGCTGAGCGACTGCCTCGATCAGCAGTTACGGCGCGACGCCGACGTGACGCATGCGGATTACAGCCTCCTGGGACGCCTCTCCGCGCGCCCCGACCGCACGCTGGGGATGTCGGTGCTCGCCGAGCAGCTCAAATTCACGCGCAGTCGCCTGACGCGCGCGGTGATCCGCCGCGAGAACGTCGGCTACGTACGGCGCCGGGACGACCCGGCCGACCGGCGCGGTCAGTTGGTCGAACTCACAGAGGAAGGCATGGAGTTGCTGAATGGCGCGCGGTGTTCGACGCGCTCAGTCCAGAACAGGTGAAGCAGTTGGCGGCCATCACCGCCACCGTCATCGATTCTCTCGAGCAGGCCGACGAGGAGGACGCCTACCCGGCGGCTCTGCCCTGGCACCGCCGCTGACGCCCTCCGTAGCCGGCCAGCCGCCGGAACCATCTCGCTGGACGGCGGCTCCGGCGGCCCGCCTGCGCCCGAAATAGGTGGACAGGCCCACGGCCAGCAGGAGCGCGGCACCATGTCGACCCAGTCACTGGCACCGCACCGGCCAGCGTGAGGCCACTGACGGTCTCGGAGACGGCCGTCCCGCACGGTGTAGTCGCCGGTGACGGCGATGACCTCGCTGAGGCGGTGGCTGACGAGGATCACCGTCTGCCCCTGGTCGGCACGCCGGCGTACGGACTCCAGAAGGAAGCTCGCCTCGTGCTCGGGCAGGCTCGCCGTGGGTTCGTCGAGGACGAGGACGAGGACGTCCCGGTCGGTCTCCTGCAGTGCCCGCCCGGCGTGAAGCTCGGTCAGAAGCACATCCCCGTCCAAGCCGCGGGCGCCTACATCCCCGGGGGCCGCTACCCGCTGACCGCCTCCGCCCACATGACCATCGTCACGGCGAAGGTCGCGGGCGTGCCCCGGGTCGTCGCCGTCACCCGCCGATCCGCGGCGAGGTCCCTTCCGCGACCGTCGCCGCCGCGCACCTGGCGGGCGCCGACGACATCGTCAACATCGCGTCGGTCAGCGGCAAACGCCCCCTCCTCAACCGCACCCCCTGCATAGCCTCCAAGATGGCCCTGCTGGGCCTGACCCGCACCCTCACCGCTGAGGTCGGACCCCACGGTGTCGCCGTCAACTCCCTCTCCCCCGGCCCGGTGCGCGGCCCGCGCATGGACCGCAACTTCCGGCTGGAGGCCGAACTGACGGGCAGCACATCTGAAGAGGCCGAGCGGGCGTTCGCGTCCCGGGCGGCCCTGGGCAGACTGGTGGAGGAGGACGAAGTGACGAAGGCCCTGGTGGCGATGCTCGCCGTGCCCGGACTCTGCGGCGCGGACATCGACCTCTCGGCCGGCATGATCGCCCCCTCGTGACCCACGGCTCCGGCCCGTCCGTACGTACGTATGTGGACCCGTCCTGCCCGACGCGGAACGCATCGTCCTCAACCTGCACCGCGCGCCTGCGCCGAGACCACCGGCCACCCCTTCGGCCTGCCCCAGGCACTCACCGACGCGATCACCTGCAACTCGGGCCCCTTCCACGCCCAGGTCTGACCGGCGTCGGCCTGCCTCACGACGCGCGCACTGCCCCACCACCATTCGAGCCATAGCGGACGATCTTCATGAAGTCGTGGGCGTCCATCTGGATCCAGCCGCGGGACCGGGCGGTGTCGAGCAGCAGGGAGAAGTTGGTTCGTTGTCTGAGTAAATCTGCATAAGACGCTCGATAGCGCCATCCTGCGTGTCGTAGCCGGCCCCTGCCCTAGGCGCAGGTCAGCACGCCGGACACCGTCCGGCCGGATGCTGACCCTTTGCTGACCCGGAGGCGGACACCAGGGATCTGACCTGCGGAAACACCCAAACGCTAGATCTTGGACTTGAACATGGTACGAAACAGGGTCATGCACGAGCGTCCCCGGTCGTGCCACACCTCCGGGTGGGCGCAGGCCTCCTGGGCCTCCGGGCCGGTGAGGACGAAGCCGCGGGAGTCGAGGGCGATGCTGCCGGCGAGCCACTCGGTGTGGGGGTCAGCGCCGGTGAAGACGAACAGGCCCCCTACCGCGAGCCGGCGGTGCCCGCCCGTGCGGTTGTCGACCACGTCGAGCTCCTCCAGCACCTCCTGGCCGATGACCTCGGTGACCTCGGTGTGCAGCATGACCTCCACCTGCGGATGGCGCTCGACCTGGTCGACCAGGTAGCGGGACATGTTGGCCTCAAGGCTGGGTCCCCGGACCAGCAGGTGCACCTTCGGCGCGTACCCGGCGAGGAACAGCACCGCCTGGCCCGCCGAGTTGCCTCCGCCGACGACGGCCACCGGGTCGGTGCGGCACTGCTGGGCCTCGTAGACGGTCGCCGAGTAGTGGACGCTTGTTCCTTCCAGGCGTTCGATGCCGGGCACCTGGAGCCGGCGGTAGCGGGCGCCCGTGGCCCGGACGACGGCGCGGGCAGCGATCTCGCTGCCGTCGGCGAACGCCACCACGTAGTGGTCCTCGTCCTTGTGATGGAGAGCGGTCGCCTCGACCGGAATGCTGATCCTGGCGCCGAACTTGTCGGCCTGGAGCACGGCGCGTTCGGTGAGTTCGGCACCGGAGATGCCGGCGGGGAAGCCGAGCAGATTCTCGATGCGGGACGACGTGCCGGCCTGGCCGCCGGTGGCCATCGCCTCCACCACGGTGGTACTCAGGCCCTCCGAGGCGGCGTACACCGCGGCAGCGAGGCCGCCGGGTCCGGAGCCGACGATGAGGACGTCACCGTGACGGATTCCGGCGGGCAGTTGCGGCAGGCCGATGAGCCGGGCCAGTTCCGCGTTGCTGGGGTTGCGCAACAGGGTGGTGTCCCGCCAGATGACGAGCGGTGTCTCCTCCGGGCCGACGCCGAAGCGGCGCAGCAGGTCCTCGGCCTCCTCGTCGGTCTCCAGGTCGATCCAGCGGTGCGGCAGCCGGTTGCGGACGGCGAACTCGCGCAGCCGCCGGGTGTCGGGCGAGTAGCGCGAGCCGATGATGCGGAAGCCGGCCATCCTCGGTGCGGACCGCGGGACGCTCCTCGCCGGGCGCGCCGACTCGTACAAGTTTCACTGGGCTTTTCCTTGCGATGGGTGGTGGTCAGGTGGCTCGGGCGAGGGATGGGGGATGACCGTCACGGTGTGCCGGACTCACTCGGATGCCAGATCTCGGTCAGGTCCGCCCAGCTGCCCGGTGCCTCACTCCTTGGTCGCGCCGGCGAGCATGCCGGCCACGAGGGCGCGCTGGGTACGGTGCGGCCGGAAAGCCTTCGTCTTCCGGCCGCGCCGTCACCGTCCTGCGCTGGGTCACCCGGTCACTGGATCGTCCATGCCTGGTACAGGTGGTTCAGGGGCATCCACTGGCTGATGGCGGCTCCGTTCGTCGTCGATCCGGCACCCACCTCCAGGACCTGCCCGCTCTCGAAGTTGCGGATGAGGTATCCGCCGCTGGTCGGCTCGAAGTACCACAGCTGGTTGTTGCCGCCGCTGTAGGTGTACTGCTGCAGCGCGGACCCCCTCCGGTGACTGGAGCCGTTCATGTCGAGGGCCTTGCCGCTGTTGCGGTTCACGATCTTGTAGAGCTGACCGCTGACCGGGACGATGTTCCACTGCTGGTTGGTACCGCCGTTGCTCGGGTACTGGTTGACGCTCGCGCCGTTGGCGGTGGAGGCCTGGTTCACGTCCATCAGCTGTCCGCTGTTGGCGTTCTTGATCGTGTAGTACGTCGACGGGTTGGTGTTCGGCGTACTGGTCGCGTCCTCCAGCGCGCCGCCGGCCTGCTGGACACTGAAGTCGGCGATGAAGAAGTACGCGCCGTCGGTCTTGGCGACCCGCACGTAGCGGAACTTCTGGCGGACGTCGATGTCGCCCGTGAGCGTCGAGGCGAGCGGCAGGGTGGTGGCGCCCTGGCGTCCCAGCACGGTGTAGGTGGCGAAGGACGGGTCGTTGGAGCCACGGATCTCGAAGTTGCTGCGCGTCTCGGGCTGGTCGAGGTCCTGGCGGGTGGTCAGCGAGAACTGTCCGAGCTGGTAGGCCTGGCCGAGGTCGACCTGCCACCAGGCCGAGGTGTCGCTGCCGGTCGGCGACCAGCCGGTCGAGCCGTTGTTGTCGTTGGCCTTGGCCGCCACCCAGGCTGAGCTGTACACCGAGGAGGAGGATGCCGGCTTGTTGTAGGCGAGGTTGAGCTTCGTGGCCAGCCCCTGGTAGGCGGACTCCAGGCCGGATGCCTTGATCACTGAGTCACCGGACGTGGTGTTGTTGGTGAGCGTGACGTTGGTTCCGTTGTTGTTCTGGTGGATGGATTCCTCGGTGTGCGACAGCACGTTGTTCGACAGGGTCATGTTGTTCGACCCCTCGTCCAGGTAGATGCCGCTGACCGCGGAAGTGCAGGCGGCCGGTCCCCGCACCACGTCGTGGATGTAGTTGCCGTTGATGACCGTGCCCGGGTCGTTGGAGAGGTGGTAGATACCGGCGGAGTCGCACAGCCGGTTCATCACGTTGCCGATCCGGTTGTAGCTGACGCTGTTGTTGCCCTCGGCATTGGCCGCCGACTGCCAGCCCCAGCCCAGCGAGATGCCCGCCCACGGAGTGTCCGAGATGTCGTTGTGGTCGATGGCGGTGCTGTTGACGAAGCCCGCGTTGATGCCGGCGGTGCCCAGGTAGTCCTGACCGATCCGGGTGATCAGGTTGTTCTTCACGGTGACGTTCTTGACGACCTCCCGGGCGTCCTCACCGGCCGGCGAGGTGGGCGGGTTGTAGACGGTGTGGTACTCCACGGTCGGGTCGGAGAACTTGCCGACCATGATTCCGTTGCCGGCGATGTCGTAGATGAGGTTGCCGGTCACGGTGCTGTCGTGCACGCCGTGGTGCAGGTCGAGGGCGCTGGTGCCCATCTGTGTGAAGGTGTTGCCGGTGAAGGAGAGGCGGTCGGCGTTCGACGCCTGGACCCCGGCCGGCGGACGGCCGACGTACTGGTTGTTGGAGGTGTCGGCCGAGGTGTTGTAGTTGCCGCCCTGGGCGTTGAGGTAGCCGTTGTCCGTCGCTTCCATCCAGGTGGTCCGGGTGAAGGTGATCCCGGAGAAGCGCAGGTCGTGGGCGGGACTGTCGAGGCTTGTGCCCTTGATGTCGAAGAGCGTCTGCACCGTTGGCGCCTGCACGGTGGTCGTGGACATGTCCTCGCCGGGGCGGGGCTTGTAGTAGACGGTCTGCGCGGCCGTGTCGACGTAGAACTCGCCCGGTTCGTTGAGGAATTCGTGGGCGTTCTCGAAGTGCAGGGGAGAGCCGGCGGCGAGGTTCGGGTTGGGGCGCTGGAAGAGGATGCCCGCCTCGTGGTCCTGGATCGACACGTTGGCGGTGCCGTTGGCGGAGCTGGTCGACTTCAGCCGCAGGTAGCTCTCGCCCCACGCCGTTTCCAGCAGCATCTCGACCTGGTTGAGGTTGTTCCAGTTGGAGACCTGTGAGCTGAGCACCTTCAGCAGCTTGTTGGTCTTGTCGCTGCCCTGCAGCTGGAAGTCCGAGCCTAGGTCGGGGTAGCGGGCGCGGGTGGCGCGGACCCCGTTGACGTAGAGCTGCCGGAAGTTGAGGCTGCCCACGGAGGCCTTGTACTCGCCGCCCGCCGCCGAGGTCCAGCCGGTGATCGCCTTGCCGCCGGTGATCACGGGCGTCTCACCGTTGTACGCCTGTTAGACGACCGTGTGGCCGTTCGTGCCCGAGTCGCTGGTGCCGAAGCTGACCGGGCTGGTGAGGGAGTAGGTGCCGCCGCGCAGGTTCACCACGATGTCGTCGGACATGTTCGCGTTCACGGCCGCACCGCGTCCTGGGCGGCCTGGATGGTCTTGAACGCCGCGGCAGTGCTGGTTCCCGAGTTGCTGTCACTGCCGTTGACAGGGTCGACGTAGAAGTTGGTCGTGGCCGCGTAGGCGGGCGTAGCGGGCAACACGGCCGCGAAGACGACAGCCGCCGTTGCGAGCGCCTTGACCGTCCCCGCGCCGATGCGTGGAGGTCTCATCTGTGGTGTCCTTCCTGGAACCCCCGCCGCTTCCTATGAGTTGCATTTATTGGGGCAAGAAGGCACGCCAGTCAAGACGATAGGCACACCTATTTTCTGAGGACGTAACACCGATGACATATGGACTAACCGAGGTAGGTGTCACTCAGACGACTACGGCAGAGTGATCATCCCAGGCGAGAGGGCATCAAATCGGGAACGGTCATCCGCCGACCCACCCCTTCCAGCCCCCCGTCAAACCGGCGGCTGCAAAATGAGTAGTATTCATTTAGGATCCCGTCGCAGTCGATATCTCGCACAGCACGTGGGACGCTGAGCGACCGCGCCTGGCCTGCTTCGCGGAATTGCACCGGTGGCGGAGATCCTGGAGCGACGCTTCCCGCCGCAGCTCCCGGCCCTGGCCTCGCCACCGATTTGAGCTGTACAAAGTGGCATAACCGGCGTTCGACGCTTCGTTCGCTGTGATCAAGCCACGTCCTGATCCACAAGAAGCGCCCCAGTAGTGCTTCGTGTAGGTTCTGGTTCTGCGGGGGCGAGAAGGGGGCGGCCGCAGGCGGTGCAGGTGCCGTCCCAGCACCGCAGCAGGTCCTGTAACGCGTCGAGGACTTGGTCACCCAGCCGCGCCAGGTGCGGCCTTCGAAATGGTCCAGACCCAGGCCGTGTTTGAGTTCGAGGTAGTCGTGCTCGATGCGCCAGCGCATCTTCGCGAAGCGCACCAGATCGGCGACCGTAGTGGTGACGGGCAGGTTGGACATCCGGTGGGCTCGTCGGCTTCTTCCGGGGGTTCGACCAGCAGCGTCCGTAAGGGCAGCCCCCGTCCCACCTGCTGCGTCCACCGGCCTTTTCCTGGGCGGTGCGGGTGGCTTCCTTGCCCGACGGTCGCACCTGGAGCACCGCAAAGCGTGAGGTCATCGACCCTTTGCTGCCCTGGCGCCAGGTGACCGTCTCGACGCAGGCACCCGCCACGACCAGCTGAGGCAGGGGACGGGCCGGCTCGCGGTAGCGGGACAACGTAGGCGGGCCCAGGCCCTGGTAGGGCGGCAAGTACGGGACGGCTCAGCCGGGCGGGCGGTCTCTTTGGGCTCGACAGCCATGACGTAGGAACAGCTGCGTTCCTCCAGGGCCAGACGGAAGTAGACACCGCGGCCGTAGCCGGCATCGGCCACGAGCACCGGCACCGAGCCCAGCCGGCCAGCCTCTCCAACAGCCCCAACGCCAGGCGGGGCTTGGTCACATGCCCCCACATCCTCGGGCACTCCCGCAGCCGTGCGCCGTGGGACGTCGTGGGCCCATTCCTCGGGCAAAGGCGCCGAACTCGCCTGGCGGGTCTCGGCGAGCTTCACCCTGCCGGTGAGGGGGGCGACGCCCTGACCTCTGACGGGCCGGTCTGCGGGGCTGCTACTCCAGCCCTACCCGCCTATGCGGGGTCTGCAGGCAGATGCTGTCCTGGCCCGCTGTCGCCGACGACGGACAGGCCCCTGGCCGGGCCTTCCAATCCGTGGAAGGAATTCTTCGACAGGCGCCTGCCGGGCGATGACAGTGGAGATCACATTGTCAGTGATTCCGAGGTGATCAGCAATGACGACTCAGGCAACAGCACCGGTCAGAGCAGCCGAACACAAAGAACTCCGCCGCGCGTTCTCTCTCTTCCCCTCCGGGGTCACCGCGGTCGCCGCGCTCGTCGACGGGTCTCCGGTCGGTCTGGCCGCGAGTTCGTTCACGACTGTCTCCCTGGACCCGCCACTGGTGAGCGTCGCGTTCGGGAACCAGTCGCGGACCTGGGCGCGGCTGCGTGAAGTGAGGCAACTCGGCATCAGCGTCCTGGCGGACCAGCACGCGGACTACGCGCGCGTGCTGGCCGGGCCGGGCGACCGGTTCGCCGGCGCCGACTGGACCGCCACACCCGAGGGCGCGGTGCACATCGGAGGCAGCGCACTGGTACTGAACTGCTCGATCGCCGAACTCACCACGATCGGGGACCACGAGGTCGCGTTCCTCCTCGTGGAGGACGTGCGTGCGCAGTCGGCCGTCGAACCGCTGCTGTTCCACGGCAGCAAGTTCCGCCGCGTGACCGACGGCATGTAGTGAATGCGCGTGACCGACGGCATGTAGTGAACGCCCGATTTCCTGGTTAACATCGGGGATATCTGAGGTGGACGTACTTGGAGTCTCGATGGCGCAGAAGCCCGGCGGCGAGTCCAACAGCCACGTCGGGCGCGTGTTCGGCCTGATGGATCTCCTCGGCGCGGAAACCTCGCCGCTCACGCTCAGCGAGCTGGCGCGCCGCGCGGACCTGCCGATTTCGACGGCGCATCGGCTGCTGGGCGAGCTCGTCGCGTGGGGCGGCGTGGAGCGGACCGAGTCGGGGACGTACCGGCTGGGAGAGAAGATCTGGCGCCTGGGCGTGTCCTCGGCCTGGGAGCGCGAGCTGCGCAGGACCGCCCTCCCGTTCGCCAATGAACTCGCCGCGCGCACCGGGGCGGCCGTCGCTCTGAGCACGATGATCGGCGACCGGCTCGTGTGTATCGACACCGTGCGCGGCAAGCTCGACAGCATCCGCCTGACGCACGCCGGCGACGAACTCCCGCTGTTCGCGACCAGCGCGGGCAAGCTGTTGATGTCGACGGTGGACAAGACCGCGCTCTCCGAAGCGCTCCGTACGCGCCTGGAGAGGCACACGCCGTACACGCAGGTCCTGCCGCGCCTCGTCGTGGCACAGGTCGAAGCCGCGCGACAGGCCGGGTACGCCATCGCCCGCGCGGAGAGCTCCCCCGGGCAGTCCTCGCTCTCCGTGCCCGTGGCGACCGGGATCGACCGCACTCCGATGGCACTGACGGCGCTGGTCCCCGCGTCTGACGCGAACCTCCCGCGGCTGATCCCCCCGCTGCGGGAGTACGCCCAGCTGATCTCCCGGGAGATCGCGAACCCCGGCTGATCATCCGGGGCGTTTCCGCATACTGGAAAGATCTCCTCGACCGCCCTCCCGCCTCCCGCGCATAGTGATCGAAAGGTCACGAACACCGGGAAGCGGAAAGGCCGTCTCATGTCTTTGGAACTAGGCATCTTCGACTCGTTCGATCTCGCCCACGGCAGTGTCGGGGAACTGCTCGACGACCGGTTCCGCTTCGCGCAGGAGGTCGAGCAGCTGGGGTTCGCGCACTATCACGTGACCGAGCACCACGGCACGCCGCTCTCGGTTGTCCCGTCGCCCAACCTCTTCGTCGCGGCCCTGAGCCGGATCACCAGCACGCTGCGCATCGGCACCCTGGTGAACGTCCTGCCCGCCTACGAGCCGTTCCGCCTGGCCGAGGAGATCGCCACGCTGGACCAACTCTCGCACGGCAGGCTCGACTTCGGCGTCGGCCCCGGTGTCAGCCCACTGGAACTCGGCATCCTGGGCGTCCAAGGCGATCAGGCCCGTGCGATCTACGAGGAGACGCTCACGGCGGTGACGACGGCGCTGCGCACCGGCCGGATGAAGCATCGGGGAACCCTGCTGCGCGATTACGACGCGGCGCTGTCCGTGCTCCCGGTCCAGAGCCCGTACCCGCAACTGTGGTACGCCTCCGGCAGCGCGGCCACCGCGGAGTGGGCGGCATCCAACGGCATCAACTTCGTCACGCGCTGGGAGAACGGCCGGGTCGCCGAGGTGGGCAACACCTTCTGGACGACCTGGGAGAAGCACCGCGCCGACGAGGACCGGCTCAATCCCATCACCGGCCGGCCGCGTCTGGGCATCTCCAGCCCCGTCGTGATCGCGGGCAGCCGGGCCGAGGCGGAGGACGTCTTCCACCGCGCGAGCGACCTGTTCCAGCAGCGCATCCTGCACCTGTGGCACGAGAACGACGACCACCGGCTGGACGGTGTCTTCTCCGCTGAGAAGCTCCTCGCCAAGGGCAACGCGTTCGTCGGCACCGCGGACTCCGTGCGCGACGAGATCGTGGCGCAGATCGAGGCGTCCGGCATCAACTACCTCGAACTGTCGATCATCTTCGGCGACATCGGGCTCGCAGAAGCCACCGCCACCGCCAGGGCCGTCGCCGACCACGTCGCCCCGGCAGCCCGCGAGGCCGCACAGAAGACGCTGAGCCTCCGAGGAGTCCCGGTCGCATGACGAAAGGCACCACGATGCGTGTGCGCGTCGAATCAGGAGAGCTCGAAGGGATCGTCGAGGACGGTGTGGCCGCGTTCCTCGGTGTTCCCTATGCGGCCGGTCCTACGGGCGGGTCGCGATTCCTCCCGCCCACCCTGCCGCCCAGGTGGGAGGGTGTCAGGCCGGCGACCCGATTCGGGGCGACCGCACCGCAGCCGGGAAGCCTTCGAGCTCGGATGGTCCTCGGCCAGTCCGGACCGTCCGGCCCCGACTACCTCGTACTCAACGTATGGACACCACAGTCGGACCGGCGAGCGAATCTGCCGGTGCTCGTATGGATTCACGGCGGCGCGTTCACCAACGGATCGGGCGACGTGCCCGCACTGCGTGGAGCGACGCTCGCCAAAGACACCGAAACCGTCGTCGTCACCGTCAACTACCGGCTCGGCCCACTCGGCTTCGCCTCGCACCCCGAACTGACCGGCGACCACACCAACCTCGGCCTGCTCGACCAGAGGGCCGCGCTCGACTGGGTCGGCCGCAACATCACCGCGTTCGGCGGCGATCCCAGCCGTGTCACCCTGGCCGGGGATTCGGCAGGCGCGATGAGCGCGGCCATACAGTCCGTACTGCCCGGCGCCGACACACCAATCGCCGCACTGTCCCTGCACAGCGGAGTCCCCCGCCTCACCGAACCGGACTCCGCAGCCGACGTCGTGCAGCGCCTGGCCGCACAGCTCGACGTATCTGTCCGACAGCTGGCAGAGCTCGATGACAGTACTCTGATCGCCGCCGCGTCCGCGATCGCCCCGACCCACCGCTTCGGCCCTGTCGCCGCGGGCGAACTCGCAAACGGCCTCCCCGCGCCCTCCGCGATCCCGACCAGGCTCAACACGACGTCCGACGAGGGCACGTTCTTCATGCTCGACGAACGCTCCCCGCGCCGGCTGACGTCGACCGAGGCCGAAGCCCTGGCCGCGGCGATGCTGCCCGGCGACGGCCACCGCCGCTACAAGGCAGCAGCCCTCTCACTCCCGACAGCCAGAGCAGACGACCCGCACTGGGCGCTGTCCGCCGCCGTGACCAGCGCCCTTTTCGAAGAACCCGCCGACGCCTGGGCCAGCGCCGCACCAAACCGCGTCTGGCGCACCCGCTACAGCCGCCCCGCGCCCCTGTGGGACGGCTGGCTCGGCGCCACCCACACCCTCGACGTGCCCGTACTGTTCGGCAACCATCGCCACCCCGAACTCGCCCGCCTCTACGCAGGCGATGAAGGAATCGACGAAGTCTCCATCCGCCTACGACGCGACATCCGAGCCTTCCTCTACGGTCACCCGCCGACGACAGAGCGACCAGACGAGGGAGTGTCTAATCAACGGCGGATCTGTTGATCATGGAGACGCCAAGTGAGTGAGATGACGATCGAGCACGAGTCCGTGGCTGAGCTGGTCGGTGCGGCCACGACGGACGAGCAGTTGATCGCGATGCTGGTCGACCGGGCTCGGAGCGAGGGCCTGCAACTGACCCGATGGCGGGCTGTTGCAGCAGCTGACCAAGCGGGTGCTGGAATCTGCCCTGGAGGGCGAGATCACCGATCACCTCGGCTATGAGAAGCACGAGGCGGCCGGGAAGAACAGCGGGAACAGCCGTAACGGCACCCGGGCGAAGACAGTGCTGACCGACGTCGGCCCGGTTGAGGTCAGGGTGCCCCGGGACGCGGCCGGCAGCTTCGAGCCGCAGATCGTCAAGAAGCGGCAGCGCCGGCTGACCGGAGTGGATGAGATGGTGCTGTCCCTGTCCGCGAAGGGCCTCACGCACGGGGAAATTTCCGCGCACCTGGCCGAGGTCTACGGGGCCGAGGTCTCGAAGCAGACCATCTCCACGATCACCGACAAGGTGATGGAGGGCATGGCCGAATGGCAGAACCGCCCACTGGACCGCGTCTATCCGGTCCTGTCACCGTGCCACCTCATCATCCGGACGGCGGCAGGAACGAACGATTTAGCCCTGGAAGCGACTCCGAGCCGCACCACCTCCACCATGCCGTCGCCGGCTCCAAGAGGCGTGTCTTTCGACATCAGGAGCGCGCAAACGCCTGGCCAGCGTCACCCAACGTGACCAACGAGGTTAAGGAACAAGGTCAGAAGCATGTGCCAGATCCGGTGATCTGCGGCACTCCGTGCCAGTTGGCCTGTAGCGAGGAGTGTCCGACTCTCGGTCTGAGGAGGGACTCAGGTCCCTGGTATCCCCCCTCTGACCATGGAGCGGAGTGCAGCGGCGGGTGACGTGCCATCAGCTTCCTCCAGCCAGGCTGGGACGGATGGACGCGGAACCCGGCCACCCGGATGAGTGACAGTCGCATCACGGCATGACGGGGCGAGGCGACGAGCCATGAGGGTGATGAAGGTCCAGGTGATGTGGGCCTCGCTGTGGGAGATGAGCCGTTCGTAGTCGCGGACGTTTCTCCTGGCCCTCATGATCCACGAGATGAACCCCGGCCCGGCGTTGCGCCCAGACTCTTCTCCGCACCACTGACATCACCAGACTTCAGCCGACATGGCCGAATCCGGACCCTGTTGAACTGCCGCAGCATCTACCCCTGTCCCGTCTCCGATGAGCTGGTCCGGGTGCAGGGCCGTCGCCTGCGGCGACCGGATCGATTGAGACGCCGCATCGCCGGCGATCCCAGTCGATCGGGTCCTGGTCGGACGGATGCCTCCGGCTGTCTCATCCGATCCGGTCCGTCCGCACCGTTTCGTGGACCCGCCGGAGCTTCGTCGGCTCAGGGCAGTTCGTGGTCACCAGGGGACGACGCCGTCGTCCTCGAAGAACGAACCGCTCGGGCCGCCTTCGGGCAGTGTGGCGAGCCGGATCGCTGTGGCCGCGCCCTGTTCGGGGGTGCGGGGTCCGTGGAAGCCTGTGAAGTCGGTGGCGACCAGGCCCGGGCAGGCGGCATTGATCAGGATGTTCGTACCGGTGAACTGCCGGGCGTACTGGACGGTGAGGGCGTTGAGGAACGACTTCGACGGCGCGTAGGCCGCCATGATTGGGCCGATCTCGGTGTCCGGGTCCGCCTGCCGGGCCAGGGAGCCGACGCTGCTGGAGACGTTGACGATGCGTGGCGAGGCCGAGCGCCGCAGCAGCGGCAGCATCGCGTTGGTCACCCGGACGACACCCATGACGTTGGTGTCCACGACCGTGCGGAGCACCTCCAGGTCGAGCGCGGTCGGGTCCTGCTCCCACCCCGGGCCCATCTCGCCCGAGATGCCGGCATTGTTGACCAGGGCGTCCAGGCGCCCGGCCAACCGTTCGACCAGCTCCGCGGCATCGGTGACGCTCCGGTCGTCGGTCACGTCCAGCGGTACCCCGAACGCGTCCACGCCGAGGGCGCGCAGTTTTCCGACGGCGGTTTCGCGTCGGGTCTCGTCACGGGCTCCCACGCCCACGCGGTAGCCGAGGCTGCCCAGCCCGGCCGCGATCTCGTACCCGATGCCCTTGTTCGCGCCGGTCACCAGCGCGATCATTGTTTCGCTCATGCGGATGATGGTGGCCCTCGGACGAGTGGCGCGGCCAACACCGATACGGTGCCCTGTCATACCTGCCAGGTATCACCACGTATGCTGCGGCCGTGGACACCCTGGAAACCCGCGAGTTGAGGTACTTCGTGGCCGTCGCCGAGGAACTGCACTTCGGGCGCGCCGCCGAGCGCCTCGGCATGGCCCAGCCGCCGCTGTCGCGGGCGATCCAGCAGCTCGAACGGCGCCTCGGGGTCTGCCTGCTGCAGCGCAACCGCCGTGGTGTCCGCCTGACCGGTGCCGGAGAGGTGCTGCTGCACGAGGGCAGGGCAGCCCTCGACGCGACCGTCGCCGCCGCTCGCCGAACCCGGCGCGCGGGCGGTGCCGACAGCCCCGGCGGCCCCCGCAATCGGCTGGTCCTCGCGGTAAAGGCCGCCGCGTCCCACGAACTACTGCGGAAACTTCTCGACGCCTACGCGGCCGAGCCCGGCAGTGCCGAGATCGAGGTACTGCCTTGCGGCATCTGCGAGCAGGAAGAGCTGCTGCGCGACGGACGCGCCGATGTCGCGCTCATGCACACGCCGTGGAACTCCCTCGCCGGCTTCGACAGCGAGGCACTGACGACCGAGGGGCAGGTCGCCGTCCTGCCGGTCGGGCACCCCCTCGCCGCCCGCGAGACCTTGTCCCTGGCCGATGTCAGGGACGTCCCCGATCTGCCGCTCGCCCGCTGGCCCACCCGCGGCGCCTACGCGCCCGGCCCTGGCCCCGAGATCCACAACCAGACGCAACTGGCCCAGCTGATCGCCCTCGGACGCACCGTGGCGGTCGTCCCCGACTCCGCCCGCTCCTGGCTGTGGGCCGAGCACACAGCCGTCCCCTTGACCGACGCACCTCCCGTCGTGACCCACATCGTCTGGCCTGCGCACAGCCGCTCCCTCACCCTGGCCGGCCTGGTCCGCACGGCCGCACGGCTATGACCTGATCCTGCCCCCATCGGTCAGCACCCGGGAGGGCTCAGACACCACCGGGGTCTGCGGGACCGGAGAAGCAGACCCACGGGACCGGCGCAGGCCGCGGTGGTAGCGCCGGGGGGCGGCGCAGGCTGCCGCTGACGCGGCCGGAGTCGCGTGGTCTGGGGGCCAGGCCGGTGAAGCCGGCCAGGCGGTCGGGGCTGCCGAAGGCGTCCATGTCGCCGCCGGTGGCGGCGATGAACTCGGCCGCGAGTTTCGTGCCCATGCCGGGCAGGCTGCGGATCACCTCGGCGTGCGGATGCTCGCGAAACCGGGCCTCGATCAGGGCGTCGAGCTCGGCGATCTCCTCATCGAGGGCCATCACCCCCTTTGCGAGGCGGACCACCATGGCGGCGGCCAGCTTCTCGCCGGGCAGCGCGGTCTGCTGGGCCCGGGCAGCCTCCACGGCCGTCTTCGCCAGTGCGGCGGCGCCCCTGACCTTGCGGTTCTTCAGCCACGTCTCGATCCGGCTCGCTCCCGCCCGACGAATCGCGGCCGGGGTCCGGTAGCCGGTCAGCAGCATCACCGGCCCCCGGTTCGTCAGTTCCAGGGGCCGTTCCAACGCGGGGAAAATCTCCAGCAGTTGGGCACGGAGACGGTTGATCTGCCGGGTCCGGTCGAAGACCGCGTCCAGGCGGCGGGTGGTCAGGGTGCGCAGGTCGACGGCGATCTCGTCGCCTGGCCTCAGCAGGCCGAGATCGCGACGGACGCGGGCCTGGTCGGCGATGACGAAGGCGTCCTTCGCTCCAACGGGCAGGGCTCCGCGGTGTCCAGTCGATCATGTCGTGGGTGCCCCGCAGCACACACCCTCGACAGCCGCCCGGCACTGCGACGGGGCTCCGCCCGCGCACACCGGTCCAGGTTGACGCAACCACCTGGTTGCCATAA
The DNA here is from genome assembly GCF_044460385.1 of Streptomyces sp. NPDC050121. NCBI lineage: Bacteria > Bacillati > Actinomycetota > Actinomycetes > Kitasatosporales > Streptomycetaceae > Streptomyces > Streptomyces sp. NPDC050121. The sequence continues at coordinate 20,230 of NZ_JBITJV010000050.1, read as the reverse complement.
TATCGCAACCAGGTTGTTGCTATACCTATGGAGGTAGCCATGGCATTCCCTGATCGCATCGAGCGGACCATCGAGATCGCGCACACGCCGGCCACGGTGTGGGCGGCGCTCACCACGGCCGAGGGACTTAGCGCCTGGTTCGGCCAGCAAGCGGGGATCGATCTGCGCCCGGGCGGCTCGGCCTGGATGAAATGGGACGGCGGCCACACCGCCGACATGCGGGTGGAACGGGTGGAGGAGCCGACTGTGTTCGGCTACACCTGGAAGGTCCCGGGGCTGCCCGAGGACGATCCGCGCCGCACCTATGTGGAGTTCACGCTCGAACCGGTCGCCTCCGGCACTCGGCTGAGGGTGGTCGAGACCGGCTTCGCCCAGCTCCCGGACGAGGTCCGCGGCAAGGAGTACGACGACCACACCAAGGGCTGGACGCACGAACTGGGCGAACTGGTCGACCACCTCGATGCCGCGGCCTGACACCGAGGCGATCGCCGAACAGGTCTTCGCCGCCCTGGCCGACCCGAGCCGGCGCGCCATCCTGGCCGCGCTGGCTTCGGGAGGGCCGGCCACGGCCACGGACCTGGCCGCGCGGCTGCCGATCACCCGGCAGGCGATCGCCAAACACCTGGTCCTGCTGGCCGAGGCCGGCCTGGTGACGGCCGAACCGGGCGAGCGGCGCCGGGTGCGCTACCGGCTGCGCTCCGCGCCGATGCAGGTGGCGCAACAGTTCCTGGCCGCGCTGGCGCGCGATTGGGACGGCCCGCTCGGTGCGCTGAAGGACCACCTCGACGACCAGGCGCGCGGATCCACGTAACCGGGACCGGCGCGGAAGGAGCTCCGATGGTGCACGCCGAATCCCAGCGACCGGCCGAGTCGGCGATCGCGGCGGGGGTGGCACTCGGGCTCGCCGCGGCCTGCTGGGCGGTCTCGCTCTGGCTGATGCGCGGCATGGACATGGGGCTCGCGACCAGGCCCGGGTCGTCGGGGCTGTTCGCCGCGACGTGGACGACGATGATGGCGGCGATGATGCTGCCGGGCGCGACTCCGGCACTGGCCAGGCATGTCCGCCGGAACGGCGGGTTGCGTGGTGCGCTGCCGTTCACCGGGTCCTACCTGGCCGTCTGGGTACTCGCAGGCGTGGTGGCGTACGCGCTGGACCGGCCACACGGGTCGGCGGCCGCCGGCGTGGTAGTGATCGCCGCGGGCGCTTATGAACTCACGCCGGTCAAGCGGCACTTCCGGGATCGCTGCCACGAGGACGCCGGTGGCGGACTCAGGTTCGGGTTGTACTGCGTCGGCTCCGGCATCGGGCTGATGGCGATGCTGGTGGCACTGGACGTGATGAGCCCGCTGTGGATGTCGGTGGTTGCCGTCCTCATGTGCGCCCAGAAGCTGCTGCCCGCGAAGATCGCGATCGACGTTCCAGCGGCCTTGGCGATCATCGCGCTCGGACTGGTGATCGTCGTCGCACCCTTCCTGGTCCCGGGGCTCGCACCACCACCGATGTAACGACAGGACAGCAGGACAAGTACCTCGAAAGAAACAAGAAACAAGACAAGGAGACAGACGATGGCGACTCATAAGACGGGGACACGCGAGGAATGGCTGGCCGCGCGGCTCGAACTGCTCAAGGCGGAGAAGGAGCTCACCCGGCGCGGTGACGAGCTGGCCCGGCAACGGCAGGAGCTGCCCTGGGTCCGGGTTGATAAGGACTACCGCTTCGAGACCGACGAGGGCACGGTGTCACTCGCCGACCTGTTCCAGGGACGCTCGCAGCTGCTCGTCTACCATTTCATGTTCGGGCCCGACTACACCGCCGGATGCCCGTCCTGCTCGGCGATCGCCGACGGCTTCGACGGCTCCGTGGTCCATCTCGCCCACCACGACGTCGCGTTCTGGGGGGTGTCACGGGCTCCGCTCGCCAAGCTCCACGCGTACCGGCAGCGGATGGGCTGGAGCTTCCCGTGGGCGTCGTCCTACGGCAGCGACTTCAACTTCGACTTCGGGGTGGCGCACACCGAGCAGGAGTGGGAAGCGGGAGCCGTCGCGTACAACTTCGGTGAACAGGACCTGCGGCCGACAACGGCCGACGAGAAGGGGTCCCGCGACGCCTTCACCCAGTCGATCGTAGACACGGACTGGCAGACGTACCGGCGAGAAGGCCCCGGCATGAGCGCGTTCGCCCTGCAGGACGACGCCGTCTACCACACCTACTCGTCGTACTCCCGCGGCCTGGACGGCCTGTGGGGCATGTACCAGTGGCTCGACCGCGCCCCTCTCGGCCGCAACGAGAACGGCTTCTGGTGGCGCCGCCACGACGAGTACGACAACGAGTGAGCGAGGTGACTGACGTGGCTCACTGCTCTGACTTCGGACTCCCATCACTGATGGCTGGTGTGAGTCGCTGATCTCGTACTCGTGCTGGTCGCGGGCGGTTGCCTGCCCACAAGATCGGCTGTCAGCGGGCGACTTCGCTGTTGGTCAGCACGAGCAGCGCCCGCAGCAGCGTGGTGGCGTGGCGAACGTTCAGGCGGAGCTTGGTGAGGATGCGCCAGTTCTTCAGATGTGCGAAGGCGTGCTCGCAGACCGCGCGGACGGACGCGATCAGCTTGTTGACCTGCTTCTTCGCCGCCGTAAGCGGTTTGGTGCGGGCGGCCTTGCAGCCGGAGATGACCACGGGGTTGTCCAGGTCGTCGTCCCCGGTTCCGCTATCCCAACGAGCAGGTCTGTGACCACAGTTCGAGCCGAAGCGGCCGAGCCCGCCGGCGGCCCGCTGTGGGAGTTCTACCGCGCTGTCCTCGGCACCGACACCACCGCGGTGGCCCCGGCTCTGCCAGCGGTGGCGAGAAAGCTCGAACTGTCGTTGCCGAGGCCCGTTCTGGCCGGCCTGGGCGCAAAGTGATCGCGCTGGCCACCAGGGCCGTGCCCTCGGCCTACCGCACCCCGCCCGCCAAGGGCACTCCGAGGCGGGCCCCACCGCGGTTGCCCTGATCGAAGGGCGGCCGGGTCATGACGCTGCGCACGCGGACGAGCCCGAGGTGGAAGGCGTACTCGGCTTCAGCTTGACTCTGTCGGGGATCTTGGAGCGGTCGATGTCAACTGCCCGGCGTTCGCCAGGACTTCGGCCGGGGAATGCATCGGTCTGCTCGGGCAGAGAACCCGCGCGCCCACGGACGCACAGCGTTTCGCAGCCGCTGTCTTCTGGTCATCCCTTCACGGCTGAACTGGCCACGCCCTGGACGAACCAGCGCTGGAAGAAGGCGAAGACCACGAGTACGGGCAGGACCAGAAGGACGCCGAAGGCGAGGATCTGACCCCAGTCCGGGGGCAGTTGGCCCTGGAAGACGCTCATCTCCAGCGGGAGGGGGCGGACGGAGGGGTCAAAGACCATCAGGACGGCCAGAGGAAGGAGCCCCACTGGGTGAGGAACGTGAGGATGGCGACGGACGCGAAGGCGGGCTTCGACATGGGGACGATGATCGCGAAGAAGGTGCGCCAGGGCCCGGCGCCGTCGATGCGGGCCGCTTCCTCGATGCTGGGCGGGATCGTGCGGAAGAACGTGTGGAACTGGTAGATCGAGAAGGCGTTGGCGATGAACGGGAGCGCCAGTATGGGGAGCGTGTTGCGCTGGCCGTTGAACATGTAGAAGAGCGGAACGGCCACCGACTCGAACGGGACCAGCATGAGCAGCAGGACGAGCGTGAACACGGCCTCCCTGCCCTGCCACTTCAGCCGTGACAGGCCGTACGCCGCCATCGAGTTGACGAACAGCCCCCCGGTCACAACCACGAATGCCAACAGCAGCGAGATGCCCATGAAGCGCCAGAAGTAGCCGGTGCTGTCGGAGTTGAGGGCGTGGAGGACGGCGGAGTAGTTGTCGAAGGACAGGTGGGTGGGCAAGAAGCCGGTCAGGCCGTCGAGTACCTCGTCGGAGGGCTTGAGGCTGCCGATGAACAGGTAGCTCACGGGCAGCGTGAAGATGAACGCCAGCACGCTCAGTACGGCGTAGTCGAGGACGCGGCGCAGCGGCTGCCTGCGGGGCGTCCCCGTGCTCGTGGTCGCCCCCGTGCTCGTGGTCGTGCTCATGCTCAGTCCTCGTTTCCGGGCCGGACGACGCGGCGCTGGATGAGGGTCAGGACGACGACGATCAGGAAGAAGACGACGGTGATCGCGGACGCCTGGCCGATGTTGTTCTGGTCGAAGGCGGTGGTGACGGCCTGGTACCCGAACGCGACGCGGTGTAGCCGAGTGAGGCGGCGACGGCCGCGATCTGCGCCCGCACCTCCTCGGACACGCCCGACCGGCCGCGCAGAGCTCGCACGTGGCCTGCGCCCCATGGTCACCCTCCACCACTTCACCGTGCCTCGCTGGTTCGCCGAGGTTGGCGGCTGGAGTGCCGACGGCGCCGCCGACCTGTTCGAGAGGTACGTCCGGGCGACCGCACCGATCACCGGCACCGGCGTACGGCAAAAAGGACCCCCAAACCCTCAGCAGCCTGGCTCGGCGACCTCGGCCGTACCCGGGTGCTGCCGCGGGCCGTCTGATTCTCCGCGACGGCCCCAGGCGGCAGGCGCGGATCGTCACCGGGAAGAGGCGAGCGAGGGCATCGCAGGTACGGGCCCATGATCTACACCGGCCGCCGGACCCCTCGCCGGGTCTCGCCCCTGGGGCCCCGTGAACTACAGCCTGCGTACGGACGACGTCCTGGTGGCGCGCCGTGGCGGCGGCCAGAGCCTGGGCGTCCCCGGCGGCACGTCAGCCACGCATGCGAGCCGGATTGTGGGTGTCCGCGTCAGCGGATGGGCGGCAGAGCCTTGTTGGGGTGGGCAGCCTGGACGTAGCGCGCAGCGGTCCCGGGGTGCGGCAACGGGCGGCTCGGCCTGGGTGGCCTTGCGATCTCCAACTACCGTCCGGTGAAGAGAGCTCAGCACGAGGATCCACCGGCCTGGTCGCAAGCCAGAGCATCACACCGTCGGGGAGGTGTCCCCAACGGACGCAGCCACCGGAAGCAGCGCCGGCCGCTTGGCCTGGCGGCCGTCGCCGGAGGAGCGGCCACGCAGGCGGCGGCCGATCCAGGGGCCGAGGAAGGTGCCGGCCCAGCGCAGTTCGGCACCCACGGCCCTCCAGGCAGAGATGTCCGTCCCCGCGGCCGGAAGGGGAAGGGCCCACTTGTCGTCGCTGCCCGGCAGACCGAGCGCCTGGGCCACGGCAGCCGCGATGCGCGCGTGTCCCAACGGACCGGCGTGCAGCCGGTCAGCGCTCCACAACCGCGGGTCGGTCGCCGCCGCGTGCGCGGCCGTCTCCGCCACCAGCACGCAGTGGCGGTCGGCGGCCTCCCGGATGCGCGCGTTGAGAGCGAGAAGACGGTGACCGATCGGGCGGGCCAACGGCGTGATACGCCCGACGTCGGGAAACATGAGGGTCGCGACGGTGGCGCCCTGCGCGGTGAGGGCGGCGAACATCGCCTCGACATGGCCGGCCACCTCGTCGAGGTCGCAGCTCGGACGCAACACGTCATTGATCCCAGCCACCACGGTGGCGAGGTCGGGCCGCATCGCGAGAGCCGGACCGAGCTGCTCGGCGCGCACCTGACCGGCCTTACGGCCGCGCACCGCGAGGTTGGCATAGAGCAGGCCGGGACTGTGGTGGGCGACCTGCTCGGCGAGCCGGTCCGCCCAGCCCCGAAGACCACGGGCATCGTCGCCGTCCCCGAGCCCTTCGGTGTGACTGTCCCCCAGGGCGACATAGCGCAGATACCCACTGCTAGACACGGACCGACCGCCTCTCGTCAACGCTGTTGATGGAAGTAGCACACGACCACTACTGGACAATTAAGCACTTACTCGCATTGTTGACTATCACGATAGCCACCGGCTCACCCTCCTGCAAAGTGACGCCGCTCAGGGAGGAGCCGAGGCCGCCGAGGCGGGCCGAGAAAGGCGACAGATCGCCGCCGGGGCAGCCCGACACGCAGGCGAAGTCGATCCCGAACCCGTCTACGACGGCGCGCGGAGAACTCCAGCCACGCCAGGTGAGATGACCTCGACATCGCGCAGTGGGCGGCCGAAGAACCAACCCGCTGGGGGGCCATGAGCTGGGTCGAGCTGTTGCTTGAGCATGGAGGTGTGGCGACCGACGACTGTTCCGGCCACGTGAGAACTCTCCTGACCCGATCACCACCCAACCGGCAAGTTCGCAGAAGCTTGCGTCAGATGCTCGCTCCTCCGACCCGACCCGACCCGACAGGCGCGGCTTGCCGAGCTCCGCGACAACTTGATCGCCCGAATCGCCGAAGTCGAACCGGAAGGCCGGCTCGGCGAGGCCGAAGGTCTCTGGGCCGGCCCGGCCGGCGAGAGGAGAAGCTCCGTCGGCTCGATCCGGGCCACGGGCGGCATGCGGCCGTGGACCTCGGCATCCCCACGACGCGTGGGGATCGATGAACCCACGAAGACGGACTGCCGCACGGCCCTCAACCAAGAAGAGATGACCAGCAACGCAGTCGCGCGCCCGGCCGAGGCAAAGGAGCGGGCCTGGCTCGCTGAAGTCGCCGCTTTGGAGGAATCGCTGAAGCGGCTGCGGCACCGCCGCGCCGAGGCCGAGCAGCGGCTTCCCGCCAGCGAGGACCAGCCGGTGTGGTGATCAGCTGGCGGGCAGCGTCTCGACGTCGCCGGGTCGGAGGTCGGCGCAATACCGAACGAACCGGAGCAGGTGGCGCGACTGACCAGCCTGGATCGCGGCGTCAGCGCTGACCTCGACCACGAAGTCCGGCCGGACCTTGGTCAGCGGCTTCTTCATGTCCCGGCCGCCCCACCGCTGGGAGTGAGCGGGATCGGGAGCGCGCGTTACGCCGCGCACCCCGCACAGAAGCAGGTCACTGTCACACGAGCAGCGCCTCGAGCTCCGGAAGTCGGCCGAACATGTCGGGGAGGCCGCGCACGCCGTTGCGCACGGACTCGTGCGACAGCGCGAGGTCAGGGCCGGTGCTCGCCTCGACACCGGCGAGGCAGCGGAGGATGTTCCACCTTGTGAACCCCAGCCAGCCGCCGATCATGAACACGAACCAGCTTGGACCTGACGGCGGCAGCGCTCCGCCCCCTGCGACGTAGCCGTCGAGGACCGAGCGGAAGACGGTGGGCTCGATGTTGTCGAAGCCAGGTCCCTTCGCGAGGCTCAGCGCGGTCGAGCCGAGCTCACCGGCCAGGTCGAGCATCCCCGAAAGCTCCCAGTCGAGCACCACCGGCCGACCGTCTCGAGCGAGCAGATTCCACGGTTGGATGTCCCTGTGGGTCAGCACGACGGGGCCTGGCCGTTCGCAGGTTTCGACGAAGTGGGCGATCGCGAGGAACGTCTCGACGTGGGAGGCGAGTTCGTCGGCCCACGGCTGTCCGGTCGACGCCGCCCGCTCGGCGAGCTCGGGCCAGTCCCGTGACGTCGGGTCCTCGATCGAGACCTGGGTCCAGTCGACGTCGAGCGCGTGGATGCGCGCGAGGATCTCACCGATCTCGAAAGCGTACGCCGCCGACACCGGCGCTTCGGGCACCTTCTCTCCCTCGACCCACCGGTGGACGAGCGTGTGGTGGCTGGCCGAGATCGGCTCTGGCATCGGGATGCCGGCAGCGAAGGCCGCCCGCTCGAACCTGAACACGTCCTCGACGCGATAGGTCCAGCGGCGGTCGACGAGGTTCAACTCCTTCACCGCGAACGACCCTTGGTCGGTGTCGAGTCGGGACATCCGGTTGGCCAACCCGCCCTGGACGCGGATCATCGGCCCGATCGGCGCACCGAGATGCGAGAGGTTGGAGGGCACGTCGTCGTCCGCGGTCACCCCACGCAATCTAGGGCTCGCAGTTCGTCGATGCACCGGAATTTTCCTGGGACCACCGAGGCCGTCAAGGTCACCATGGACGAGAAGTCATCGACGCGTGCGGCGGCGACGAAGGCGGCCACACTGGTTTCGCCCGGGGCGGGAAGAGCACCGTGATCGCGAAGGAGTGCGGATCAGCGTCCGGTCGGTGGAGCGGTGGCGTCGGTCTTTGGCGCAACGCAGTACGACAGGCACTGCGCACCTCGGGCCCGACCAAGCGACCCAAGGACGACCAAGCGACCCAAGGACGACCAAGACTTCGTCGTACTCGAGCCACAGCCGCTGGAAGGCGCGATGGCTCAGGGCCGGCCGGACGAGCGATGGACACTCTCGTGCGTGAGGCTGTGCTGCGATGCGCCCCCATCGACCCGGCCGGGCCGACCGGGTCCTGTCAGGTGCAGATTCCCGGTCTCAGCGGTCAGTTGTCCGCGAGTGCCAGCTTGATGCCGAAACCGACGAGTACCGAGCCGGTGATCGCGTCGATGACCCGCTGCACCGAGCCTCGGTTCAGCCACCGACGGACGAGCTGGGTGCCGAATATCAGCGCGCTGAACCAGACCAGCCCTTCCAGGTCATGCACGGTCGCCAGGACGACCCCCATCAGCAGATGCGGGGCGCCGCTGGGGATGAACTGGGGCAGCATCGCCATGTAGAAGACGCCGTTCTTCGGGTTCAGCAGGCTGGTGCCCAGCCCGCGCGCCCAGGCCCGTGCCCACGTCGCCTCCGCGGTCGTGGCTCTCGCTCCGCCCGCCGCATCCTCCGACACGGGCCGGCCGCGCTCCTTGAGCGTCCGGCGAAGCATGCCGATCCCCAGCCACGCCAGGTACCCGGCACCGGCCACGCGCAGCGCGTCGTACAGCAGATGGGATGCCGTGAGCACCGCCGTGGCACCGACTGCGGCGGCCACGCCCCACACGAGCACGCCGCAGAGGATCCCCAGCGCCGTCGCGAAGGCCCGGCGTCTGCCCAGGGTGATGGCGGAGCGCAGCACCAGAGCGGTGTCCAGCCCCGGCATGATGGTCAGCATGCCTGCCACTATGGCGAAGGAGGCGACAGCAGAGGAAACGGTCATGCGGCCATCCTGAAGTGGCGGACGCGATCATGTCCAACGCGGTCTGCTTCACTGCGCGTCAGCAGAACTGATACCGCTGCTCGCAGGGCGCTTCGCCCCTCCCTGTCTGTTGCTGGAGGTGTCGCACAGCGCGCGGTCGACGAGGTCACTGGCGGCCTTTTGCTGCCGGATTGTTTTATGGAGGTCGTTGAAGCTGGTGGACATGGAGACGGTGACGGTGCGGCTGCCGTCGTCGCTGGCGCCGTTCAGGGTGATGTAGCCGGCTTCGCCTCCTTCGTGGCTCCAATAGCTGCCGCCGCAGCTCAGGGGGCGGTTGACCAGGCCGAGGCCGTAGCGTCCGCCGGGCCAGAACGCCTCGAACTGCTTGGGGACCGGGACGGTGTCCTGCATCTCGGTCATGCGCGCCCCGGACAGCAGTTTGCCGCCGAGCAGCCCCTGGAAGAAACGGTTGACGTCCGCCGTGGTGGAGACATAGCCGCCGAGGTCGGGGACGATCTGTTCGGTGACGTCCGTCCGTTCGCCGGAGGCGAAGACCTGATAGCCCTCGGCGTGCGGGCGGCGAAGGGTGGACGTGGTGCCCGGCAGGTAGGTGTGGTTCATGCCGAGCGGTTTCAGGATCCGGCTCTCGACCTCCTCCTGCCATGGGCGCCCGGCGGCCTTCTCGGTGATCATGCCGAGGACGACGTAGCCGGTGTTGGAGTAGCTCCAGCCGGTGCCGGGCTGGAAGTCCGGGTGGTGCTTCTTCGCCCGGGCGACGATCTGTGCGGGGGTGTAGGTGTCGTAGCGGTGCTGGTGGTACTGCTGCGGGGTGTCGAAGCCGGGAAGGTCGTCGTGGAGGCCGCTGGTGTTCTGCAGCAGCTGACGCACGGTGATCTTCCGTCCGTCGTTGCCGTTGCCGTCGATCACTCCGGGCAGCCGGCGGTCCACCGTGTCGTCCAGTGACAGCTTGCCGTCGTCGACCAACTGAAGGATCACCGTGGCCATGAGTGCCTTGCCGGTGCTGGCTATCCGGAAGTAGCCGTCGCGGGGCACCGGACGGTTCGCGCCCGCCACGGCGACGCCGGCGGTGACCACCAGATCCCGGCCGGAGGCGGTGGTCACCCGCGCCTGAACGCCGGTGATCCCCAGCGCCCGGATGGCATCGGTGTCCCGGCGCAGGTCGTCCTGCTGGTAGCCGGGCGCGGACCTCGCGGTCGCGCCGTCCGAGGACTGGACGGCCATGGCCACGCTCGCTGCGGCGACTGTGGCCGCAGCGACGGCCAGCCACCGTCGGCCGATCCGGCGGGGACGTTGCTGGGACGGGCGGTTCTGCGGCGCGGAGGCCGGGGTTGTCGATCTCATGAATCACACGCTAGGTAGCGTCGAGTTGGGTGTCGTTACCGCAGGCGGCCGATGGAAACCTACAGGTGGCTGTAGTGCCGCGGGGGTGCCCGGCACGTACAGTGGCGCGCCGAGGGCCGCTCCCGGTCCCGTACGACAGACGAGGGCGAACCAGTGCACGGCGTGATCGGCGAGGCCCGCGCACGGTTGGTCCGGACCGGGCGCAGCGGACGCTACCTGCTCGGCACCCTGATGACCGCGACGGTGACGCTCGTGGCGGCGCCACTGCTGTGCGTACCGTCGCTGGCGGCTCCCTGGGCGGAGCACCACCGCCGGCGCGCCGGGGCGATGCTGGGCCGATCGGTGGAGCCGCGCCCGCGCGCCCTGCGCCGCGACCTTGCGTGGCTCGTGACGCAGGTGGCCACCGGCCTGCCCGCGGGCACACTCGCCCTGCTGTGCCTGGGCAACCTCCTCCTCACCCTCGTCGTCACCGTGGGGTGGTGGGCCTTTCCCACGTCGGATCCGCCACGGCTGCTGCTCGGTGTCCGTATCAACAGCTGGACCTCCGCGCTGACGATCAACGTGGCGCAACTCCTGCTCCTTGCGGCGCTGGCGGCCATCGCCCTGCCGCCGCTCGCCCGGGTGCACGCGCGGTGCTGCCTGGCAGTCCTGGCACCGTCTCCCGCGGAACAACTGGCCGCGCGCGTCACCGAGCTCACCCGGACACGCGCAGACGTCCTTCAGGCGCACGGTGCGGAACTCCGCCGGATCGAACGCGACCTGCACGACGGCACCCAGGCCCGGCTCGTGGCCATCGCCATACGGCTTGCCGTGGCCGGGGAGAGCCTTCCCCAGGACCCGGACGCGGCCGCCGCGCTCGTACGGCAGGCTCAGGCCGAGACCGAGGAGGCCATGACCGAGCTGCGCTCCGTCATCTGCGCCATCTACCCGCCGGTCCTGGCCGACCAGGGCCTCGTCGGCGCGCTCGGCACCCTGACCGACAGGGCCGGCGTGCCGCCCCACATCGACATCGGCGAGCTCGGCGAGGTCCCCGCCGCGGTCGAAGCGGTCGCCTACTTCGCCGTCACCGAGACGCTGGCGAACATCGCCCGGCACAGCCGCGCCGCCAAGGCCGCCGTCCACGTCACCCGCAACGGCGCGACGCTGTCCGCGGAGATCACCGACGACGGGACCGGCGGGGCGGACGCATCCCGAGGCAGCGGCCTGGACGGAATTCGCCGCCGCGCCGCCGCCCTGGACGGCACCATGAAGATCAGCAGCCCGCCGGGCGGGCCGACCACCATCACCGTGGAGCTGCCGTGCGTGTAGTCATCGCCGAGGACAACGTCCTGCTGTCCTCCGGACTCGAACTCCTGCTGGGCTCCCAGGGCTTCGAGGTCGCCGCGATCGCGGAGGACGCCCCCGGGTTCCTCGCCGCCGTCGACACCCACCGCCCGGACGTCACCATCGTCGACGTGCGGCTGCCCCCGGCCTTCCGCGACGAGGGTATCCGCGCCGCACTCCGGGCCCGCCGCGAGCGCCCCGGACTTCCCGTCCTGGTCCTGTCCCAGTACGTCGAGCAGGAATACGCCGGCCGCCTCCTCTCCGACACCCGCGGCGGCATCGGCTATCTGCTCAAAGACCGGGTGAGCCGCATCGCGGAGTTCACCGACGCACTGCGCCGCGTGGCCGCCGGCGGTACCGCCATGGACCCCGGCGTCATCGCCCAGCTCCTCGCCGTCCGCGGCGATCCCGTCGACGCCCTCACCCCCCGCGAACGCGAGGTCCTGGCTCTGATGGCCGAAGGGCACGACAACGCCACCATCGCCCAGCGGCTCTTCGTCACCGACAACGCCGTCCACAAACACATCGGCAGCGTCTTCCTCAAACTCGGCCTGTCGGCCGGCGACAGCGGCCACCGTCGGGTCCGCGCCGTCCTGGCCTACCTCCGCCGCCATGAGGCACCGAACCCAGCGCTGTTGAGTAATCGACCGATTGATGAGCAAGATCGGTAAGCGACGGCACGCGGCCGGATCGGCATCGGATCATGTCGAAGCCGCCGCCGTCCACGCCGGCCAGGAGGCGTCCAACGGCGAAGCCCTCCCCCGCGGTCACGCCATCTACCCAACGCGGTGCACGCGGACAGCGCATCGGGCATTGAAGGACCGTTACTTCACGAACAATTGAGGTCTTGGCCCAAGCGCTGCGTCCGCGCAGCGGGCTCATACCGGTCGCAGCCTTGAAATGGCGGTGGAGGGTCGCCGGGCTCATGCTGGCCTCGGCGGCGATCTGGTCGATGCTCACCGGTTCGGTAAAGCGGTCGCCGAGCCAGGTGATGACGCCGCGGATCCGAGTGCTCGGGTCTGCCGCGGCGGCCTGGCGTAGCGCCGGACCGAGGTCGTCGTGGCCTTCGTAAGCGCCGGGCACTGTCAGCGGTTGACTTCGAGGTTCGTCAGGACGAGCAGGGCGCGCAGGAGGCGGGTTGCGTGGGCGGGGTCGGTGCGGAGTTTGGTGAGGGTCCGCCAGTTCTTGAGGTGGGCGAAGCCGTGCTCGACCGGTGCCCGTCCGACGGCGAGGACGCGGTTGGCTTCCTTCTGGCCGGGCGTGAGCTTGTGGGTGCGGCTGGCGTGGAAGCCGGTGAACGATCATGGGGTCGCGTACGTCGTTGTCCACGCCGCGGAAGCCGAGGTCCGCGAGGGCGCCGAGGCCAGCGGCGCAGGTGGGCAAGGATGTGGTCGTGGCGGGCGGCGGTGATGTCGTGAGTGCGGCCGGGCCGGGCGGCGGATATCCAGAGCAAGCGGCCCTTCTCGTCTGTCAGGGCGAGGAAGTGCAGGCCGTGATGGTGGTACCACTACGCCGTGCTCAACTCGGCCACGGCGCCACTGTTCGCACTCGTTTCCTGAGCCTCTGCCTGCTGTACAACCCGCTGCAGGACCGGGACGACAACGGCGGACGGCGCGTTCTGGCAAGGGACGATGACAGGAGTGATCGCCAGCGGGCGAGAAGGCCGCCGTCTCCGGGTATCCGGGTTCATGGAGGGCACGGCCCCGGGCGGACTTCAGCGGGCGAGCAGCCCGCGGAGAACCACCCTTTCCACAGCTGCGACGAGTTCCGTCAAGTGGGAGGCGTCAGCGCGGAGTCGGTCCGCGCGCCAGGAGAGGCCGAGAACGCCGTTCATGGCAGCCCACAACGCGGTGGCGGTGGTGACGGGATCGAGGTCGGCGGCGAGCGAGCCGTCGGCCACCCCGTCGGCCAGGGCGGCGGCGAGTTTGGCGTTCTGCTCGTCGACGAGCGCGGCGACCCGTTCCAGGGCCGCGGGTTCGTCCGGCGGCTCGGCCAGCAGGCGGAACTGGTGTGGGCGCTCGGCGGCGAAGCGGACGTACGCGGCCGAGGCGGCCCTGATGCGTTCCACGGGGGTGCCCGGGGCAGCGTAGGCGTCGTCCATGTAGGTCCGGTTGTCCTCGAGTGCCCGCTCGGCAACCGCGATGAGAACGGCCGCGCGGCCGCCCACGCGGTTGTACACCGTCTGCACGGCGACATCCGCGCGTTCGGCGATGCCTTCCAAGGTGACCGCGTCGGGGCCTCCGGAGGCCAGCAGGTGGGGGTCGGAGACCACCCTCGCGACGCCCAGGTCTCCCGCGTGATGGAGACGGTGGACGTGTTCTGGTTCATCGATCACTACGAGAACTACTGCCGGGAGAACGGTCTGAAGATCAACGAACGTCTCTATCTCTAAGTACGCCGATGCTTTCCCGACCCTCGCCGACGACGCACCCGGTCAACCGCGCCAGCGGATCACTTCGGGGGCGGCGGCGACGGCGGTGACGTTGTCGCCAAGGGGGCGGGGCAGCAGGTCGTCGGCGGGGGTCAGGCGGCGCAGCACGGTGTTGCGGTGAGTGAAGAGCCGCTCGGCGGTGCGCGTGGTGCTGCATTGCTCACGGAGGTAGGTGTCCAGGGTCTGGCGGGTCTCGGCATCGGCGTGCAGGAGTGAGCATGCGCTGGGTGAGGCCCAGGTGGCTGCGGCGGAAGCCGTCGATGTCGTTTCCCGGTCGGCCCACCGATCAGCAAGTCACATGCCCGCAGGGGCAGGTCAGGGCGCGAGTTCGCCTCGCTGTCCGGTTGGCCCAGGAAGCTGGTTCGGCGAATCCCAGGCTGGCAGGCGCGCTCCTGGGCACCTCATCACCGACACCCACTACGGCCCACTCGATCGCGCTCGCTGGTCGGCACGCGTATGCGAGACGGTGAACACCCTGAAAGCCGACCTGGTCTGCCACACCAGCGACATCGCGGACGGCACGGCCGAACGCCGCTGTGCCCAGGCCACCCCACTCGGTACCGTGCGGGCCACCCGGGCCCGGGTGTACGTCACCGGCAACCACGAGTACTACAGCGAGGCCCAGGGCTGGGTCGACCTGATGGACGAGCTGGGCTGGGAGCCACTCCGCAACCGTCATCTGCTGCTCGAACGCGGAGGCGACACCCTCGTGGTCGCCGGCGTGGACGACGTCACCGCCGAGGCCTCCGGCCTGGCAGGCCACGGCGCCCACCTCGCCGGAGCCCTGAACGGCGCCGACCCCGATCTACCCGTCCTGCTCCTGGCACACCAGCCCAAGTTCATCGACCGGGCGGCAGCCGCAGGCATCGACCTTTTACTCTCCGGCCACACCCACGGCGGCCAGATCTGGCCCTTCCACCACCTGGTCCGCACCGACCAGCCCGCCCTCGCTGGCCTCAGTCACCACGGCACCCGCACCCTTCTCTACACCAGCCGCGGCACCGGTTTCTGGGGCCCGCCGGTCCGCGTCTTCGCCCCCGAGATCACCCTGCTCGTGCTCCGCTCCCCACACCGGCCCACGCCGTAGCACCCAGGCGGCCCAACACATCCGC
This sequence comes from Streptomyces sp. NPDC050121, assembly GCF_044460385.1. Classification (NCBI taxonomy): domain Bacteria; kingdom Bacillati; phylum Actinomycetota; class Actinomycetes; order Kitasatosporales; family Streptomycetaceae; genus Streptomyces; species Streptomyces sp. NPDC050121. The sequence goes on along the minus strand of NZ_JBITJV010000050.1, from coordinate 5,090 downwards.
TGGGAGGTGTCCTCGAGCCTCCTCGAGCCGGGGTGCGGCGTCGACAGGTGACCAGGCTCGTCTCGCCGAGGACCTGGCGGAAGAGAGAGGAAGGGCTATGTCCCAGATCGATCTCACTGTGCCCGTGGGTGCGCTGACCGAGGAAGGCGCGGCGAGCATCCAACGGGACCTGGCGCGTGCCCTGCTCACGTGGGGAGGGCGCACCCGACCGGGAGATATTCCGTTCCCTGCTGTAGTCCTACCTGCAATGTTGCCTGCCGGGGCACTGGTCACCGCAGCCGATGACGCCCGCGCTTCCAGGTCGACGTCACCGTGCCGTTCGGGGTCCTCGATCACGAGCGGCGCCCAGGTCTGGTCGGAGAAGCGACGGAACTGGTGCTGGCCGCCGCGGGGCTCGGCGCGGACCAGGCGCTCCGGGTGTGGGTGCTCATCCATGAGCAGCCGGACGGGACCTGGGGAGCAGGCGGCACGATCATGCGCTACACCGAGGTCGCGGAACTCGCCACGGACTGAGGACATGAGTCCGCTGTCTCGGCGCACGCTCGCATCAGGCACCCGGCGCGAGCCCGGGTGCCTGCCGTGATCCGGGGCGGGGTCAGTCGGTCATGACCTGACGGAGCAGGTCCACGAGCGGCTGTACGGGGACGGTGGGGTCGAACGCGCGCTGGACGCCGATGCCGATCCCGAGACTGAGAAGGACGAAGGCGGCGGTGTCCGCGGGCATGTGGGGCGTGACGCCCAGTTCCTGCATCTGAGCCCGGATGAGGTCCGCGAGGGCCTCGGTGACGGCGCGCCGTCGGTGGGCGAGCTGTTCGCAGACGTGTGCGTCGCGGCGGTTGGCGGTGGCGAACTCGACTTCCAGCGCGGTCCACGAGCTGTCGCCTATGCGCTGCTCGGCCCACCGGGCGAAACCCGCGAGCCTGTCCTCCAGTCGGGGCCCGTCTCCCATCTCGGCGGCGATGTACGCCACTTGCTGCAGGGCAATGCGGTCCAGGACAGCCAGGCAAAGCTCGTTCTTGGTCGCGAAGTTCGAGTACACCGCGCCCTTCGAGTAGCCGGCGGCCTCCGCGACCCGCTCGATGGAGGTCTTCGTGAAGCCATCGCGCAGGAAGAGGTCGTGCGCGGTGTCGAGGACGTGTTCGCGGGTGCGGGCCTGGCTCTCGGCCCGGGTCAGTCTTGCCACGCCTGCAGAATACCGCTAGCTTCCGGATTCCATTGATATCTGAATTCCAGGGGGATCTGTGGTTCCACGGCGTGCACTGGTGGTCGGGTGCGGCGGCACGCTCGGCTTCGCCTGGACGGTCGCCGCGCTCACCGCGGTGGAAGCGGAGCTGGACTGGGACGTGCGGACCGCCGAGGTGTCGGTGGGGACGTCCGCCGGGGCAGAAGTCGTGTCCGCTCTCGGCTCCGGGCGGTCCGTGTCCGACCTGCTCGCGGCGGTACGGGGAGAGACCGGCGCGGACCCGGTGCTACTCGGACACGTCCACGCCCACCCCGGTGCACTGCCTCCCGTCCCGTGGCCCGGGCTGCCGGGGTCGGGACTGGTGACCGCTGCCGTACGCGGCCGGGTCTCGCCGGGGTCGGGGCTGGTGGGGCTGCTGCCGCGCGGCCGGGGTGATGCGCGTTGGCTGCACCGATTCGGTGCCGCACTGGCGGAGGGCCGTCCGTGGCCGGATTCCACGCACACCTGGCTGGTTGCGGCCGACGCGCGCTCGGGCCGGCGGGTCGCGTTCGGCGCGCCGGGAGCTCCGGCCACGGACCTGGGCAGCGCGATCGCCGCGTCCTGGGCGATCCCGGGCTGGTTCCCGCCGGTACGGATCGACGGGCGGACCTACCTCGACGGCGGCGCAGTGTCCCCGACCTCGGCGGACCTCCTCCTACCCCTGGGGCTGGACGAGGTGGTGATCGTCGCTCCCATGTCGACCTCCGGGGGCGCACCCGCCACCGGCCTGAGCCGTCTCGAACGGCTCCTGCGCCGCTGGATGACCCGGACCGTCGACGCCGAAGAACGCCTCTTGCGTGCGGCGGGATGCCGCGTCGTCCGGATCGAGCCCGGGGTGGAGGAACTGGCCGTGATGGGGCCCAACTTCATGGACCCACGGCGGCGTGCGGCCACGCTCGACGTCTCCCTGCGCACCACACCCGACCGCGTCAAGCGAGCCATCGACAGGAGCATTGCGGCATGAGCACACACGTCGAGGTCATCGTCGTCGGCGCCGGCATCTCCGGGATCGGCGCCGGGGCCAGGCTCCGCGGCGCCGGTATCCGGGACTTCCTGATCATCGAGGCGGCCGACGACTTCGGCGGCACGTGGCGGGCGAACACCTATCCCGGCTGCCAGTGCGACGTACCGTCCCGCCTCTACAGCTACTCCTTCGCTCCGAACCCGGACTGGACGCGGGTGTACGCGCACCAGCCGGAGATCCTCACGTACGTGAGGCGGGTCGCCGACACGTACCGGCTGCGCGAACACACCCGGTTCGGGGTGCGTATGACCCAAGCGCGATGGCAGCCCGGCCAGGCCCGCTGGCTCGTCCGTACCGACGCCGGTGAGTTCACAGCCCGGTTCCTGATCGCCGGCGCCGGCCCGTGGAACGAGCCTCTCGTCCCGGACGTCCCCGGCCTCGACGGTTTCCCCGGCGAGGTGTTCCACTCCGCGCGCTGGAACCACGACTACGACCTGCGCGGCAAGCGCGTCGCGGTGCTCGGCACCGGCGCCTCGGCCGTGCAGTTCGTCCCGGCGATCGCCCCCGACGTCGCCCGCTTGCATGTGTTCCAGCGCACCGCCCAGTGGGTGCTGCCCAAGCTGGACCATCACATACCGAAGGCCGAACGGTGGGCGATGCGCCACCTGCCGGGCGCGCGAGCCGCGGTGGCAGGGCTGGAGTACCGGGCCATGGAGACGCTCGGACGTGGATTCCGGCGCCCCGGGCTGATGCGTGGCGTCCAGGCCATCGCACGGGCCCACCTGCGGGCCACGGTCCGCGACACCGAACTGCGCCGCAAGCTGACCCCCGACTACACCATAGGCTGCAAGCGCATCCTGTTCTCCAACCACTACTACCCCGCGCTGAGGCGACCGAATGTCGACGTGCACGCCGCCGCGGTGCACGCCATCGAAGGCAACACCGTGCACGGCGCCGACGGCAGCACCGCCGAGGTGGACGCGATCATCCTCGGCACCGGCTTCCACATCCTCGACACGCCGCTCGCGGGCCTGGTCCGAGACGGAGCCGGCCACTCGCTCGCCGACCGCTGGCAGGGCTCCCCCGAGGCATACCTCGGCACCGTCGTCGCGGGCTTCCCCAACGCCTTCCTGCTCCTCGGCCCCGGCCTGGGCACCGGGCACTCGTCGGCGTTCGCCATTCTGGAGGCACAGCTCGACCTCGTCCTGGGCGCCATCAAGGCCGCGCGGGAGGAGAGTTGGGCGGTGCTGGAGGTACGCGGCGACGTGCAGGCCGCGTACAACGCCCGGCTGCAGACCGCGCTGGCCGGCACCGTCTACAACGCCGGTGGGTGCAGGAGCTACTACCTCGACGCCAACGGCCGCAACAGCTTCAGCTGGCCTTGGTCCACCAACCGGCTTCGCGCCGAGGTAGGTCGCTTTGAGCCGCAGGACTTCACCGCTTCCTGAGCCGAGGGAACTCATCGTGCCAACAGCGTCCGGAGGGGGCGGGGGCCTGCGCTGCGGTGTGGCTAGGGCCACTGATCTTCGTCTGCGTGTTCCCAGGCGAAACGCGCAGGTTAGGACTCCTGCTGGGCGAAGGGCAGCAGGAGTGACCCGCGCGGGACGGCGCGGCTCGATGCCGGCTTGGCGAAGCGGCTCCTTCAGGCCGTCGCCGCCGAGCACCAGCGCGCTGCGGTGTCCCATGGCCAGGAAGTGGTCGACGGCGCTGGTCGCCGGAGTGAGCATGGCGTCGTCCGGCAGGTCGAACCCGATGCGGCGCAGCGTCTCGGCGTAGGCCGACGGAGTGCGCGTGGTGCCGTTGGTGAAGGTGACCCAGGGCAGGCCGCGGGCGGTGAGGTCGGCCGTGACTTTCAGGGCTCCGGGGAGGGGGGTGAGCCCGTGGTTGCGTCGGTCGCCCAGGACGAGCGTGCCGTCCATGTCGAAGACGACGCCCCGGACCGCCCGCAGACGGCCAGTCAGGTCGTCGGTCTCATCAGCTGTTTCGGCGGTTACGCAGGCGGCAGCCTCGGTCGGCCGCCTGCTCGACGGGGGTGCCGAGCAGGATGCGGTGCGCCGGCACCTCGAGCTTCTTGCCGGTCAGGGTGGTCGGGACGGCCGGGACCTGGATGATGCGGTCCGGTACATGGCAAGGGCTGTACTCACGGCGAAGCCGGTCCCGGATCGTCTGCTGGAGGCCTTCGTCGAGGGTGACGCCGTCGGTCAGGGCGACGAACAGCGGCATGAAGAACTTCTCGTCCGGCAGGTCGAGGCTGACCACCAGGGCTCCGTGACCTGGTCGAGGGCTTCGACGACCCGGTAGATCTCCGCGGTGCCGATGCGCACGCCCTGCCGGTTGAGGGTGGCGTCGGCGCGGCCGAGTACGAAGCAGCCGCCGCGAGCGTTGACCTTGAAGAAGTCGCCGTGTCGCCAGGCGCCCGGGAAGTCCTCGAAGTACGTACGGTGGTACCGCTCGTCCCGGTCCGGGCCCCAGAACGTGACCGGGCAGGGTGGGCACACCGCCGACGAAGCCGGTGCAGCAGTCGGTGCCGCCGCTGCCGGTGGCGATCCACAGGTCCGCCTTGACGTTGCCGTAGAACCAGGCGGTGCACTGGGGCGACACCGGTGAGCCGGCGGGCATGACCGTGCGCAGGGCGGACAGGCAACGAGGCACCGTATATTTTGGGCCCGAACCATTCTGATGTCTCATGGCTTCTCAGGCGGCCCGAAGGAGCGTGCTCATGCCCGGCCATCGATCCATCGCCGAGGTCGAGAAACTTGCAGCGGCCAGGCTCGGCGGTATCCCCGTCCGGCATGACCAGATGGCAGTTGTCGCCAACATCTATCGCGCCGCCTCGGCGGTGCGGCAGCACCTGGAGAACTCCGTGCTGCGCGGAGTCGACCTGACCTGGACCGCCTTCGTGGT
>NZ_JBITJV010000049.1:0-58159 GCF_044460385.1 Streptomyces sp. NPDC050121 | reverse complement strand
AGGATCAGACGAAGGCCGCCCCCACGTCCGGCGAACCCCCAGGTGAGCGACTCAGTACGAGACACCGTTCGAGGCCGGAAGAAAAAGAACAAGCTAGGAGTCCAGGCCGATCGCGAACGCCGCCTCCAGGTCGTGCTGCGAGTAGGTGCGGAAGGCGACGTGCGTGTCCGTCGCCTCCACCCCGGGGATCTTGCTGATGCTGCCCGGGATGACGTCCGCCAGGTCCTCGTGCTGCTTCACCCGCACCATGGCGATCAGGTCGTAGGTCCCGGTGACGGAGAAGACCTCGCTCACGGAATCCAGCGAGGCGATCCGCTCGGCGATCTCGGGGATCCGGTCCACGCTGGTCTTGATGAGGACGATCGCGGTGATCACGGCTGGTTCTCTCCCTCGGGGGGCCGGAGCTGGGCGGGCTTCACTCTATGACGTGAAAGGTGGCTCACCAAAGGGAGAGTCGCGGGCGCGGCCGCCGTCAGCAGGCCGGATCCGTCAGCGGGCCAGATCCGTCAGCGATTCGCGCAGCGTCTCGCGCAGTCGCCGCATCTGCTCGGGGGCGTAGGTCCAGCTGTCGTACTCGTTCTGCACGAGCAGCCGGCCGCCGAAGCTGGCGACGCCGATCTTGGGGGGCATGCCCGGCGCGTTGGCCGTCCCGCCGAAGCGGAGCAGCTCCACGTCCTCGGGGACGGGGTGCGCGGGGATCCGGCCGACGTTGGAGATCCCGTAGCTGACGACCGGGACGGGCACCGCGACGCCCCGGGCGCCGGCCCTGAGCGCGGCCAGCAGGAAGCGCTCGGGGTCGCGCCGGGCCAGCGCGCCGGCGACCTGGTCGGCGACCTCCCGGCCCACGCTCTCCGGCCGGTCGTCGTGGCCGACGGCCAGCGTGGTCTGCAGGCCGGTGATGCAGTTGAGCACCGTGCTCAGGGGCAGCTCGGGCGTCAGCCGGGTGCGCAGGTCCACACCGTGACCGCAGGTCATCGTCAACGGGCCCTGCTCGGGCGCGAGTTGTGTGCGGACGGCGGTCAGGACCAGCCCCGTGACGAGGCTGTTGACGGTCACCTGGCGGGTCCGGGCGGCCGCCACCACGGCGTCGGTGGTCTGCACGCCGAACTCCAGCCGGTCGACCACGAAGCGGCGCGTCGCGGCCGGCCGGTCGGGGCGCCCCACACCTTCGGTGGGCAGGACCGCGGGCTTGGTCTCGGCCGCCGCGCCCTGCGCGATCGCGTCGACCACGGCGTCGACCTCCGCGTCCGGCAGGGCGCCCGCCAGCCGGGTGTCGATCGCCTCGGGCAGTTCCTCGCGTCGCTCGACGGACGGGCTCGCGCCGGCCGCCAGGGCGGTGTAGTGCTGCCAGAACTCGTCGAGCAGGGCGAACGCCGAACGGCCGTCGGCCACCCCGTGGTGGACGCCCAGCACTACCTGGGAGCGCTCGCCGTCGGTGAGCAGCCAGGCGTGCAGCAGGCTCTCGGTCCAGTCGGGCCGCGTGTTGATCAGTTCGGCGTAGGTGTCCTCGATGCCGTCTCGCAGGGTGAGCGGCGGCTCGACCCGGTCGCGGACCCGCAGCAGCAGGCCCGCCTCGCCGGCCGCCACCTCGCAGCGCAGGATCGGATGGCGCTCGGTCAGCAGGCCCAGCGCCCGCCGCATCAGCACCGGGTCGAGCCGGCCGCGTACCAGGGACTCCACGAACGCCGGCATGTCGTACAGGGGGAGGCCCGCCGCTCCCAGGTCCAGGAAGTAGATGCTCTCGAAGGGTGATATGGGGCGCTGACGGGTCATGGTGCTTCAGGTCTCCGATCTCGGTGGACGAAGGGGCTTCTCCTGCCGGGCCGCCGCCCGGTCGGCGCCGCCGAGACGGTGCAGGGCGGCCTCGAACTGCTCCTGGTCGAGCGCTGGCGCGGGCAGGGGGTGGGCGGCCGCGGGACGCAGACCGTCCAGCATCAGGGCCAGGTGGCGCCGCCAGGACCCGGGGGCGGCGGGCGTGGCCCGGCCCAGCGCGGCCAGTAGGAACAGCAGGTCCTCGACGGTGAGGTCGGGGCGGATCGTGCGCTGTTCCTGGCCGCGGCGCAGCAGCGTCTCCAGCGTGTGCCGGTTCTCCTCGCGCAGGGCGTCGAGGGTGGGCACGCCCCGGATGCCAGTGGTCATCAGATCACCGGCGCCGCGGTCGGCGGCCAGCAGCGTGAAGACCCGGTCCAGGTAGGCGGTGAGGCCGCTCCAGGCGTCCGCCCGCTTCCGGGTCTCGCGGGCCGCGTCCAGGATCGGGGTCAGCGCGTCGTGGAAGACGGTCTCGATCAGTGCGGCGCGGTCGGTGAAGTGCCGGTAGAGCGTCGCGTTGCCGACCCCCGCCCGGCGGGCGATGTCGTCCAGCGGCGCGTCCACCCCGCGTTCGGCGTAGATCTCCCGGGCGGCGGCGATCAGCGTCTCACGGTTGCGGCGCGCGTCACTGCGCCGAGGTGTCCGCCGTTCGTCTCCGCCGTCCATGCGCGGCACCCTAACAGCAAAACCGGGGAGAGCTCCCCGTTTTGTTGCTAAGGTCGCGCCGTCCACCGGGGGAGCACTCCCCGCTCAGCCGCACCAGCGAGTCCGAAGCGAGGAACACCGTTGTCCGTGACGGGATTCGAAGATCTGACAGCACTCGGCCGGCCTTTCGTCGACGATCCGTATCCGGTCTACGAGCGGATGCGCGCGCGGGGGCCCGTGCACCGGGTCCGCACCGCCGCGTCGGGGGAGTTCTGGCTGGTCGTGGGCCATGCGCAGGCGCGGTCGGCGCTGGCCGACGCGCGGCTGTCCAACGACATCAGGCACTCGGCCGGGTGGCAGGACGACGGCGGCAACTCGATCGGCCTGAACATGGTGCAGACGGATCCGCCGCAGCACACCCGCCTGCGGGGGCTCGTGGCGAAGGAGTTCACCTCCCGGCGCATCGAGGCGCTGCGTCCGAAGATCCAGCGGATCGCGGACGAACTGGTGGACGCCATGCTGCCGTTGGGCCGCGCGGACCTGGTCGAGTCGTTCGCGCTGCCGTTGCCGCTCGCCGTGATCTGCGAACTGCTCGGCGTGCCGGCGAGCGACCGCAAGACCTTCCACGACTGGTATCTGGAGAGCACCGACTTCACCCGGCCCGAGGTCGCCGCCGCCGCGGCCCAGGCCATGGCGGGGTACCTCGCCGAGCTCATCGCGGCCAAGCGGCGCGAGCCCGGCGAGGACCTGTTGAGCGCGCTGGCCGGCCGCCTGGGCGAGGAGGACGGCCTCACGCCCGAGGAGATGCTGGGCATGGCCTTCGTGCTGCTGGTCGCCGGCTATGAGACGGCGGCCAACCTGCTGTCCAGCGGAACGCTCGCCCTGCTGCGCCACCCCGATCAGCTGGCGGCGCTGCGCGGCGACTGGTCGCTGTTGGAGAACGCCGTGGAGGAGATGCTCCGCTACGAGGGGCCGGTGGAGACCACGGCGTTCCGCTACGCGAAGGAGCCCGTGGAGATCGACGGCACGGCGATCGGCGCGGGCGATTCCGTGGCCGTCGTGCTGGCAGCCGCGTCCCGTGATCCGAAGCGGTTCGCCGAGCCGGACCGGTTCGACATCCGCCGCGACACCCGCGGGCACACCGCCTTCGGCTACGGCATCCACCACTGCCTGGGCGCCCCGCTGGCCCGCATGCAGGGCGCGATCGCCTTCCGCACCCTGCTGGAACGCTGCCCCGGCCTTGCCCTGGACACGGACCCCGCCGACCTGCGGTGGCGCCCCAGCCTGATGCTCCGCGGCCTGCACGCGCTCCCCGTCACCTTCCGCTAGCGCGATTCGGGCGTCATCGGCAGCGGCCCGGCCGTCAGGCTCATCTCGGCCCGGGGCGTGACGGTGGCGCCCGGCACGGGCTGCAGACGCCAGCGGGAGGCGAGGGCGGCCAGCGCGAGCGTCGCCTCCGTCATCCCGAAGACGTCGCCGATGCACTTGCGGCTGCCCGCCCCGAACGGCAGATACGAGCCACGGGTGACGTCCTTGGCGCGCTCGGGCAGCCACCGGTCCGGGTCGAAGGCCTGAGGGCGCGGGAAGAACTCCGGGATGCGGTGGATGACGTAGGGGCTGATCAGGATGTCCGTCCCGGCCGGCAGCCGGTGGCCGGCCAGTTCGGTGGGCTGGGTGGTCATCCTGGTGTACATCCAGGCCGGCGGGTACAGGCGCAGGGTCTCGGTGAAGATCCGCTGGGTGTGGGCGAGCCTCGGCACGTCGGCGTACGTCGGCGGCCGACCGCCCAGCACCTCGTCGACCTCGGCGTGCAGCCGCGCCTCCGCCTCGGGATGGGCGGCCAGCAGATGCCAGGCCCAGGTCAGGGCGCTCGCGGTGGTCTCCACGCCGGCCAGCAGCAGGGTCATGACCTGGTCGTGGACCTCCCGGTCGGTCAGCGCGCCGCCGTCCTCGTCGTCCCGCGCGGCCAGCAGCGCCGACAGCAGGTCGCCGCGGTCCTCGCCGGAGCGCCGGTAGTCCCCGACGATGCCGTCGATGAGGGTGTGCAGCCGGCCGAGGGCGGCGTCGAACTCACGGTTGGCCGCCAGCGGCAGCCTGGCGATCAGACCGGTGGGATCGAGCGCCCGGCGGAACGCGCCGCGCACCATGACGGGCAGACTGCGCTGGATCTCCGCGACGGAGTGCGGCGCCATCTCCGTCGAGAACAGCGCGCGTGCCGTCACCCGCGCGGTCAGCGCCTGCATCGCGTCACCGACGTCGACCGGCCGGCCCGGCCGCCAGGTCTCCGCGTGCGCGGCGCACTCCTCGCGCATCACCTCGGCGTACGTCGCGATGCGCGTGGCGTGGAAGGCCGGCTGGACCATCCGCCGCTGTCTGCGGTGGTCGGCCCAGTCGGAGGTGATCAGCCCGTTGCCGAGGATGGGGCGGGCCTTTTCCTTCACCGGGCCTCCGGTGTCGTAGACCCGCGCGTTCAGCAGCACGTCCTGCACCAGCTCCGGATGGCAGGGCAGATAGGTGAGCCGGGTGCCCAGCCGCAGCTCGACCAGGTCGCCCAGGGCGGGCAGCGACGAGAGGTACTCCAGCGGGCGGCGCGCCAGGTGCAGCGCGTGGCCCGCCAGCGGAAGCCGGCCCGGCGCCTTGGCGATCCGCCACCTGCGCCTGACCGGGTCGGATTGGGTCTTCATGCCGGATGCGCCCCCTGAGACGGTACGGACGGAGAGACGGGAGAGACGGGAGAAGAAGGGGGGAAGAAGGGGAAAGGCGGGTCAGCGGCGTTCCAGGACCATGGGCAGCGGGCCCGCCTCCAGGGTGGCCTTCGGCTCGGGGCGCAGCCGGCTGCCGGGGGCCGGCCGCAGCCGCCAGCGCGCGGCGACGGTCGCGACGATCAGCGCCGTCTCGGTGAGCGCGAGGACGTCGCCGATGCACTTGTGGCTGCCCGCGCCGAACGGCAGCAGCGCCCCGCGCGGCACCTGGGCCGCCCGCTCGCCCTCCCAGCGCTCCGGGTCGAAGGTCTCGGGGTCCGGGAAGAGCTCGGGATTGTGATGCAGGGCGTAGGCGCTGTACAGGATCATCGTCCGGGCGGGGATGGTCCGGCCGCCGAGTTCCACGTCCTCGGCCGCGACCCGCATCGCCATCCACGACGGCGGGTACAGGCGCAGCGCCTCGGTGATGACGTTGCGGGTGTACGGCAGCGCGGGCAGGTCGTCGTAGACCGGTGTCCGGCCCTCCAGCGCGCCGTCCACCTCGGCGTGCACCCGCTGCTCCACCTCGGGGAGCGTGCCCATCAGGTGGAAGACGAACGCCAGGGTGGAGGCGGTGGTCTCGCTGCCGGCGACCAGGAAGGTGACGACCTGGTCCAGGATCTGCGCGTCGTCCAGCTTCTCCCCGGTCTCGGGGTGCTCCGCCCGCAGCAGGGTGGACAGCAGGTCGCCGTGGTCGGTGTCGGACCGGCGCCGCAGCGCGATCATGTCCGCCACGATCTGCCGCAGCCGCGTGTTGGCGTGGTCGTAGGCGCGGTTTCCCGGTGTGGGCAGCTTCTCCAGGACGCCGAGCGGGGCGACGGTTCGCCGGTAGATGCCGTGCGAGACCGTCCGCAGACACTGCCGGGCCTCCTCGACGGTGTCCTCGTCGAGCCCGGTGGAGAACAGGGTGCGGGCGGCGACCCGCATCAGCAGGGCGTGCATGGCGTCGCCGATGTCCCGGGTCTCGCCGGCCCGCCAGCCGTCGGTGACGGTACGGGTGTCCGCGGCCACCGCAGTCGTATAGGCGGCGATCCTGGTGGTGTGGAACGCGGGCTGGATCAGCCGCCGCTGGAAGCGGTGCTCCTCGCCGCGGGATACCGACAGGCTGTTGCCGAGGAGCTGGCGCGCCTTGTCGAAGACGCCGCCCTTGTCGAAGACACGCGGGTTGAGCAGGACGTGCCGGACCAGTTCGGGGTGGGCGGCGAGATAGGCGCGGGTGGGACCGAGCCGGACTTCGACGAGGTCGCCGTGCGCCGGGAGCGAGGCGAGGAACTCCAGCGGGCGGCGCCACAGCGCGGGGACGTGTCCGAGCAGCGGAAGGGCGCCGGGCGCGGCGCCGATCCGCCAGGACCGTTCCACCGAGGGCGACCTGGGAGTGGTGGGCATCCCGGGTCCCCTACTGGATCCGTGAGTTGACGTCGTTGACCGCGGCCTGGTAGCGCCGGTCCTGGGTGGTCCACACGAAGTTGCCCTGGATGAGGTCGAGCAGCACGTCCCGGGTGAGCGGGTCGAACGCCTTGATGCACTCCATGTCCTCGGCCATGTCGTCGAGCCGGGCCTGGAAGAAGGCCTGGAAGTCGGCCTCGTCGGACATGTCGCACAGCCGGAAGCAGTTGGTGATCTGCCCGAGGGCCTGCTCGCGTTCGTAGGAGTAGAAGTCGTTGACTATGGCCAGCCCACGGGCCGTCATCCGGGCGGCCAGCCCCGTCTTGGAGTGCTCGGTCAGCTCGGGGTGGCGGTAGATCGGGTACGACATCCGCATCCAGAAGTCCACGCCGACGTCGGTGACGCGGAAGCGGAAGTACTGCTCGGGCGAGGTGCCGCAGAGCACCGTCTTGAGCTCCGAGTCACGGAACATGTGGTCGCTGGTGACGAAGGCGCGGGCGCCCTCGTAGGCGAACTCCGCGTCCTGCGGGGTGTAGTACCGCTCGCACACCGCACGCAGCTGGGGCAGGAAGAGGTCGAAGTCGTGCAGGGCCGGGTCCATGTCGTCCCACACGAAGGTCACGCAGTTGAGCACGCAGACGGCCTTGAACGCCTCCATGTCCTTGATGTGGCGGGCGCTCTGCGACCAGCGCACGACGTCCATGTAGGAGATCCAGCGCTTGTCCGAGACGCTCTTGCCGAGCGGGGCGACCGCGCGGTTGCAGGCGTCGATGACCTCGCGCAGCTCGGCGTCCGTCATCGGCGCCTTCTGGGCCTCGTACCCGACGTGCCGGTCGAAGAGGGCGGCGAACCGGTCGGTGCACTCCTGCCAGTGGCGGGCCGTCCCCGCCGGGGCCGGTGCGGCCGGTGCGGTCAGATCCGTGGTCATGAGTTCCTCCTGGTGGCCGTGGCGGAGAGGTGTTTGAGGGCGGTGACCGCGTCGGCGGTGAAGGGGGCGGCTTCCAGCACGCCCAGCGCCCGCCGGTAACGGTCGTCGATCATGCGTTCGACGGTGTCCCGGGCGCCGGTGGCCGCGAAGATCGCGCGGACCTCCTCGGCGCCGGTCTCGTCCAGGCCGGGATCGCCGATCAGCGTGCGCAGCCGGGCGCGCTGGGCCGCGTCGCCCGCGCGCAGCGCCAGCGCGACCAGAGTGGTGTTCTTGCCGGCCCGCAGGTCGTCCAGGCGGGACTTGCCGGTGTCCCGGATCTCGCCGTACACGCCCAGCAGATCGTCGCGGAGCTGGAAGGCCTCCCCGAGGGGCAGCGCGAACGCCGTGCAGGCGGCCAGGGTCGGGGCGTCGGCGCCCGCGAGGGCGGCGCCGATGTGCAGCGGCCGTTCCACCGTGTACTTGGCGGTCTTGTAGCGGTTGACGGTCAGCGTGGCGTCGACGTCGTCGGTGAGCTCGCCGGTCGCCCGCAGGTCCAGGTACTGGCCGAGCATGACCTCGGTGCGCATCTCGGTGAGGATCGGCAGCACCGCCGCCGACTGCGCGGGGGTGAGGTCGGCCGTGTGCAGCAGGTCGTCCGACCAGGCGAAGGCGAGGTCGCCCAGCAGCACGGCGCCGCCCATTCCGAAACGCTCGGTGCGGTCGTCGCCGCGTTTTCCGGCGAGTATCCGGTGGATGGTCGGACGACCGCGCCGGGTGTCGCTGTCGTCCATGATGTCGTCATGGATGAGTGCGAACGCGTGAAACATCTCGAGTGACGCGGCCACACGTACCACGGTCGTCAAGTCGTTTTCTCCGCCGGCCGCCTGCCAGCCCAGCACGGTGAGAATCGGCCGTATTCGCTTGCCGCCCACCATGAATTCTTCAAGCAATTTCACAAGATGGGTCAACTGCCGTTGCCCGGAGTTCTTTCGGTGATTGTCCAGGAAATCGAAGATGACGGTGTCCACGGCGGCCCTCGTGGCGACCGGGTCCAGTATGTCGGGAGATATGGTGTGGGTGCTCATGTTTCTGCGCTACATCCCCACTCGTAGGGCACGTCAAATCGGTTCCGCGCACAGGACGGCATACGTCGGCATCCCCGCGCCGCGCCGAGCGCTGGGCGCCCACGGCGGCAGGGGAGACGGCGTTCGGACGGAATACCGACGACGGGCCGGATGATGGGCGGGCAAAGGGACGGTCGGCCGCCCGCCGGGAAGGTCTCGGTCGGCCTGACGGGGTCCGCGGGGCCGACAGGGCCCGGCGCGCGTCAGGGGATCAGATCGACGCGGAGTTCTCTGAGTCCGCGGATGTTGACCTGCGGGCGCCAGACGACGTCCTCGCAGGCGGGTCTGATGTCGCGGTGCCGACGCAGCAGCTCGGTGAAGACCAGGCGGGCCTCGGCCTTCGCCAGCAGTGCGCCGATGCAGTAGTGCGGGCCGCCCCCGAAGGACAGCGGGCGGATGTCCGCGCGCCGCAGGTCGAGGCGGCCGGGATCGGCGTAGCGCCGCGGGTCGCGGTTGGCGGCGCCGAGCAGGATCATCACCTTGGCGCCGGCCGGGATCGCGGTGCCCCCGACCTCGATGTCACCGGTGGTGATGCGGGCCACCAGCTGGATGGGCGCGTCGTAGCGCAGCAGTTCCTCGACGGCGTTGTCGACGAGGCCGGGCTCCGCGCGCAGGGCGCGCAGCTGGTCGGGGTGGCGCAGCAGGGCGAGCATGCCGTTGCCGATGAGGTTGACGGTCGTCTCGTGACCGCCCATGAAGAACATCATGACGTTGGCGATGATCTCGTCGTCGGAGAGCTTCCCCCCGTCGAAGTCCGCCAGCAGCAGGCGGGAGATGATGTCGTCCCGCGGATCCGCGCGCCGTCGCGCCAGATGTTCGGCGATGTACGCGCCGAACTCCTCCGCCGCGTCGTTCATGGCCCGGCGGGTGGTGTCGTCGGTGGCCGGGTCGATGACATGGCCCAGCGCGTCGGTCCACTTCCGGCACAGGTCACGGTCCTCGACCGGCAGGCCGCCCAGGCCGCAGAAGACGGTCACGGGCACGAGGGCCGCGAGGGACCCGATGAGGTCGACGTCCCGGCCGTCGCCCATCTCGTCCATGATCCGGTGGACGATGCCGGTCATGCGGGGAGCCGTCTCGCGGATGGCCCGGGCGGTGAACACCGGGTTGGCCAGGCCGCGCAGCCTGCGGTGCGCCTCCCCGTCCCGCATCAGCATCCAGCTCCGGGTGGCCTGCACGATCGGGCTGTCCTGTCCGCCCCGTTGTGCCGCCCATTTCGGGTCTTGTGGATATTCACTGGATAACTCGGGCTTTCGCAGGATCGCGGCGACCTCGTCGTATCCGGAGACCACCCAGTGGCCGTACGGCGTCCGATGGACCGGTTCCGCGTCCCGGAGGCGTTTGTAGAGCGGATACGGGTCGGTGCGCAATCGCGGATCGCGCGCATTGAATAGAGGTTCGTTGCCCGGTGGTTCCATGCCAGTCTCCCCCATGAAATCGGCAGGCAGGACCGCCGGTCCGCCGAAGCGGCCGAGATCCCGGTGGTCGAATACTAGGCACATGGCGGCCGTGGGTGACAAGGCCCGCCCTCCCTGGACACTGCCCTCGACTCCGTATTACGTTCGAGTCGTTGGCGAGGACACCGATCAGAGCAGCAGGGGGATGAGCGGTGCGACGCACTGTTTTCCGGGACGAGCACGAAGCCTTCCGTACTCAGGTGCGCGAGTTAATCGAGGCGGAGGTCGTACCCGTTTATACGGAATGGGAAACCGCCGGCCGGGTGCCGCGTGATTTCTATCGCAAACTGGGCAAACTCGGCATTTTCGGGTTCGGCATCCCGGAGGAGTTCGGCGGGGCCGGCCCCAAGGGCTTCAAGTTCAACGCCGTCATCGCCGAGGAGTGCGCGCGGGCCGGGGTCACCTTCGGCGGAGCCAGCGCGCACCTGGCGCTCCCGGCCACCCTGGTGGACTACACCACCGAAGAGCAGAAGCGGCGCTGGCTGCCGGGGTTCGTCACGGGCGAGTTGATGACGGCCATCGCGATCACGGAGCCGGAGGCCGGCTCCGACGTGGCCGGCATCCGGACGGCGGCCGAGCTGTCCGAGGACGGCACGCACTACGTGCTCAACGGCAGCAAGGCCTATGTGTCCGGGGGCGCCCAGGCCGATCTGGTGCTCGTCGCCTGCCGCACCGCGGCCGACGGGACCGACCGGCGCGGCGGCATGTCCCTGCTCGCCGTGGACACCGGTGCCCCGGGCGTGACGGTCGACTCGGAGCCGGCCACGCTCGGGCTGCGTTCGTCCGACATCGTCGGGATGACCTTCACGGACGTGCGCGTCCCCGTCGGCGACGTGGTGGGCGAGCCGGGTGACGCCTTCGCCTGTCTGGCCGGCATCTTCCCGCAGGAGCGGCTGGGCATCGCCGTCGGCGCGTACGCCCACGCCGCCGCGGCCGTCCGGCTCACCACCGCCTTCGTCCGCGAGCGCACCGCCTTCGGCAAGCCCGTCGCCGCCTTCCAGAACACCAAGTTCGTGCTCGCCGACTGCAAGGTCACGGTGAACGCGCTGCAGGCGGTCGTCGACCAGGCCCTGGAGGCGTTCGACGCCGGGGAACTGACCGCGGAGGAGGCGGCCGCGACCAAGCTGTACTGCACGGAGGCGGCGACCGGGGTGCTCGACAAGTGCCTTCAGCTGCACGGCGGTCTCGGCTTCACGATGGACCACCCGATCACCCGGCTGTACGCCGACAACAGGGCCGGTCGGATCTTCGGCGGCACCAGCGAGATCATGCGCACCATCGTCGCCAAGTCCATGGGGCTCTGATCCAGGGCGGAGACGGTCGCGGGCGCGCGAGACGCGATCGTCGGACGTGGAAGACGTAGGAGTGGAAGACGTAGGCGTAGGAGGGGAGCGGCGACGCTCCCCTCCTACGCCTTCCACGTCTCATCCCGCGCCGGAGCCGGGCACCGCCCGGGTGGTCCTGCGGCCGAACCGGGCCCAGGCGTAGACGAGCCCCAGGCCGAAGCCCACCAGGTGCGCCAGGTACGCCACCCCGGGTCCCTGGGCGGCCTGCCCCGCCGCCACCCACTGCAGGGCCGCCCAGAACGGCAGCACGACCCACGCGGGGAAGCGCAACGGCAGGAAGAACAGGAACGGCAGGAGACTGGTCACCCGCGCCCGGGGAAACAGATACAGAAACGCGCCGAGGACCGCGGAGATCGCCCCCGAGGCGCCGACCAGGGACTGCGACGACTCGGCGTTGGCGGCGGCGTAGCCCAGCAGGGCGAGGTAGCCGCAGCCGAGGTAGAAGAGCGTGAACTCGACGCGGCCCATCCGGTCCTCCGTCATCGCCCCGAAGACGTAGAGGAAGAGCATGTTGCCCAGCAGGTGCACCCAGCTGCCGTGGACGAAGAGCGCCGTGGCCGGCGTCAGGGCGCCTCGCGACGAGCCCTCGAAGATCTCGGCGGGCACGACACCCCAGCGCCGGAAGTAGGCCCGCTGCGCCGCCGGCAGCTCGTCACCGGATCCGTACGCCGGATCGAGCCCCGACGCCGGCCCGATCACGAAGATCAGACAGCACAGGGCGATCACCGCGTAGGTCACCGGCGCCGAGGGTCTGCGGAGGGCTCTGCGGACGGTCCCGCTCCAGTCACTGATCACGAACACAGAGCATGTCGTAACAGGACGCATCGGAACGGACCGCCTCGCCGCCGGGGCCCGTCCGGCGGGTCGGCCCGGAGGGGCGAGACGGCGCCTCATCGGCGCTGGTGAGCGGGGTATGGTGCGTCCGGCTGGACGGCGGAGGACGGAGTCGGCGCGGTGCGGGAGGGTCTGCCGTACCCCGTGTCCGCGACGGGATCCACCGCACAAGGCCCGGTGGACGGACGGGCGTCGAGTACCCGCCAGGCCGTAGGGTTACGAGCCATGTGCACGGGGGAGCCTTGGGCCCGACCCGGACACTGGCAGCACGACGGAAGCACCACACTAGAAGGAAGCGGAAAGTCACGATGACGGTTCCCCTGCCGACCGCCACGACGCGGTGGCGCTGCACGCTCTGCGGCAACCTCACGCGGTTCGACGTGACGCGCTCGTCGAAGGTCGTCGAGTACGTCCACCTCGACCTCGCGGGCGAGCCGAAGGTCGAGGAGCGCGAGGTGGTCGATGAGACCATCGAGTCGGTGCGGTGCCGCTGGTGCAATGCCGTGGACCAGGTGGAACTCGTGGATCGGCCGGGTGCCGGCTCCTGACGGGAGGCGGGCCCGCACAGGTATTGGGGTGTGACGGATGGTGGAGAGCGCAGGCGGGGGGCCGGGCGACGGCGCCGCCGAGATGCTCGACCGTCCGCTGCCGGACGGCGTGCGGCGCAGGGTCGTCACGATCGTCTCCGACGGCTTCGGCGGGCTGACCGTCGGCGAGCTGCCCGCCCAGCTGCGGCAGTACGCCCGGTTCGCCCCGAACCGGCGGGCCAAGTTCGCGGGCAACGCGATGGCGGCCGCGCTGGAGACCGATCCGCTGTTCCGGCAACGTATCGCCGAGAAATTCAGAGAGGCCCAGCCGGAGCTGTCCGGCGCGCTCGACTCCGGCTCGCCGACCCCGGCCGCGGACCCGCTCGACGTGGCGGCCGCGGCCTATGTGCTGCGGCCCACGGGCTGGGTGAAGCTGGTCACCGCGGCCGGCGAGGAGGCCCAGCGGGCGGACGCCGAACGCGCCGACGAGGAGAGCCGGGCCGAGCTGGAGCGGCTGCGCGAGGAGCTCGACCGGGCCCGTGAGCAGACCCGGGCGGACACCGAGCGGCTGCGCGCCGACCTGGACGCGGCGAAGAAGGAGGCCGAGTCGCTGCACCGTAAGCTCCGCTCGGCCCTCAGCGACGTCAAGCGCGGCGAGGCCGCGCTGCGCAAGGTGCAGAGCGAGATGGAGACGGTGCGCGCCGAGGGGCAGACGCAGGTGTCCGCCGCGGAGAGCGAGAGCCGGCGGCTGAAGGCGCGGCTCGGCGAGGTGGAGGCCACCCTGGAGGCCACCCGGCGGGCGGCGCGCGAGGGCCGCAGCGTCGAGGACATGCGGGTGCGGCTGCTGCTGGACACCGTGCTGGACGCGGCCCAGGGGCTGCGCCGGGAACTGGCGTTGCCGCCGGTGTCGGTGCGGCCGGCGGAGACCGTCGACGCGGTCGAGCCGGGGCGGATGACCCCGAAGGACATCGCCGCCCGCGCCCTGTCCGAGCACGATCCGGCCATTCTCGACCAGCTCCTCGCGCTGCCCCAGGCGCATCTCGTCGTCGACGGCTACAACGTCACCAAGACCGGCTATCCGCAGATGCCCCTGGAGAAGCAGCGGCTGCGGCTCCTCGGGCAGCTCTCGCAGCTCGCCGCGCAGACCGGCGCCGAGGTCACCTGTGTCTTCGACGGCGCCGAACTCGCGGCTCCGGTGCTGCTGGCGCCGCCGCGCGGGGTGCGGGTGCTGTTCTCCAAACCGGGGGTCACGGCCGACGAGCTGATCCGCCAGCTGGTGCGGGCCGAGCCGCCCGGCCGGCCGGTCATCGTGGCCTCGACAGACCGGGAGGTGGCCGACGGGGTCGCCAAGGCGGGTGCCCGGCCGGTGGCTTCCGCGGTACTTCTGAAGCGACTGTCCTGAAGGTCGAAGTTGCAGGTTTAATGACCGAATTGGCGTAATCGTCACGCAACGTAGTGTCAATCGCGCATCACTGCACGTGATTTGTATGAAAAAACTGCGCTGCGTGATGGGATTTTTTCGCCTGAGGATTTGAACTGATCACGGCGAGGTCACTAAGGTCTGGTGCTCGAACCTCCACACGGGTGATCACTCAAAAGAAGGAGCCCGTTTCCGTGGCGTCCCACCGTCGACCGAAGCAGCCCAGTCGCGCACGCGTGACGGTGCTGACCACCGCAGCCGCCGCTGCTGTCGTTCTGAGCTCGCAGGCCGCCAACGCGGCACCCAGCCAGAAGCTCACCAAGGACGAGGTCAAGAGCAAGGTCGACAAGCTCTACGAAGAGGCGGAGCAGGCCACCGAGGCGTTCAACGGCGCCCAGGAGAAGCAGGAGAAGCTCCAGAAGGAGATCTCCACCATCCAGGACAACGTGGCCCGGGGGCAGGCGGATCTCAACGAGCTGCGCGACTCCATGGGCCTGGCGGCCGCCGCCCAGTACCGCACCGGGTCCATAGACTCCTCCCTGCAGCTCCTCCTCTCCTCGAACCCGGACGACTTCCTGGACAAGGCGTCGGCCGCCGACCAGTTGAGCGCCCAGCAGGTCGAGGCGCTGAAGAAGATCCAGGAGAAGCAGCGCGAGCTCGCACAGGAGCGCACCGAGGCCTCCGGCAAGCTCAAGGACCTCGCCGCCACCCGTGCCGCGCTGGGCAAGAACAAGAAGGAAGTCCAGGCCAAGCTCGCCGAGGCGCGCAAGCTCCTCAACACGCTGACGGCCAAGCAGAAGGCCGACCTCGCCGCCGCCGACGCCCGCGCCAGCCGGGACTCCGGTGGACGTGTCGACCTCGGCGACGCCCCCGTCGGCTCCGGCCGGGCCATGGCCGCCTTCCAGGCCGCGCAGAGCCAGCTCGGCAAGCCGTACCACTACGGCTCCACCGGCACCGCCATGTACGACTGCTCGGGCCTCACCTCCTGGGCCTACGCGCAGGCCGGCGTCGGCATCCCGCGGACCTCGGAGTCGCAGGCCAACATCGGGACGCGCATCTACTCGCAGAGCGACCTCAAGGTCGGCGACCTGGTGTTCTTCTTCAACGACCTGCACCACGTCGGTCTGTACGCGGGCAACGGCCAGATCATCCACGCCCCGCGCACCGGAACCGTCGTGCGCTACGAGTCGATGAGCACGATCGGCGGCCCGTTCATGTTCGGCGTCCGGGTCTGACCCCGGCGCGACCTCGGGACCAGGTTCACCCCGAGATCGGGATCCGAGTCGCTCCGAGGCCGGGACCTGATCAACTTCAAGATCAGGACACCACGCCGCCCGAACGGGCGAATCATGACGACGAGAAGTGACCCCACGCCCCGCCGGTGACCTGCGTCAGCGGCGGGGCGTCACTGTGCGTGCCCGCCGAGGTCTTTGGCCGGTGCCCCACCGCGGGGCTACTGTCGGCCGCGTTTCCCTGTCCACCAGTGGAAGGAGCGCGGCTTCCCGTGGGGTCCCATCGCCGCCTTGCACATTCCGGGTTCGACCGGGGCGCCCTCAGCGCCCTGAGCGTGCTGTCCCTCGCGGCCGCCGCACTCGGCGCCGTCTCCGCAGTACCGGCCACGGCCGCGCCCGACGGCACCCGTGCCGAGGTGGACCGTCTCTACGAGGAGGCCGAGAAGGCCACCGAGGCCTACAACAAGGCCGACGAACGCGCCGACACCCTGCGCGAGCAGGTCGGCGAGGCCCAGGACCACATCGCGCGGCAGCAGGCGCGCATCAACGGCCTGCGCGAGCAGCTCGGTTCGCTGGCCGGCGCCCAGTACCGCTCCGGCGGCCTCGACCCCTCCCTGGCGCTGCTGTTCTCCGACGACCCGGAGGACTACCTCGACAAGGCCTCCGTCCTGGACCGGATCACCGCCCACCAGGCCGGCGAACTCAGGGAACTCCAGGGCGCCATGCGCGAGCTCACCCAGGAGCGCGCCGAGGCCGCCGCCAAGCTCACCGAGCTGGACAAGAGCCGCAAGGCGGTGGCGAGTCACAAGCGGACCGTGGAGCAGAAGCTCGCCAGGGCACGGCAGTTGCTCAACTCCCTGCCGTTCGCGGACCGCGCCGCCTACGACCGGGCCTCCCGCTCCGGCCGCGACGACCTGCCCGACCTCGCGGGTGCCGTCCCGGCGTCCGGCCGTGCGGCCGCCGCCCTCGCCGCCGTCCGCTCCGCGCTCGGCAGACCCTACGTCTGGGGCGCCAACGGCCCCTCCGGCTTCGACTGTTCGGGCCTCATCCAGTGGTCGTACGCGCGCGCCGGGGTCTCCCTGCCGCGCACCTCGCAGGCCCAGGCGCACGCCGGCCGACGGGTTCCGCTGTCCCAGGCCCGGCCCGGCGACATCGTCACCTACCGCTCGGACGCCAGCCATGTCGGCATGTACGTCGGCAACGGCCAGGTCATCCACGCCCCGTACCCGGGCGCGGCGGTGCGCTACGACCCGGTCGGGATGATGCCGGTGTCGTCCGTCACCAGGCCCTGACCGCAGCCCGCGCGGGGCCGCCGCCGTACGATCGGGAGAATGGCTGGTCGAAGGCGGGCGCGTGGATCCGGGGTCCTGGGGCTCTGTCTGCTGCTCGTCTCCCTGGTCGGCTGCGGCGGGCGTCCGGCGACGGACAGCGTGCGGGCCGATGTGCAGCGGGTTCTCGACCGGCGGGCCGCCGCGGTCCTCGCCCATGACGCGAGCGGCTACGCGGCCACCGGCTCCGCGGCCGGGTACGCCGCGGTACGGGCCGTCCCGCTCGCGGCCTGGTCGTACCGCGTGACGGCCGTCCACCGGGACGGCGACTCGGCCACCGCCGACGCCGAACTGAGCTACCGGGTCGACGGCTACGACAAGGCCCCGGTGACCACGCCCCGCACCCTGGGCCTGAACCGGGACGCGGACGGCCGGTGGTCGGTCACCTCGGAGAAGCCCGCGAAGAAGACCGGCGAGCAGCTGTGGGACCAGGGCACGGTGGACGTCGTCCGGGGCGAGCACAGCATCGTGCTGGGGGTCGGCCAGTCCGGCGAACGGCTGCGGGCCTTCGCGGACCTGGCCGACGACGCGGTCCCGGCGGTGTCGGCGGCCTGGGGCACCGACTGGGCCGGGCACGTCGTCGTCCTCGTACCGCACTCGCTGGACGGCATGGCGGGGCTGCTCGGCTCGCCCGCCTCCTCCTACCGGGGGATCGCCGCGGTGACGACGGGCGAGACGGGCGGCGGTCCGAAGGCGCCCGCGGACCGGGTGATCGTCAACCCCGACGCGTACGGCATGCTCGGCCGCGTCGGCCGGCAGGTGGTCCTCACCCACGAGACCACCCATGTCGCCACCCGTGCCCACACCAACGCCGCCACCCCGCTGTGGCTGTCGGAGGGCTACGCCGACTGGGTCGGCTACCGCGACACCGGCCGCACCCCCGCCGAGGCCGCCCCGGAACTCCAGCACACGGTCACCGTCGGGAGTGTCCCGGCGGGGCTGCCCGCCGACGCCGACTTCGGCTTCTCCGGCGACGCGAGCCGGCTGGCCGCCGCGTACGAGGGCGGCTGGCTGGCCTGCCGGATGATCGCCGGGCGCTGGGGCGAGGTGAAGCTGGACGCGTTCTACCGGGCCGTGGGCGAGCACGAGAAGCGGCCGGGGGCCGTGGAGGGCGCCCTGAAGAGTGTGCTGGGCACGACTTTGCCGCAGTTCACGGCGGACTGGCAGGCATATCTGCGGGCCCAGCTCGACTGAGTCGCCACGAGCTCACCGGCGACGACAAGACGGGTACGGGGCTGCGCCGGTTTGAGTCGTTGGGGCGGAGCTGGTCCCACCCCAACACCCTCCTCCGGTCGGCCGTCGGGCTCGGGCCACCCTTCCCGCCGGCGACCGGGCTGCCGATGTCCGCCGACTTCACCGTCCGGCCGGCCGGGGCGCTCGGGCCGCCCGGGGTCTGTCTTGCGCCGGCGCTCGCGATGGCGATGCAGGTCGCGGCGGTGGGCGCGGTGCTGCGGCGGGTGCGGCGGGAGTGTCAGGGGAGACGGCGGGTTCGCCGGTGCGGGCGGCCTGATCGGGGACGGTGTCGGGGGACAGCACGGGAGCGGGGGACAGGAGCGGGGGACAGGAGCGGGGATGGGATCCGGGACGGGCGCGTGGGCGGCGGGTTGCGGCGCCGTCGAGCGCCAGAGACGTACGGCCGTCGCGTCCGTCGTCTTCATGGCGCACATGATCTCCCGCCGGCCTGTGAGCCGCCGCCCCGCACAGCTGTGAACCGCGTTTGGATAAGGTCGGCTGCGATGCACAAGACCCTGATCGTGACGAACGACTTTCCGCCCCGGCCGGGCGGTATCCAGGCGTTCCTGCACAACATGGCCCTCCGGCTCGACCCGGACCGTCTCGTCGTCCACGCCTCCACCTGGAAGCGGTCCCGCGAGGGCGTCGAGGCGACCGCCGCCTTCGACGCCGAGCAGCCCTTCACCGTCGTACGGGACTCCACGACGATGCTGCTGCCGACGCCCGGGGCGACCCGGCGGGCCGTCGGGCTGCTGCGCGAGCACGGGTGCACGTCGGTGTGGTTCGGGGCGGCCGCGCCGCTCGGGCTGATGGCGCCGGCGTTGCGCAGGGCGGGCGCCGAGCGGCTGGTGGCGACGACGCACGGGCATGAGGCCGGGTGGGCGCAGCTGCCCGCCTCCCGGCAGCTCCTCGGCCGGATCGGCGAGAGCACGGACACGATCACCTACCTCGGCGAGTACACGCGCTCGCGGATAGCGACCGCACTGAGCGCCGAGGCGGCCGGACGGATGGTGCAGCTGCCGCCGGGCGTCGACGAGAAGACCTTCCACCCGGGCTCGGGCGGCGACGAGGTGCGGGCGCGGCTCGGGCTGGCCGACCGGCCGGTGGTCGTGTGCGTCTCGCGGTTGGTGCCGCGCAAGGGGCAGGACACGCTGATCCTCGCCATGCCCCGGATCCTGGCGGCCGAGCCCGAGGCGGTCCTGCTGATCGTCGGCGGCGGCCCCTACGAGAAGGACCTGCGCAGGCTCGCGTCCGAGACGGGGGTGGCGGACTCCGTGCGGTTCACCGGGTCCGTGCCCTGGTCGCAGCTGCCCGCCCACTACGGCGCCGGCGACGTCTTCGCGATGCCGTGCCGGACGCGGCGGGGCGGGCTGGACGTCGAGGGCCTCGGGATCGTCTACCTGGAGGCCTCCGCGACCGGACTGCCCGTCGTCGCCGGGGACTCCGGCGGCGCGCCCGACGCCGTGCTCGACGGGGAGACGGGCTGGGTCGTGCGGGGCGGCTCGCCCGCCGAGGTCGCCGAGCGGATCGTCGTGCTGCTCGGGGACGCCGAACTGCGCCGCCGGATGGGGGAGCGGGGGCGGCAGTGGGTCGAGGAGAAGTGGCGCTGGGACCTGCTCGCTCAGAAGCTGAAAACATTGCTCTAGACTTTTCTCCTTTTGCTCTAGGCGGAGGGTGAAAATCCGCTGATGCTGCGCACATGACAGCCAAACTGATGCAGCGTCAGCTGACGAGACGTCAAATCCTTGGTATGGCCGCCCTGCAGACGGCGGCCACCCTCGGCTTCACCCGTGTAGGACTCCAGTCCGTCCAGGCGGCCGAGCCCGCCGCCGTCGAATCCGCCCCAGCCGTCGTCGTCGGCTCCGGCTACGGCGCCGCGGTCGCCGCCCTGCGCCTGGGCCAGGCCGGCATCCGCACCCTCGTCCTGGAGATGGGCCGGTTGTGGAACACGGCCGGCGCCGACGGAAAGGTCTTCTGCAACACCGCCAACCCCGACCAGCGGTCCATGTGGTTCCGCACCCGCACCGAAGCGCCCCTGGCCACCTTCCTGTGGCTGGACGTCGTCAACAAGGACATCAGCCTCTACCCCGGCGTTCTGGACCGGGTGCACTTCGACAACATGTCCGTCTTCGTGGGCCGCGGCGTCGGCGGCGGCTCCCTGGTCAACGGCTCGATGGCCGTCACGCCGCTCCAGTCCTACTTCGTCGAGCAGTTCCCCACCGTCGACGCGGGCGAGATGTACGCCACGTACTTCCCGCGCGCCCGCGCCATGCTCGGCGTCAACAGCGTCGACCCCGCCTGGTTCGAGTCGACCGAGTGGTACCAGTTCACCCGCGTCTCGCGGAAACACGCGGCGAACACCGGCCTGAAGACCACCTTCGTGCCCAGCGTCTACGACTTCGGCTACATGCAGCGCGAAGCCGCCGGAACCGCCGTCAAGTCCGCCCTCGGCCAGGAGGTCATCTACGGAAACAACTACGGAAAACGCAGCCTCGACAAGTCCTATCTGGCGTCGGCGCTCGGCACCGGCAACGTCACGATCCACACCATGGAGAAGGTGCGCGGGATCAGCCGGGCGAGCGACGGTACGTACCTCCTCACCGCCGACCGCATCGACGTCACCGGCAAGGTCGTCGAGACCAAGCAGTACGGCTGCACCTACCTCTTCCTCGGCGGCGGCAGCCTCGGGACCAGCGAACTCCTCGTCCGGGCGCGGGACACTGGCACACTGCCCGCGCTGGACGCGTCCGTCGGCGCGGGCTGGGGCCCCAACGGCAACGTGATGCTCGGGCGGGCCAACCATCTGTGGGACACCGTCGGCGCCAACCAGTCGACCATGCCGGTGATGGGCATCGACGACTGGGCCAACACCGCCAACCCCGTCTTCGCGGAGATCGCACCGCTGCCCACGGGACTCGAACACTGGGTCAGCCTCTATCTGGCGATCACCAAGAACCCGCAGCGGGCGGCGTTCACGTACGACGCCTCCTCCGGCGGGGTGAAGCTCGGCTGGAGCGCCGCACAGAGCGCCGTCTCCGTGAGCATGGCGAAGAAACTGTTCGACCGGATCAACTCGGCGAACTCCACCATCTACCGGTACGACCTGTTCGGCTCCGGAAACAAGGTCTTCGCCGACGACTTCACCTACCACCCGCTCGGCGGCTGCGTGTTGGGCAAGGCGACCGACGACTACGGCCGGGTGAAGGGGTATTCGAAGCTGTACGTCACCGACGGCTCACTGGTGCCCGGCAACATCGGGGTGAACCCGTTCGTCACGATCACCGCGCTCGCCGAACGCACGATGGCGCGGGTCCTCGTGGAGGACACCGCGCCATGACGTTCCGTCAGCAGGCCTTCCGTCAGCAGGCCTTCAGGGTCCGCTACTTGGCGTAGATCGCCTCGATCTCGCCCGCGTAGTCCTTCGCCACCACGTTGCGCTTGAGCTTCAGCGACGGCGTGAGATGGCCCGAGTCCTCCGTGAACTGGGAGGAGAGAATGCGGAACTTCCGCACCGATTCCGCCTTCGAGACCGCGGCGTTGCCGTCGTCGATCGCCGACTGGATGGCGGCCTGAAGGTCGGCATCGTCGCGCAGCGACGCCGCGGTCGAATCCGTCGGCTTGCCGTGGTCGGCGGCCCAACGGCCCAGAAACTCCTCGTCGATGGTGACCAGCGCGCCCACGAACGGCCGCCCGTCGCCCACCACCATGCACTCCGCGACCAGCGCATGCCCGCGGATGCGGTCCTCGATCACGGCCGGAGCGACGTTCTTGCCGCCCGCGGTGACGATGATCTCCTTCTTGCGGCCGGTGATGCGGAGGTAACCGTCCTCGTCGAGGGTGCCGATGTCACCGGTGTGGAACCAGCCGTCGGCCAGCGCCTCGGCGGTCGCGCCCGGGTTGTTCCAGTACCCCTTGAACAGGTGCTCGCCGTGCAGCAGCACCTCGCCGTCGTCCGCGATCCGCACCACCGAGCCCGGCAGCGGCTGCCCGACCGTGCCGATCTTCTGCCGGTCCCACGGGTTGAACGCCGTCGCGGCACAGGACTCCGTCAGGCCGTAGCCCTCCAGGACGGTGAAGCCGATGCCGCGGAAGAAGTGACCGAGGCGCTCGCCCAGCGGGGCGCCGCCGGAGATCGCGTACTCGCCCTTGCCGCCGAGGACCGCGCGCAGCTTGCTGTAGACCAGCTTGTCGAACACCTTGTGCTTGATCTTCAGAGCGAGTGGCGGGCCCGCCGGGAGCTCCAGCGCCTTGCTGTACGCGATCGCGGTGTCGGCCGCCTTGTCGAAGATCGCGCCCTTGCCGTCCGCCTGCGCCTTGGCGCGCGCTGAGTTGTACACCTTCTCGAAGACCCGCGGCACGCCCAGGATCAGCGTCGGCCGGAAGGACGCCAGCTCGTCGGTGAGGTTCTTGATGTCCGGGACCGTGCCCAGCTTGATCGGCGCCATCATCGGGGCGATCTGTACCAGCCGGCCGAAGACATGCGCGAGCGGCAGGAAGAGCAGCACACTGCACTCACCGGTGCGGAACAGCGGCCGCAGGCGTTCCACGACGTTTCCGCACTCGGCGAAGAAGCTGCGGTGCGTCAGCACACAGCCCTTGGGCCGGCCGGTCGTGCCGGAGGTGTAGACGATGGTCGCCGGGTCGTCGGCCTTGGCCTGCGAGCTGCGCTCCTCGACGGCCGTGTCGGAGAGGTCCTGGCCGAGCCGCCCGAGCTCCTCGACCGCGCCCGCCTCGATCTGCCACACATGCTTCAGCGCCGGCAGCGAGTCACGCACCGACTCGACGGCCGCCGCGTGGTTGTCCAGCTCGACGACGATCGCCGTCGCACCCGAGTCGGAGAGGATCCACTGCACCTGCTCCGGCGAGCTGGTCTCGTAGACCGGCACGGTGACCGCGCCCGCGCACCAGATCGCGAAGTCGAGCAGCGTCCACTCGTAGCGGGTGCGCGACATCAGCCCGACCCGGTCGCCTGCCTGCACGCCGGAGGCGATGAGGCCCTTGGCCGCGGCGTGCACCTCGGCCAGGAAGGCCGTCGCCGTCACGTCCTGCCAGGCGCCGTCCACCTTGCGGGCGATGACGGCGACGTCGGGATGCTGCGCGGCGTTTCTGCGGACGATGTCGGTCAGATTGCCGTCCGCAGGGACCTCGTACAAAGCCGGAAGGCTGAACTCGCGCAAGACTGCTGCTCCTCATAGGGCGCCGGCGCCACGACGTTGTGCGATGCGACGGTGCGGTCCAAGGCTCGGGCGGGTGCTCAGGACTCGGTGGATCTCGATGGTTGAAATCCAGAGCACGACTGGACTGCCCGGACGTTACCCGCCGGTATGGCCTCTTCGACAGGGGGGTCCGACGAGATGTTCGCTGCGTCACACAGATTGGTGTTTCCCGGCTGACAGTAGTCCACCGCTTTACTGACTGGCCAGTAACCGGTATCCCGGCCGCCACTGTTCACGTTTGCCGCACACGCCTACCCTTGATCGCCATGGCATCCACACCCTCCGGAAACCACAGAACACGCATCCATGTGGTCAGCGACGTGCACGGCAACGCGCGCGACCTGGTCCGGGCCGGGGAGGGCGCGGACGCGCTGATCTGTCTGGGCGACCTGGTGCTGTTCCTGGACTACGCCGACCACTCGCGCGGCATCTTCCCCGACCTCTTCGGCGAGGAGAACGCCGACCTCATCGTGGAACTGCGCACCGCCCGCCGCTTCGAGGAGGCCCGCGAGCTCGGCACCCGGCTGTGGAGCGGCGTCGGCGGCGACCGGGTCGCACTCATCGAGAAGGCCGTCCGCAAGCAGTACGCCGAGATGTTCACGGCGTTCCCCAATCCGACGTACGCGACCTACGGCAACGTCGACATCCCTCAACTGTGGCCCGAGTTCGCCGGACCGGGCACGACCGTCCTCGACGGAGAGCGGGTGGAGATCGGCGGCCGCGTCTTCGGCTTCGTGGGCGGCGGACTGAAGACGCCCATGCGCACCCCGTACGAGATCAGCGACGAGGAGTACGCCGCGAAGATCGAGGCCGTCGGCGAGGTCGACGTGCTGTGCACCCACATCCCGCCCGAGGTGCCCGAACTCGTCTACGACACGGTGGCGCGCCGCTTCGAACGGGGCAGCCGCGCCCTGCTGGACGCCATCCGCCGCACCCGTCCCCGCTACTCGCTCTTCGGCCATGTCCACCAGCCGCTCGCCCGCCGGATGCGCATCGGGGCGACCGAGTGCGTCAACGTGGGGCACTTCGCGGGCAGCGGCAAGCCCTGGGCGCTGGAGTGGTGACCGCGACGGTGCCCCCACGGTCCCCGACGTTCCCCCGACAGCGAGCCGACTCCGGGTGAAGGCGGCTGGTCGGGCGCGCGGTAGCCTTCACGCTGCACACACGTACACGTACCGGCCCGCATCTGGAGGAGCCACCGCGATGGCGGAACACACCAGCTCGAGCATCACGATCGATGCGGCACCGGCCGATGTCATGGCGGTGATCGCCGACTTCGCCCGCTACCCGGACTGGACCGGAGAGGTGAAGCAGGCGGAGGTCCTCCAGACGGACGAGCGCGGCCGCGCCGAGCAGGTCCGCCTGGTCATGGACGCTGGCGCCATCAAGGACGACCAGGTCCTCGGCTACACCTGGACCGGCGAGCACGAGGTGTCCTGGACCCTGGTGAAGTCCCAGATGCTGCGCCAGCTCGACGGCTCCTACCTCCTCAAGCCGGCCGACGCCGGCGCGACCGAGGTCACCTACCGGCTGACCGTGGACGTCAAGATCCCCATGCTGGGCATGATCAAGCGCAAGGCCGAGAAGGTCATCATCGACCGCGCCCTGGCAGGCCTGAAGAAGCGCGTGGAGTCGGGGGAGAAGTAGCCGGCTCCGCCTTCGGTTCCTTTTGGATCCCGGCCGAGCACCATCAGCCCGTCGGGGGTGCCCCCTCTGGGGGAGCTTGAGGACGAGGCCCCTCCTCAAGGGCCGAAAGGGGGGTCTGGGGGCGCAGCCCCCAGGACGACACGACAGGTACCGTTCACCCCCATGCGCACCCTCCTGATCACCGGCCCCGGCGGTAGCGGCCGTACGACGATCGCGGCCGCCACCGCACACCACGCAGCCGCCGGAGGCACCCGCACGCTCGTTCTCAGCGCCGACCGCACCGACACCCTCGGCGCCGCGCTCGGAGTACGCACCGGGGCGCAACCCACTAGGGTCACCCCCCACCTCACCGCCTGGCGCCCCGACGCGGCGGCCGGCTTCCGGGACGACCTGGCCGGCTTCCAGGACCGCGCCACCACCGTCCTCGACCTGCTCGGCGCCTCCCGGCTCGACCCGGAGGAGGTCACCCCCCTCCCCGGCGCCGAGGAGCTCACCCTCCTGCGCGCCCTGCGCGACGCCGTTCTCGCCGACGGCGAGGGCCGTCACGAACTCCTCGTCGTCGATCTGCCGCCCGTCCCGCAGGCCCTCGCCCTGCTGGCCCTCCCGGAGGAGCTGCGCCGCTACCTGCGCCGCCTGCTCCCGCCGGAACGGCAGGCCGCCCGCGCCCTGCGCCCCATGCTCGGCCGGCTCGCCGGCGTGCCGATGCCCGCCGAGTGGCTGTACGAGACGACCGCCCGCTGGGACCTGGAGCTGGCCGCGGTCGAGGCCGTCCTCGCCGACCCCGCCACCGCCGTCCGCCTCGTCGTCGAGCCGGGACCGGCCGGCGCCGACGCCGTCCGCGACGCCCGGCTCGGCCTCGCCCTGCGCGCCCTGCCCATCGAGTCCCTCGTCGCCAACCGCGTCCTGCCGGAGGCGGCCGCGGCCGACGGTCCCCTCGGCCCGCTCGGCAGGCTCGTCACCCAGCAGCACAAGGCCCTCGGGGAGTGGGGCGGGACGGCGCGGCCCGTCGCCCACCTCGGCCACGACCCCCGCGGCGCCGACGACCTCACCGCACTCGCGGTGCCCGCCGTCAACCCGACGACCTCCCCGGTCGAGTGGCCCGTCACCGACCGGCTCGCCCAGGACGGCGTACTCGTCTGGCACCTCCCGCTGCCCGGCGCCATACGCGATGACCTCGACCTCGTGCGCCGCGGCGACGAACTCGTCGTCACCGCCGGACCCTTCCGCCGTATCGTCGCGCTGCCCTCCGTCCTGCGCCGCTGCACCGTCGACGGCGCCGCCCTGCGCGACGGCGAGCTGTGCGTCCGGTTCGCCCCCGACCCCGACCTGTGGCCACAGGCACGATGAACCGCGGGCACGATGAACGACGTACCGCCGTTCGGGTAACGTCGTAAGAACGAGCCGTCATCAGGCGTCGTCCACCAGGAGTCGTCAGGAGTCCGCCATGAGCGAAGAGCGTCCCACGCCCGACGCCGCCGGGGAGCCCGCCGGGACAGAGCACATCGACGACGGACCCCGCGCCAGCGACGCCGACGCCTGGGCCACCGCCGCCGCCGAGGACCTGGCCGAGGAGAAGGCCCGCCGCCGCGCCCAGTACGGCCCGCCCCAGGGCTCGGCCGCCGAGGAACTGCGCAGGCTCGTCGACGCGGTCGGCGAGAAGCTGTCGTCGATCCAGTCCCCGCTGCTCGGAGCGGTCGCCGGGCCCGCCGCCCAGCAGGTGGTCCGCCAGGTCGTCCAGCAGGCCAAGGCCGCCGTGGAACCCGTCATCGAGCGCAACCCGGACGTCTTCGACCATCTCGCGGCGGCCGGCACCGAACTCCTCGCCGCCTACCGCTCCGCCGTCCAGACCCAGGAACGGCGCTGGACGACCGGAGCGGACGACCCGCGCGAGGACCCCCGCCGCGACGGCGGCGACGACGCCGGTCCCGGCCAGCGCATCGACTTGGACTGAGGCCCTTCCACGGCAGGGCCTCGGGTACGGTTGGCCGTAGCGGGGCTCGACCGAAACTGAGGGATTCATGGGACTCACCATCGGCGTCGACATCGGCGGCACGAAGATCGCGGCCGGCGTGGTCGACGAGGAAGGCAACATCCTCTCGACCCACAAGGTGCCGACCCCGGGCACGCCGGAGGGCATCGTGGACGCCATCGCCTCGGCGGTGGAGGGCGCCCGCGTCGGGCACCAGATCGTCGGCGTCGGCATCGGCGCCGCCGGTTACGTCAACCGCCAGCGCTCCGAGGTCTACTTCGCGCCCAACATCCACTGGCGCAACGAGCCGCTGAAGGCGAAGGTCGAGGCCCGCGTGGGCCTCCCCGTCGTCGTGGAGAACGACGCCAACGCCGCCGCGTGGGGCGAGTACAAGTTCGGCGCGGGCAAGGGCCACCGCAACGTCATCTGCATCACCCTCGGCACCGGCCTCGGCGGCGGCATCATCATCGGCAACAAGCTGCGCCGCGGTCACTTCGGCGTGGCCGCCGAGTTCGGCCACATCCGCATGGTGCCGGACGGCCTGCTGTGCGGCTGCGGCTCGCAGGGCTGCTGGGAGCAGTACGCCTCCGGCCGCGCCCTCGTCCGCTACGCCAAGCAGCGCGCCAACGCCACCCCGGAGAACGCCGAGCTCCTGCTCGGCCTGGGCGACGGCAGCCCCGAGGGCATCGAGGGCAAGCACATCTCCATGGCCGCCCGGCAGGGCGACCCGGTCGCGGTCGACTCCTACCGGGAGCTCGCCCGCTGGGCCGGCGCCGGCCTCGCCGACCTGGCCTCGCTCTTCGACCCGTCGGCCTTCATCGTCGGCGGCGGCCTCTCCGACGAGGGCGAACTGGTCCTCGACCCGATCCGCAAGTCGTACAAGCGCTGGCTGGTCGGCGGCAACTGGCGCCCGGTCGCCGAGGTGATCGCCGCCCAACTCGGCAACGAGGCCGGTCTGGTCGGCGCAGCGGACCTGGCGAGAGAGCCCGACCCCATCATGTGACGGCCGCCCAGGGGCGCGGGGCTGTCATGCAGGTGCGGCTCCGCCGCGGTGGGCGCGAGCGACCGCGACGAACCGGAAGCCGCGCACCGACCTCGCGCCCCTGGGGTCTGTCGTGCCGATCCGAACGGCGGGTCCCGGCCATCCGGCGTAAATTGATCACCATGACGCTGCTCCCCAACTCCCGCACCGAGCCCGACGGTTCCTCCGTCATCCGCGTCCTGAGCTACAACATCCGCTCCATGCGGGACGACACCGACGCACTCGCCCGCGTCATCACCGCCTGCGCCCCCGATCTGGTCCTCGTCCAGGAATCGCCGATCTTCTTCCGCTGGCGCAAGAAGCTGGCCCGTCTCGCCTCGGCCACCGGCCAGGTGATTCTCACCGGCGGCGGCACGGCCGCGGGCCCTGCGATCCTCTGCTCGCTCCGGGCGACCGTCGAACGCACAGAGGACGTCCTGCTGCCCCTCACCCCCGGTGAGTTCCGCCGCGGTCTCGCCACCGCCGTGGTCCGCTTCGGGGGCGCCCGCCTCGGCGTCGTCAGCTGCCACCTCAGCCTCCGCGAGGACGAGCGCTACGACCAGGGCGGCATGCTTCTCGACCGGCTCGCCGGGATGGGCGTGGAGCACGCGGTCGCGGGCGGCGACATCAACGAGAGACCCCAGGGACGCACCTTCGCCCGCCTGTCGACCGCCCTCAGGGACTGCTACCCCGCCGCACCCTGGGGCGCCGAGCACACCTTCCCGGCCACCGGGCCGACCCGCCGCATCGACGCAATCTTCGTGACGAAGGGCGTGGAGGTGCTGGGCTGCGGGGTGCCCCTCGGCCTGCCGGGCATCACCGAGAACGACGTGAGGACAGCCACGGACCACCTCCCGGTCCTCGCCGCCCTCAAAATCCCCACCACATAGCCCCCACCCCGACGCAGACACCTCGCCTCAAACCCCCGGCCTCAGACACCCCAAGCCGGCGCCCCCGCGTCGACGCCCCCGCGTCTGACCACCGGCCTCAGGCGTCCCGCCTCAGCGCCCTCGCCTCATGCGTCCCGCGTCAGGCGCCCCGCCTCAGGCGTCTCCGCGTCAGACGCCCCGCGTCGAACGAGCCGGGTCAGACGACGGCGCCCCGTCCTGGGTCGCCTTCGTCCTCGTCGTCCGTGCGCATGCGCATCACCAGGGTGGCGAAGCCGCCGAGGAAGCCGCCGATGCCGACGGTCGACAGCCACCACGTCATCTCCCAGCCCAGCAGCACCGCGACCAGCAGCAGCACGGGCCCGCCGATCACCCCGAGCCAGGCGAACTTGGCCGTGGTGTCGGCGGCGGGCAGCGGCGGTGGCTCCGGCGGGACGAAGTGACCCTCGTCGTCCTCGTCGAAGTCCTCCTCCGCAGGCTCGGGAGCCGTGTAGTCGCGCGGGCCGACACCGGGCGCGAAGGCGATCGAGCTGCCCAGCGGCTTGGCCGGTTCCTTCTCCTCGCCGGGCTCCTTCTCGGGCTCTTTGCCGGGTTCCGTCCCGGCGTCCGCGGCCGGCTCCTCGTCGTTCGTCCCGACCTCGAGGAGCGCCAGGTCCTCGATCGACTTGAACGGCTTCGCCCCCGGCGGGTCCGGCGGCTCCTCGCCGTACCCCGCGACGATCGCCGCCCACGCGGCGTCCTCGTCGAAGGGCACGCTCTGCTCCTGCGACTCGCGGCCCTCCCGGCCCTCCAGGCCGTCCCGCTCGTCCCGGTTCTCCCGGTCCTCGCGGTCGGAGTCGTGCTCAGCCACCTACGGCCGTCCCTTCCTTGCCGACACTGGGCGCGATCCGGGCGATGAACGCGTAGCTCTCCTCGAAGATCCGGTCCGCATCGAGGTCCAACGTTGCCACGTGGTAACTCTGTTCCAGCAGGATCTCGGTCACGTCCGTCGACGAGACCCGGCTGAGGATCCGGGCCGAGTCGGCCGGCGGCACGACATGGTCGCGCACGCTGTGCAGGAGCAGCAGCGGCTGGGTGACCTGCGGAAGCTCGGTGTCGACCAGACGCAGGAAGGTGCGCAGGGAGTGCGCCGAGTGCAGCGGCACCCGGTCGTAACCGGTCTCCAGGACGCCCTCCTTCGCGATGTCGCTGGTGATCCCCTTCGTCGTGCGGACGACATGGCGGGCCACCGGAAGGGCGTACGGGGACAGGCCGTGCAGCTTGTTCGACGGGTTGACGACGATGACGCCCTCGATCCCGCCCGCGCCCTCGCCGTGCTTCGCGGCCAGCCGCAGAGCCAGCGTGCCGCCCATCGACAGGCCCGCCACGAACACACGCGTGCAGCGGGCGCGCAGGGCGCGAAGCTCGCGGTCCACCTCCGCGTACCAGTCCTGCCAGCCGGTGAGCGCCATGTCCTGCCAGCGCGTGCCGTGTCCCGGCAGCAGGGGCAGCGAGACGGTCAGGCCCTGCCCGGCCAGGTGGCGGGCCCAGGGGCGCAGCGACTGCGGGGAACCGGTGAAACCGTGACAGAGGAGGACCCCGACCTCCCCGCCCTCATGGCGGTACGGCTCGGCTCCAGGAAGGACCGGCAACTTCGGTCTCCTGTTCTTCGTCTGTTCTTCGTGGGAGGGACGTGTGCTTCACCGTACGCGACCCCACTGACACCGACCAGGGTCGTCGGAGCCTTTGCCGGGACTCCGGGATAAGGTCTGATGACACACACAGGAGGCACTCGGTTGTTGTACGGCGCGATGAAGGTCGCTATCGGGGGACCGTTGAAGGTCACCTTCCGGCCCTGGGTGGAAGGCCTCGAGAACATTCCCGCCGAGGGCCCCGCGATCCTGGCGAGCAACCATCTGTCCTTCTCGGACTCGTTCTTCCTGCCCGCGGTCCTCGACCGCAAGGTCACGTTCATCGCGAAGGCCGAGTACTTCACCACGCCCGGTGTGAAGGGGCGGCTGACGGCGGCGTTCTTCAAGGGCGTCGGCCAGCTCCCGGTGGACCGCTCGGGCGCGCGCGGCGCGGGTGAGGCCGCCGTCAAGAGCGGCATCGAGGTGCTGGAGCGCGGCGAGCTGTTCGGCATCTACCCGGAGGGCACCCGCTCGCCCGACGGCCGTCTCTACCGCGGCAAGCCGGGCGGCCTCGCGCGCGTGGCGCTCGCCACCGGCGCACCCGTGATCCCGGTCGCCATGATCGACACCGAGAAGATCCAGCCCCCGGGGAAGGTCCTGCCGAAGGTCATGCGGCCCGGCATCCGCATCGGCAGGCCGCTGGACTTCAGCCGCTACCAGGGCATGGACCACGACCGCTTCGTGCTGCGCGCGCTGACCGACGAGGTCATGTACGAGATCATGAAGCTCTCCGGCCAGGAGTACGTCGACATGTACGCGACCGCGGCGAAGCGCCGGATAGCGGATGCGGCGAAGGCCGACAAGGAAGCGGAGAAGGCCGCGAAGGCGGCCCTCGCCCAGGCCGAGAAGGAACAGGCCGCGAAGGAACAGGCCGAGTTGGAACGGGCCGAGGAAGAGCAGGCCGAGTTGGAACGGGCCGAGGAAGAGCAGGCCGAGGACGAGTCGGCCGACGAAGAGCAGGCAGAGGAAGAGCGGGCCGAGAAGGAACAAGAGCGGTAGTCGGCGCTCCGGGGGCGGGGGACTGGACGGATGGCCAGGCGCGAAAAAGTCATGAGGATGTCGGTCGAGCTGCCGCTGTGGCGTGCGCTCACCGCCTACCGGGTGCTGACGATGCTGTACGCGGTCGGCCTGTTCGCCACCGCCTACGACGACTACGACCGGCCCGGCATCGCCATCGCCTACTACGTCGTCCTGCTCGGGTGGACGCTCGCCACGCTGCCCCGGGTGCAGAACGCGGCGGCCTGCACCAAGCGTTTCCTCACCCTCGACCTCGCCGTCGCGCTCATCGGGATCGTCCTGACCCCGCTGGTCGTCAACGACCAGCACATCCAGGACGGCGGCCCCACCCTGCCGTCGATATGGACGGCGGGGTCGGTCCTGGCGTTCGCCATCAAGGGCGGCTGGCGCTGGGCCGCGTTCGCCTCCACGCCCGTCGCCGCCGCCAACCTGATCGAGCGCGGTCACCCGGCCCGCGACACCGTCCACAACGTGATCCTCGTCTGGGTGGCCTCCATCGCCATCGGCTACGTCGTCGAGGTCGCCCGCGCCTCCGAGCGCACCCTCGCCCGCGCCCTGGAGATCGAGGCCGCCACGCGGGAACGCGAGCGGCTCGCCCGGGACATCCACGACGGCGTGCTCCAGGTGCTGGCGATGGTGCAGCGGCGCGGCGCGGTCCTGGGAGGTGAGGCGGCCGAGCTGGGCCGGATGGCCGGCGAGCAGGAGGTCGCGCTGCGCACGCTGGTCTCCGGCGGCCTTGTGCCGGTCTCCAGGGTGTCGGAGGACGAGGCCGAGGGGGCCGTCGTCCGCGTGGTGGACGAGGACACCGACGACGACGCGGGCGCGCCCGTCGACCTGCGCGCACTGCTCGCCCCCTTCGCCGCCGCCCGCGTCAACCTCGCCGAGCCCGGCGCGCCGGTGCTGCTGCCCGCGCCGGCCGCACGGGAGCTGGCCGCCGCCGTGAGGGCCGCCCTGGACAACGTCCGCCGGCACGCGGGGGAGGACGCCCGGGCCTGGATCCTGGTCGAGGACGAGCCGGACGAGGTGATCGTCACCGTGCGGGACGACGGGCCCGGCATCCCGGAGGGGCGGCTCGCGCAGGCCGAGGGCGAGGGGCGGCTCGGGGTCGCCCAGTCGATCCGCGGCCGGCTGCGCGACCTCGGCGGCAGCGCCGAGCTGATCTCGACACCGGGGCAGGGCACGGAGGTCGAGCTGACGGTGCCGAAGGAAACGAACGTGAAGCGGGGGAAGGCGGGACGGCGATGAGTGAGGACAAGCGCGCAGAACAGGGCCTGATCAAGGTCATGGTGGTCGACGACCACCCCATGTGGCGCGACGCGGTCGCCCGGGACCTGGCCGAGTCCGGCTTCGACGTGGTCGCCACCGCCGGCGACGGCGAGCAGGCCGTGCGCCGGGCCAGGGCCGCCATGCCCGACGTGCTGGTGCTGGACCTGAACCTGCCCGCGAAGCCGGGCGTCCAGGTGTGCAAGGAGGTCGTCGCCGCCAACCCGGCCCTGCGGGTCCTGGTGCTGTCGGCGAGCGGCGAGCACGCCGACGTGCTGGAGGCGGTGAAGTCCGGCGCGACCGGCTACCTGCTGAAGTCGGCGTCCACGGAGGAACTGCTGGACGCGGTGCGCCGTACGGCCGTCGGCGACCCCGTCTTCACGCCGGGTCTGGCCGGACTGGTCCTCGGCGAGTACCGTCGGCTGGCCTGCGACCCCGGCCCCGCCGCCGGTGACGAACCCGACGCGCCCCGCCTCACCGACCGCGAGACCGAGGTGCTGCGCCTGGTCGCCAAGGGCCTGAGCTACAAGCAGATCGCCGAACGTCTCGTCATCTCCCACCGCACGGTCCAGAACCACGTCCAGAACACCCTCGGCAAGCTGCAGCTGCACAACCGGGTGGAACTGGTTCGGTACGCCCTTGAGCGCGGTCTCGACGACGAGTGAGGGGCGCGCGACACCGACTCCTCGTCAGGCGGTCATGGCTCACGGTCATGACTCACGGCGAAGGGATTCGTCCGCAAGGGCGTGCAGAGCTACGGCCATGAGTCCATCGGCTTCCAGGACGGCTGGCGGGGCCTCCTCGGCGGGAGGACGGTGCCCCTCGGCTTCCCGCCGTGCGTGGGCGCCCTCGTCACCATCGGCGGCGAGGACACCCTCGGCGTCGCCGCCCGCCTCTGCGACGAGTTCGCGGTGCCCTGCGTCGGCGTCCCGAAGACCATCGACGATGACCTGTCGGCCACCGACTTCACCTTCGGCTTCGACACCGCCGTCGGTATCGCGACACTGCCTGAACGGCGTGGGGGACCCCCATCGGCCTGCACGCCGTCGACGCCGTCCACGAGGGCGACTTCGGCAAGATGGTCGCCCTGCGCGGCACGGACATCGTCCGCGTACCGATCGCGGAGGCGACGGCCAGACTGAAGACCGTCGACCCGAAGCTGTACGCGGAAGTGGGCGTGTTCTTCGGCTGACCTACCGGGCGCGCAGGTGTGTCGCGCGCACCTGCGCCACCAACTCCCGTACGACGGACGCCCCGTTCAGCGTCAGCACCGACTCCGGATGGAACTGCACGCCCGCGAACCCGGGCCCGCGCATCGCGTGCACCTCGCCGTTCGCGGCCCGGCTCACCTCCACGCCGTGCGCGGCCAGCTCCCGCCGCGCGTCGTCGTCGCACCGCGCCACGAAGCTGTTGTAGAACCCGACGGTCTCCGCCCGCCCGAACAGGTCCACGACGGTCTGCGCCCCCTGATACGGCACCTCCTTCCGTACGATGTCCAGGCCCAGCTCCGCCGCGATCAGCTCGTGCCCGAGGCAGACCCCGAGGACACCGTCCCGGTGTTCCCGCAGGACGTGGGCCGTCAGCTCCCGCAGGAACCGCATCTTCGGGTCGGCCAGGTCGCACGGGTCGCCGGGACCGGGGCCCAGTACGAGCGGCCCCTCGTGCGCGAGCACCGCCTCCCGCAGCCCGGGCTCGTCGTATCGCCGCACGCTCACGTCGAGGCCGCTCGACCGCAGTACGTGCGCGAGCATCGCGGTGAAGGTGTCCTCGCCGTCGACGACGAGCGCGTGCCCGGACAGTTCCTCGGTCCGCTCCTGCATCCGCAGCCAGAACGGCGCCAGCGAGGCCCGGCGCCCGTCCAGCGCGGCCCGCACCCGGGGGTCGTCGGCCAGCGGGGGGCGGGTGTGCTCCGCCCGGGGCCTGCCCGGCCGTACGCCGAGCGCGGCCAGGACGCCCGCCGCCTTCGCGTGTGTCTCGGCGACCTCGCCCGCCGGGTCGGAGCCCCGCACCAGCGTGGCCCCGACCGGCACCCGCAGCCGTCCGGCCGCGTCGATGTCGGCGGTCCGGATGAGGATGGGGGAGTCGAGGGTCTGGGCCCCGCCGGCGTCCCGGCCGAGCAGCGCCAGCGCACCCGCGTAGTAGCCCCGGGCGACGCCGTCCCGCCCGAGGGGCTCGTGGCGCTCGATGACCCGGCAGGCGTTCTGCACCGGGGAGCCGGTGACGGTCGCCGCGAACATGGTCTCCTTCAGGACCTCCCGCACATCCAGGGAGGACTTCCCGCGCAGCTCGTACTCGGTGTGTGCGAGATGCGCCATCTCCTTCAACCGGGGCCCGATCACCACCCCGCCCATGTCCCCGACGGTGCACATCATCTTGAGCTCCTCGTCGACGACCATCGACAGCTCCTCGATCTCCTTGCCGTCGGCGAGGAAGCCGAGCAGCTGCTCGGGGGTGGGCCCCTCGGCCGGATACCGGTACGTCCCGCTGATCGGGTTCATGACGACCGTGCCGCCCGACATCCGGACATGCACCTCGGGGCTGGCCCCGACGAGCGTGCGGTCCCCGGTGTGCACGACGAACGTCCAGTACGCGCCCCGCTCGCCCTGCAGCAGCCGGCGGAACAGCGCGAGCGCGTCGGCCCGGCCGAACCCCTCGATCGCGCCCTCGTACGTCCGCCGGATCACGAAGTTCGCGCCCTCGCCCCGCCCGATCTCGTCCCGCAGGACCCGCCCGACGATCTCCGCGTACTCCTCGTCGGCCACGTCGAAGCCGCCGTCCCGTACGTCGACGTCGTGAGCGGGGAGCTGGGCGAGAGCCTCGGCGAGCGGGAACTCGTGCGACTCCTCGGGGGTGAGGAACGCCAGCGGGGTGCCGTCGTCGCGGACGTCGAAGCCGCGCTCGCGGATCTGCCGGAACGGGATGAGCGCCAGGCCCTCGTCGGGGAGGTCGGCGAGCCGGTCGTGGGTGGAGACCGGGCCGAGGAACACCTCGACGGTGTTCTCGTCGCGCCCGGGGGTGCGGCGGCGCAGCAGGGCGAACGGGCGGGGATCGTCGAGCAGGTCGAGCAGCTGCATGGGTCCGTTTCCTTCTCGCTGTGAGGTGGAGAGGAACGGACCCCGACAAACGCCGAAGGCCGCCCCTCGGGCGGCCTTCGCGAAGTGTTGCGTACGCGCAGTCAGTGGGCCGCCGGATGAGCGGTCCACCACCAGTTCTGGGTCGAATGCGCGAACATGCGACGCACCCTACCCCATGCGCAGGTGAGCAGGAGCGTGTCTCACCTGTCGAGCCGGGCGAAAACGACTCGACACGACCCCGTAATGTGGAGGTCGTGACCGTGAACGCTAAGACCAGCGCGAGCGCTGGCAACACCTGGCGAGACCTGCCCGCGGCGCAGCAGCCCGAGTACCCCGACACCGAGGCTCTGCGCGCAGTCGTTGCGGAGCTTCAGTCGTATCCGCCGCTCGTCTTCGCGGGCGAGTGCGACCAGCTGCGCGCCCGGATGGCGGCCGTCGCCAAGGGAGAGGCGTTCCTCCTCCAGGGCGGCGACTGCGCGGAGGCCTTCGACGCGGTGTCCGCCGACCACATCCGCAACAAGCTGAAGACGCTGCTGCAGATGGGCGCGGTGCTGACGTACGCGGCGTCGGTGCCGGTGGTCAAGGTCGGCCGGATCGCCGGCCAGTACTCCAAGCCGCGCTCCAAGGGCACCGAGACCCGTGACGGGGTGACGCTGCCGACGTACCGGGGCGACTCGGTCAACGGCTTCGACTTCAACGAGGCGGCCCGCATCCCGGACCCCGAGCGTCTGAAGCGGATGTACAACGCGTCCGCCTCCACGCTCAACCTGGTTCGTGCCTTCGCCACCGGCGGCTATGCCGATCTGCGTCAGGTGCACGCCTGGAACCAGGACTTCGTGAAGTCGTCCCCGTCCGGGCAGCGCTACGAGCAGCTCGCCCGCGAGATCGACCAGGCGCTGAACTTCATGCACGCCTGCGGGGTCGACCCGGAGGAGTTCAAGACGGTCGAGTTCTACTCCTCGCACGAGGCGCTGCTGCTGGACTACGAGTCCGCGCTGACCCGTGTCGACTCGCGCACCGGCCGGCTGTACGACGTCTCGGCGCACATGGTGTGGATCGGTGAGCGCACCCGGCAGCTGGACCACGCGCACATCGAGTTCGCGTCGAGGATCCGCAACCCGATCGGCATCAAGCTCGGCCCGACGACGACGGCCGAGGAGGCGCTGCAGTACATCGAGCGTCTCGACCCCGACCGGGAGCCGGGCCGGCTGACGTTCATCGTCCGCATGGGCGCCGACAAGGTCCGCGACAAGCTGCCCGAGCTGGTCGAGAAGGTCACGGCGTCGGGTGCGACGGTGGCGTGGGTGACCGACCCGATGCACGGCAACACCTTCGAGGCGGCCTCCGGTCACAAGACCCGGCGGTTCGACGACGTGCTCGACGAGGTCAAGGGCTTCTTCGAGGTCCACAAGGGCCTCGGCACCCACCCGGGCGGCATCCATGTGGAGCTGACGGGTGACGACGTCACCGAGTGCGTGGGCGGCGGCGACGAGATCTTCGTCGACGACCTCCACCAGCGCTACG
This sequence comes from Streptomyces sp. NPDC050121, assembly GCF_044460385.1. Taxonomy (NCBI): domain Bacteria; kingdom Bacillati; phylum Actinomycetota; class Actinomycetes; order Kitasatosporales; family Streptomycetaceae; genus Streptomyces; species Streptomyces sp. NPDC050121. The sequence continues at coordinate 20,882 of NZ_JBITJV010000049.1, read as the reverse complement.
AGACGGCCTGCGACCCCCGCCTGAACCGCAGCCAGTCCCTCGACCTGGCGTTCCTCGTCGCGGAGATGTACCGGGACCAGTAGTCGTCGGTCATGGCAATGGGGCGCGGATCACATACGATCCGCGCCCCACTCCACTTTTGCGGTCTCTGAGCGCCGGGTAAGGTTAGGTTAGCCTTATCGATCTCGGCGGGAGGTGAATCCGCGTGTACGTCTGCAGCTGCTTCGGAGTGACTGAAGCGCAGGTCCAGCAGCATGTGGACGGCGGTGCCTGCACGCCCCGCCAGATCGCCTCCGCCTGCAAGGCGGGGACCGACTGCGGCTCCTGCGTCCGCCGGATCCAGGCGATCCTCGGCCGGGGCGCCTGCTCGCGCCGGGACCTCACCGTCGCCGACCGCGGTGAACCGGCCCTCGCCGAGCTCCCCGACCTCAGGGAAGCGGCCTAGCCCTCGAGGGGCTAGCTCTCCGGCTGTTCGATCAGCTGCGCGATGTAGAGGGCGTCACCGAGCTTGTCCACCAGCTCCAGCTGGGTGTCGAGATAGTCGATGTGGTGCTCCTCGTCCTCGAGGATCGACTCGAAGATGTTCGCGGAGGTGATGTCGCCCTTTTCGCGCATCACCTTGATGCCGCGCTTCAGGCGGTCGATCGCCTCGACCTCGATCTGCCGGTCGGCCTCGAACATCTCCTTGACCGTCTGGCCCACGCGCACATGGAACAGCCGCTGGTAGTTCGGCAGCCCCTCCAGGAACAGGATCCGGTCGGTCAGTACCTCCGCGTGCTTCATCTCGTCGAAGGACTCGTGCCGCGTGTACTTCGCGAGCTTCGTCCAGCCGAGGTTCTCCTGCATCTTGGCGTGGAGGAAGTACTGGTTGATCGCGGTGAGCTCGCCGGTGAGCTGCTCGTTGAGGAACTCGATGACCTCGGGGTCGCCCTGCATCGCAGAGGCTCCTTCCACGTGGGGGATCGGGGAGGTTGCCGCCGCATGATTTCACCGGTGCCGAAGATCGTCCAGTAAGTGCGTACTTAGTAAGTTAGTGCATGCTTGGTAGCAGTTGCCCGATTCGGGATATGGGTGGTCATGGCTGGTCATGTGCACCGTCCGGGGTCTGTCAGGATGGAGTCATGGGTCATCCGGTGGAGCGCGCGTCTGGAGGAGAAGCGGTGTCCGAGCTTCCGCCGGGACAGCGACTGCAGCGGGGCTGGCCCGTCACGCACTACGGTCCGGTGCCCAGGTTCCGGCCCGAGCGCTGGGAGTTCAGGGTCTTCGGCGCCACCGCCGACGGTGAGAAGCGTTGCTGGAACCACGAGGAGTTCACGGCCCTTCCGTACGCGTCCGTCCTGGCCGATCTGCACTGCGTGACGAAGTTCAGCATGCTCGGCGCCGAGTGGGGCGGGATCCCGGCCCGGACCATCCTGGAGCTCGCGCCGCCCGCGCCGAGCGTCACCCATGTGATGGTGTGGGCCGAGTACGGGTTCAGCTCCAATCTGCGGCTGGCCGACTTCGCCGCCGAGCGCACGATCTTCGCCACCCACAAGGACGGCGAGCTGCTCACCGCCGAACACGGCTTCCCGCTCCGCCTGGTCGTCCCGCACCTCTACGCCTGGAAGGGCCCCAAGTGGGTCCGCGGCGTCGAGTACATGACCGCGGACCGCCGCGGCTTCTGGGAGGAACGCGGCTACCACAACATCGGCGACCCCTGGAAGGAACAGCGCTACTCCTACCAGGAGGGCCCGGGGGACGGGCCCGAGCTCTGACCCACGGGGGTCTTGGCGACGGGTGCGAGAACGAGGACCGACCGCCTCAGCCGTCGCGCAGTTTCTTCAGCCGCTCCACGTCCGCCGCGTGTCCCTCCTTGCCGCCGGGGGTCTCGATGATCAGGGGGACGCCCACGGTCGCGGGGTGGGTCATCAGCGCCCGGAACGGGTCCTCGCCGATGTGACCTGCGCCGATGTTCTCGTGCCGGTCCTTGTGGGCGCCGACGACGTCCTTGGAGTCGTTGGCGTGGATCAGCTTCAGCCGGCCCTCGCCGACGGTGTCCACCAGCAGGTCCAGGGTCTGGTGCATGCCGGCCGGGCCGGTCAGGTCGTGCCCGGCCGCGAAGATGTGGCAGGTGTCGAGGCAGACGCCCAGCTTGGGATGGGCGTCCAGCGCCTCGAAGTACGGCCCGAAGTCCCAGGTCCGGGAGCAGAGCGAGGCGCCCTGGCCGGCGGTGGACTCCAGCAGCAGGAACGGGTCGTCGTCGTGGGTCAGCTCGTCCAGCAGCGGCAGCAGGCGCTCGCGGACCTGCTTCAGCGCCACGGACCGGTCCCGGCCGCCCGTCGCGCTCCCCGTGTGCACGACCACGCCCAAGGCGCCGATCTCCCGCCCGCGGCGCAGCGAGTGCCGCAGCGACTCCACCGACTTCTCCACCGTCGCCTCGGTGTGCGAGCCGAAGTTGATCAGGTAGGGCGCGTGCACGTACGCCGGGACCGACTCCGCCGCGCACACCTCCCGGAAGGCCTCGTCCTGCCGCGGGTTCCCGACCGGCGTGGCCCAGCCGCGCGGGTTGGCGACGAACACCTGGACCGTCTCGGCCCTGAGGTCATGGGCGTACGACATGCCCACGTCGTGCAGCCCGCCGGCCACGGGGACATGACCGCCGACGGGGTTGCGGAAGGCGAAAGGGGACGCGGAGGAGGTGGCGGCGGGGGAGGGGCAGGGGGCTTCAGGACTCACCCGTTCAGGGTGTCATGCCCGGCCGCCCCGCCGGTCAGCGGATGGTGATCGTGATCGTCGACCCCTTGGGCGCGGTGTCGCCCGCGTCCACGGACTGCTTCTTCACAGTGTCGCCGAACAGCCCCAGCAGCCCACGGTCCTCCTCGACCTTGAACCCGGACTGTTCGAGGAGCGACTTCGCGTCGCCGACGCTCGCCCCCACCACGTCCGGGACCTCGACCATCTCCGGCCCCTTGGACAGCGTCAGCGTCACCGTGTCGCCGGCGGCGGCCTTGCCGTCCGCCGCCGGGGACTGCGCCGCGACCTGCCCCTTGTCGAACTCGGAGTTGACCTCGCCGGCGGAGACCTTCACCTTCAGGCCGGCCCCCTCCAGCTCCGCCCTGGCGTCCTCGAGGTCCTCGCCGGTGACGTCCGGGACGTCGATCGGGCTGCCCTTGCTGACGACGAGGGACACGGCGGTGCCCGCGCGGCGCTTCACCCCCGCCTGCGGGTTCGTGCTGATCACGAAGCCCTTGATGACGTCCTTGCTGAACTCCTGGGTGACCAGACCCGGCTCCAGGCCGTCCGTCTTCAGCAGCTGCTCGGCCTTGTCCAGCCGGGAGCCCTGCACGTCCGGCACCTTCACCATCTCGGGGCCGTCGGAGACGGTGAGCGTCACGGAGTCGTGCTTGCGGATGCGGGCGCCCGGCTCGGGGTCGGTGTCCATGACGGTGCCGCGCCTGACGGTGTCGCTGTACTCGTGCCGGACCTTGCCGACCTCGATCCCGGCCGCCTCCAGCCGCTTCCTGGCCTCGGCCTCCTTCTGCGTCAGCACCGCCGGCACCCTGGTGAACTGCCCGGAGTTGATGTACCAGACGCCCGCGCCCACGCCGAACACCAGCAGGGCCACGGTGACGAGCGCGAGCACCCCGCGCCGGGGCCGCCGCACGGAACGGCGCCGGGGCGGCAAGGGCGGCGGACTCTGGAACCGGGAGGTCCGGTTCAGGGCGGCCTCGTCGGCGGCGGTGTCGTCCTCGTTGACGGGCAGCGGCCGTGGCACTGTCAGCGAGCGCGGGATGACGCTCGTCCGGTCCTCGGCGATGTCGTGCCCGGCGGAGACGGCCTGCGGCGGCAGCGCGTCCAGCTGGTCCTCGGTGAGCGGGGCGCGCGCCTGTCGCACCTGCGCGAGCAGCGCGACGGCGTCGTGTGGCCGGACGTCGGGTGTGCGGGCGGTGGCCGAGGCGACCAGCTCGTCCAGCTCGAACGGCAGCCCGGGGACGAGGGCCGACGGCGGCGGAACGTCCTCGTGGAGGTGCTTGTAGAGCACGATCGCCGGGGAGTCCCCGTCGTGCGGCTTCTCACCGGTGAGCATCTCGTAGAGCACGACCCCGCACGCGTACACGTCGACGCGGGGATCGGCGGCGCCGGGCTGCTCGATCTGCTCGGGAGCGAGATAGGCGACGGTCCCGAGGACGGCCCCGGTGGTGCTGGTCACGGTGTCCACGGACCGCACCAGCCCGAAGTCGGCGACCTTGACCCGCCCGTCATCCCCTATGAGCACGTTCTCGGGCTTCATGTCCCGGTGCACGAACCCGGCCCGGTGCGCGGCGCCGAGCGCGGCGAGCACCGGCTCCAGGATGTCCAGCGCGGCCCGCGGCTGCAGCGCCCCGCGCTCACGCAGCACGTCACGCAGCGTGCAGCCGGCGATGTACTCCATGGCGAGATAGACATACGACGCGTCCGCACCCTGGTCGAACACCTGAACGACATTCGGGTGGGCGAGCCGCGCGACGGACTTCGCCTCCCGGATGAACCGCTCGACGAACACCTCGTCGGCGGCGAGCGCCGGGTGCATCACCTTGAGCGCGAGCACGCGGTCCAGGCGGGTGTCCACGGCCCGGTAGACCGTGGCCATCCCGCCGACCGCGATCCGCGCCTCGACGCGATACCGGCCGTCGAGCACCTGCCCGACCAGAGGGTCCTGAAGGGTCGTGTCCACGCAGGCGAGTGTACGAGCCACGACCGACACCACCGCATCCTCCGGCCCGATCACCCCTGACTGCAGCCGACCTGTAACGCGATCGAGGAGAGGCCGGGGGGAGCGGGGCGGTGGAGAGGCCGGGGGGAGCGGGGCGGTGGTCAGAAGGCGGGACGCTCGGGGTCCAGCGCCGCCCGGCCCGCGGTGGGGGACGACGCCTCGGCGAAGTAGCGGCGGGGGATCCGGCCCGCCAGGTGGGCCAGCCGTCCCGCCTCGACGCCGGCCCGCATCGCCGACGCCATCCGCTCGGGATCCCTCGCCCGCGTCACCGCCGACGCCAGCATCACCCCCGCGCACCCCAACTCCATCGCCAACGCCACATCCGACGCCGTACCGGCCCCCGCGTCCAGAATCACCGGCACACGCGCGTGCTCGACGATCAGCTGGAAGTTGTGCGGGTTGCGGATGCCGAGCCCGGAGCCGATCGGCGAGCCCAGCGGCATCACCGCGGCACACCCCGCATCCTCCAGCTTCCGTGCCAGCACCGGATCGTCGTTCGTGTACGGCAGCACCGTGAACCCGTCGTCCACCAGCGTCTCCGCCGCCTCCAGCAACTCGACCGGATCCGGCAGCAGCGTCCGCTCGTCGGCGATGACCTCCAGTTTGATCAGATCGGTACCCAGCGCCTCCCGCGCCAGCCGCGCCGTCAGCACCGCCTCCCCGGCCGTGTAACACCCCGCGGTGTTCGGCAGCACCCGGATGCCGAGCCGCTCGAGCACCGACAGCACGGAGCCGTGCACGGAGGGATCGACGCGCCGCATCGCGACCGTCGTCAGCTCGGTCCCGGAGGCGACCAGCGCCCGCTCCAGCACCTCCAGGCTGGGTGCACCCCCCGTACCCATGATCAGCCGGGACGAGAAGGACGTACCCCCGAGGACGAAGGAATCGTCGGCCATGGCGCTCAGCCTCCCTGTACGGCGGTCAGGACTTCCACCCGGTCGCCCTCGCTGAGCGCCGTCGCCGACCACCGCGCGCGGGGGACGACCGTCTCGTTGAGCGCGGCGGCCACCCCGGAGGGCGCCGGCGTCAGGGACCGTACGACGCTGTCGAGAGCCGTGCCGGGAGCGACCTTTTGCCGCTCGCCGTTCACCGAGATGTTCATGCGGGCTGCTCCGAGAGTGCGGCGGCGCCGAAACGCCGGGGTGTGAAGGGACGGGCCTCGTCCGGGAGCTCCCCGGTGGCCAGGACATGCGCCATCGCGTCACCGGTCACCGGCGTCAGCAGCACCCCGTTGCGGTAGTGCCCGGTGGCCAGCAGCAGCCCGTCCAGGCCGGTCGGCCCGAGCAGCGGCGCGTTGTCCGGGGAGCCGGGGCGCAGCCCCGCGCGCGTCTCGGTCAGCGGCAGCTCGGTGATCCCCGGCACCAGTTCATGGGCGTCGCGCAGCAGCTCGTACACGCCCCCTGCCGTCACCGTCGTGTCCCAGCCCAGTTCCTCGCTGGTCGCGCCCACGACCAGCTCGCCGTTCTCCCGGGGCACCAGATAGACCTGGCTGCCGCGCACCACGGCCCGCACCGTCCGGCTCAGGAACGGCGCGTACCGCCGTGGCACGGTCAGCCGCAGGACCTGCCCCTTCACCGGCCGCACCGGCGGCAGCACGTCCTGCGGGACCCCGGCCAGCCGCCCGCTCAGACTGCCGCCGGCGAGCACCACCTGTCCCGCCCCCAGCGCCGTCCCGTCCCGGGTGACGACCCCCGCGGCCCGCCCGCCCACCACGGACAGCCGCTCGGCCCACGCCCGCCGGAACACCACGCCCGCCCGCTCGCACGCGGTCACCAGCGCCGCGGCCAGCCGCCGCGGATCGACCTGGTGGTCGCCGTCCACCCGCAGCCCGCCGCGAACTCCCGGCGCGAGCATCGGCTCAAGACGGCGGCACTCACGCCCCGACAGCCACTCCGACGCCAGCCCCGACTGCCGCTGCAGGGCGTGCAGCTCGCGCAGATGGGCGCGGTCGTCGGCGTCCAGCGCGACCGCGAGCGTGCCGCACCGCCGGTAGCCGAGGTCGTGGCCGGTCAGCTCCGTCAGCTCCGCCGCGAAGTCCGGATAGCGGCGCGCGGAGGCGAGATTCAGGCCGAGCAGGGTCTGCTCGCCGTGGTGCAGTTCCGTGACGGCGGCCAGCATCCCGGCCGCCACCTGGGCGGCCCCGCCGCCCGGTTCCGGGTCGACCACCGCCGTGGCGAGGCCGCGCTGCGCGGCCCGCCAGGCCGTGACCAGCCCGATGATCCCGCCCCCGATGACGAGGACGTCTGACGTACGTGGAGACGACATGGGCGTCCAGCCCCTCCCTTCGCCGGCATGACCCGGATCAGGTTCGTACGGTCGGAGGCCGCCAGCCTCCCTCTCAGCCCGGTGCGTCCGGGCTCCCGCGAGTGCTCTACGTTGGCCACCCTAGCCCGATGCCGTATGTCTCAGTAAGGGAGCCTCCGCCCGTGCCCCGTTCGCTCGACGGTCTCGTCCTCGCCCCCGTCGCCGACCAGGCCCCGGGCCAGGTCGGCACCCGCACCCGCTTCGCCTACCGCGAGCAGGACGGCGTGATCTGGGCGGACTACGCGGGCGGCGACGTCGTACGCGGCCATCTGGTGGGTACCCGGCAGGGGGACCGGCTCGACTTCCGCTACGTCCAGCTCAAGCAGGACGCGACGACGTCCTCGGGGCACTGCGTGTCGACGGTCGTGGAGCTGCCCGACGGGCGGGTCCGCCTGGAGGAGACCTGGGAGTGGGAGTCGCAGACGGGCAGCGGCACCAGCGTTGTGGAGCAGGTCACGGAACACGACGGCTGACTGACGAATAGTCAGTTGTCTAAGGTGATCAGGTGAGTGAGCGCAGGCAGGAAGAAGGCGGCCCGGCCGGGCGGCGCGTGGTGGTCGTCGGCGCGGGCATGGCCGGGGTGCAGACCGCGGTCGCGCTGCGCGAACAGGGCTTCGACGGCACGGTGACGCTGATCGGCGCCGAACCCCACCAGCCCTACGACCGGCCACCGCTGTCCAAAGCCGTCCTGCTCGGCAAGTCCGAGGGCTCCGCCTTCGACGTCGACTTCGACGGCCTCGGCATCGAACTGGTCCTGGGCCGCGAGGTCCTCGGCCTGCGCCCCGCCGACCACGAGCTGGACACCGAGGCCGGGCCCGTCCCGTACGACGTCCTCGTCCTCGCCACCGGCGCCGAACCGATCCGGCTGCCCGGCGCCGAGGGCGTGCCCGGCGTGCACCTGCTGCGCACCCTGGACGACGCCGAACGGCTGCGGCCCGTGCTCGCCCGGCAGCACGACGTCGTGGTCGTCGGCGCGGGCTGGATCGGCGCGGAGTTCGCCACGGCCGCACGCGAGGCCGGCTGCGCGGTCACCGTCGTGGAGGCCGCCGACCGGCCGCTGGCCGGGGCGCTGCCCGCCGAGGTGGCCGCCCCGATGGCCGCCTGGTACGCCGACAGCGGTACGGCCCTGCGCACCCACGCGCGCGTGGAGCGCGTCGAGCCCGGAGCGGTCGTCCTCGACGACGGCTCGCGGCTGCCCGCCGACGCCGTCGTGGTCGGCATCGGCGCCCGCCCCGCCACCGCCTGGCTGGCCGGCTCCGGCATCGAGCTCGGCGCGCACCGCGAGGTCGTGGCCGACGCCTGTCTGCGCACCTCCCTGCCGGACGTGTACGCGGTCGGCGACTGCGCCTCCTTCCCTTCGGGCCGGTACGGCGAGCGGCTCCTCGTCCACCACTGGGACAACGCCCTCCAGGGGCCGCGCACGGTCGCGGCGAACATCCTCGGCGAGGTCACCGGCGAGCCCCCGGCCGTCTACGACCCGGTGCCGTACTTCTGGTCCGAGCAGTTCGGCCGCTTCGTCCAGTACGCGGGCCATCACACCGGCGCCGACCGCACCCTGTGGCGCGGCGATCCGTCGGGACCGGCCTGGACGGTGTGCTGGCTGCGCGAGGACCGTCTGGTCGCCCTGCTGGCCGTGGGGCGCCCCCGTGACCTCGCCCAGGGCAGACGGCTGATCGAGGCCGCCACACCCATGAACCCACGGCTTCTGGCGGACCCGGCACGCCCGCTGAAGGCGGCGACGGCCTCCGCGTGAGCACCTGGTCGGACCGGCCCGGCTTCCGACTGTCAGTGGCAGATGGCAGGCTTGTTCCCGTGACCGAGATTGACGCAAAGATCGATGCTCTCGTCCCCGCCTGGCTCACCGTGCCCGACATCGCGGAAATGCTCGATGTCGAGGTGACGCGCGTCCGGCAGCTGGTCAAGGAGGGCCAGCTCATCGCCGTACGCCGTGGCGAGAACCGCGCGCTGCACGTTCCCGCCGCCTTCATCGACGGGGACAAGGTGGTGAAGGGCCTGTCCGGGACCCTGACCCTGCTCAGGGACGACGGCTTCACGGACGAGGAGATGCTCGAGTGGCTCTTCACCCCCGACCCGAGCCTGCCCGGCACGCCGGCCCAGGCCCTGAGTGAGAATCGCGGCACGGAGGTGAAGCGCCGCGCCCAGGCGCTCGCCGTCTGAGCCGAGGATTCGCACCATCACCCGGCGTACGGGGGCTCGCCCGCCCTCGTACGCCACCACCCTGGGGGGACTTCGTATGCCCGACACCGCCCGCGGCCGCCTGGCCGACACCCGTCTGTACCTGTGCACGGATGCCCGCACCCGTCAGGGCGACCTTCCCGAGTTCCTGGACGCGGTCCTCGCGGGCGGCGTCGACATCGTCCAGCTGCGCGACAAGGGCATGGAGGCGGCCGAGGAGCTGGAGCATCTGAAGGTGTTCGCGGACGCCTGCGCCCGGCACGGCAAGCTGCTCGCGGTAAACGACCGCGCCGACGTCGCGCATGCCGCCGGCGCCGCCGTCCTCCACCTCGGACAGGGCGACCTGCCGGTCCCCGCGGCCCGCGCGATCCTCGGCGAGGACGTCCTCATCGGCCGTTCCACGCACTCCGAGGCGGAGGCCGAGGCCGCCGCCGTCCAGGAGGGCGTGGACTACTTCTGCACCGGCCCGTGCTGGCCCACCCCCACCAAGCCCGGCCGGCACGCCCCCGGCCTGGACCTGGTCCGGCACACGGCCTCGCTGGGCGCCGACCGCCCCTGGTTCGCCATCGGCGGCATCGACCTCGGCAACCTCGACGAGGTGCTGGCGGCGGGCGCCCGCCGGGTCGTCGTCGTGCGGGCGATCACGGAGGCCGACGATCCCGGCGCCGCGGCCGCGGAGTTCGCCAAGCGGCTGAGCTGCGCGTAGCGCACGGTGGACGCACGGCTGTCCAAGGGATGGACAACAAGTCGACAATTCGGGCAAATTTGCCCCATCCGGTTGGGGGACCGCCCACCCCTGGCTAACCTGCGGGTATGGCCCTAGGAACCGCATCCACCAGGACGGACCGCGCGCGCACCGTGCGCGACATCCTCGCGACCGGCAAGACGACGTACTCCTTCGAGTTCTCCGCGCCGAAGACGCCCAAGGGTGAGCGGAGCCTGTGGAACGCGCTGCGCAGGGTCGAGGCCGTCGCCCCCGACTTCGTGTCGGTGACGTACGGCGCCGGCGGCTCCACGCGGGCGTCCACGGCCAAGGAGACCCAGCAGATCGTCGTGGACACCACGCTCACGCCGGTCGCGCACCTCACCGCCGTGGACCACTCCATCGCCGAACTGCGCAACATCATCGGCCAGTACGCCGACGCCGGGATCCGCAACATGCTCGCCGTGCGCGGCGACCCGCCCGGCGACCCGATGGGCGCCTGGGTGCCGCACCCGCGCGGCCTGACGTACGCCGCCGAACTCGTCCGGCTCATCAAGGAGTCGGGCGACTTCTGCGTGGGCGTCGCCGCCTTCCCCGAGATGCACCCGCGCTCCGGCGACTGGGACACGGACGTCGCGCACTTCGTCGACAAGTGCCGGGCCGGCGCCGACTACGCCATCACGCAGATGTTCTTCCAGCCCGAGTCGTACCTGCGGCTGCGCGACCGGGTCGCGGCGGCCGGTTGTGTGACTCCGGTCATTCCCGAGGTTCTTCCGGTGACGAGCGTGAAGATGCTGGAACGCCTGCCCAAGCTCAGTAACGCCCACTTCCCGGACGCCCTGAAAGAGCGGATCCTCAACTCCAAAGACGATCCGGCCGCTGTACGCTCCATTGGCATCGACTTCGCCACGGAGTTCTGCGCCCGGCTGCTGGCCGAGGGAGTGCCCGGACTGCACTTCATCACGCTCAACAACTCCACGGCGACGCTGGAAATCTACGAGAACCTGGGCCTGCACCAACCGCCGCAGGCCTAGACCGGTCGCACCGATATACGACACACTGCGTAGCGGCCACTGGGAGAGGGGCGTACATGGGCTGGACGGTCCTCTACATCGCGTTCGGCATCGTCGCGTTGTGGCTGCTCGGTGAGGTGCTGCTGCAGTACAAGGCGCGGTTGCGCTGGCGACTGCTGGCCTTCGTGGGCTTCCTCGGCGTCGTCCTCGGTGTCCTGATCCCGTCGGTCGTCGTCATCGCGCTGGGCGCTGTCGCCTTCGCGGTCGGGCAGACGTACGTCACGCTGTCGTTCCGGCGCGGGTTCGCCGAGGGCTGGGCCTTCCGGCGCACCGACACGGCCCCGGATGCGGGGGCGGACGGCGGTGGCGCGAGCGGCCTCGTCGGCAAGCTGCCCAAGCGCCGTCGTGGCAAGGCCGAGCGCCAGGACCCGGCCCTCGAGGCCACCGGTATGGAGGCGGCCGGGGCCGGCCCCGGCTCCGACACCCCGTACGGCACGGACAGCGACGCGTTCGGCCGGGACCAGAACGCCTTCGGCGACCGGAACACGTTCGACGACGACTACGACCACGACGACGTCTTCACGCCCGCCGCCCGGGGCGGCGACCAGACGGCCGCCGAGACGACGTCCGTCTACGAGCCGCAGCCCCTGCCCGACGAGACCGGCTCCTACGGCATATACAGCGATGCCGCGTACGCCGCCGCGAACGGCCAGGCCCAGCCCCAGCCCCAGGACCAGTACGCGGCGGCCGGCCAGGGCGCGGACCAGAACTACGGCTACGACACGTACGCCGGATACCACCAGCAGCAGTACGGCTACGACGCCACCGGCGAGCAGCAGTACGCCGCCTACTCCGACCCGTACATCGGCACCCAGACCTACGGCGGCGGCTCCTACGACGCCGGCTACCAGCAGCAGTACGGGCAACAGGGCTACGGCCAGGACCAGTACGGCAACGGCGGCTACGGGGAGACCCCGGCCGGCGGCGTCTGGGTCCCGCAGCAGCGCAACACCGACGACCCGCTCGGCGGTGAACTCCCCTCCGAGCAGCACCCGTACCCCTATCAGGGCGACGGCCGGCAGCAGGGTCAAGGTCAGGGCCAGGGGAACGGCTTCGACGAGCAGCAGTATCGGTTCTGACGGCCGCGTTCGCCTCGGGACGCCCCGCCCGACGGCGACCGGGGGCTCACTGTGAGCCCCGGAACTCCGGTCCCTCCACGATCAGGCCGGACACCAGCGCGCCCGACATGCCCGCGTGCGGGAGTCCGCCGCCCGGGTGCGACCAGCCGCCGACGGTGAACAAGCCCTGCAGGCCCGTGGAGTTGGCGGGATGCAGCAGGCGCCCCCCGGCCGCGGCCAGCGCCGGCGCAGGGACGGCCCCGCCCGCCGCGCCCGTCTCCCGCGCGATGTCGGCGGGTGTGCGCACCTCCCGCCACAGGACGCGGTCCCGCAGACCGGGGACGGCTCGCTCGGCGACGGCGAGCAGCGCCTCCACGTGTGCGTCGCGTATCTCCGCCCCGGCGGGGACGACGGCACTGAGCGTGACCGCCTCATGGCCGCCGTCGGGCACCAGCCCGGGGTCGTCGGGCCGCAGGACCGTCACCGTCGGCCGCGCGGGCACCGTCGGCGCCGCACCGAACAGGCTTTCCAACTCCCCCTCGCGGTCCGCCGTGTGCACCACCGTCCGGTGCGCGGTCCCCGCCGACCGGGCGCCGCGCAGCGCGAGCAGCACGGTCAACCGACTGGGCAGACCCTGCTGAGGCACGACTTCGCCGTCCGCGCGCGCCGGCAGACCCTCGACGCTGCCGGGGGCGACCACGAAGTCAGCCTCCGCCACCGCGCCGTCGGCCATTTCCACACCCGCAGCGCGGCCGTCCTTCTCCAGGACGCGGGTGACCTCGGCGTCGAACACGAACGCCACCCGGCGCGCCAGACACCGCTCGTACACCGCGCGGGCCAGCTCCCGCATCCCCCCGCGCACGTACCACGTGCCGAAGGCGTGCTCCAGGTACGGCAGGACGGCCGCGCTCGCCGGGGTGACCCGCGGGTCCAGGCCGTACGCGAGCGCGTGGCCCTCCAGCAGTGCGGTGAGCCGGGGATCGCGCAGCTCCCAGGCGCCGACCTCGGCGAGGGTGCCCGCCTGCCGGGTGCGCAGCAGCCGCTTGTGCGGGACCGCCGGGTAGGGCTCGCGGTCGGCCAGCACCGACCAGTTCGGCCACAGGGGCTCCTCCAGGAGCGGGCGGCGGGTGCGGTCCCAGGCCTCGCGGGCCCGCACCAGGAAGTCGCCCCAGCGCTGCCCGGCCCGCGCCCCCAGTGCCTCGTCCAGCGCCGAGACGACCCCCGCGCGCGAGGCGTTCGGCAGGGACACCTCGGTGCCGTCCGCGAACACATGCCGGGCGGACGGGTCGACCTGCACCAGCTCGACGCAGGCCTCCAACGGCTCCTTGCCGGTCTTGACGAACAGGTCGCGGTAGACGGCGGGGAGGGGGAGCAGACCCGGGCCGGTGTCGAAACCGAAGCCGGCCCGCTCGAAGCGGCGCACCGCACCGCCGTACGTCTCCGTCCGCTCGTACACCGTCACCCGGTGGCCCGCCACGGCCAGCCGGGCGGCCGCCGCCAGCGCGCCCATCCCGGCGCCGATCACCGCAATCCGTCCCATGCCCGCGACTTTATCGGCCGCCACTGACAGCGCCGTCGCGGGCCCGTGACCAGCGGCGTCTCACCAGGGCGGGGACTCCGTCCGCCCTGGCAGGCGGCGTTCCTCCCGGCGTTCCTCCCGGCGCTGCGCCCGGCGGCGCAGAAAGCGGCGGATCCGGGAGACGAGGAAGAACAGGACCGTCAGTCCGGCCAGCAGCAAGGCGCCCGCGATGATCGCGGCCGCGCCCGGGTGGAACATCGCGAACGTCACGATCCCGCCGACCCCGAGATCCTCGGCGAGGCTCACGATCACGTTGCTGAAGGGCTCCGGCGAGGCGTTGACCGCCATCCGGGTGCCCGCCTTGACGGTGTGGCTGGCCAGCGCCGTCGAACCGCCGAGCAGCCCCGCCGCCACGTCCGAGAGCGAACCGCTGTGCCCGGCGAGCAGCGTCCCCACCCAGGCCCCGGCCAGCGGCCGGACCACCGTGTGCACCGAGTCCCACGCCGAGTCGACGTAGGGAATCTTGTCGGCGACCGCCTCGCACAGGAACAGGACACCCGCGGCGACGAGCACCTCGGGGCGTTGCAGCGTCTGCGGGACGTCGTCGCTCAGGCCGGTCGCACCGAAGACGCCGAGGAGCAGCACCACCGCGTAGGCGTTGACGCCGCTGGCCCAGCCGCTGGTGAACACGAGGGGGAGTACGGACACGGACGCGATCGTAACCAGTCGGCACCGCGGCGTCCTGGGGATGAGCGCGCAGGCCTGAGTACGCGTACCTAGGGGGTGAGTTGAGTACGCGCGCGGATGGGGGGCGACCTGCGCGAACGGGAGAGTGGAGGCACGGAGAAGGGGCGCGGCTCAGGTACCGGCGACACGGGGTGCCGGAACGGAGCGGCCCTTGATCCGCTCCTTCCGCCGGCCAGTTCGGCGGGAGCGAGGCACGGGGGGCACCCCGGGGGAAGACCGAACGGGGGAGGCACGGGGGAAACGGGGGAGCACGAGGAAGCGCCGGTTCGAGGGGGCCCACGGGGGACGTGGCCACCACGGACCGGCGCTTTCGTGTGCCCGCGCGCGTGCCGTTCCCGGCGTTTGCGGGGCGCAGGGCACGCGCGCGTGCGGCCCTGTCAGCGGTGGCCGCTGACCCGCCCCTGCAGCAGCCGCGACAGCGCCGAGTGGACGTCGTCCAAGGACCGCTCCGGCTGGAAGGCCTGCCAGTCCAGGGCGGCCACCAGCACCATGCCGACCAGCGCGGCCGCCGTCAGCTGCACGTCGATCTCGTCGCTGAACTCGCCGTTCTCGACGCCCTCGCGCAGCACCCCCTCCACGACGGCCACCGCCTCCTGCCGAACCACCATGAGCGTGGACTGCCAGGCCCGGTTGGTGCGCCACAGCTCGGCCACATAGAGCTGTGTGAACGACGGGTAGCGGTCGATGAAGACGAGGCCCGCGCGGACCATCGCGTCCAGCGCGTCGACCTTGCTGCCGCCCTCCCGTGCCGTCCGCTCGGCGGCCTCCCGCAGCGAGGCGGTGAGGAGACCGACTCCGTGCCTCAGCAGCTCCTCGAAGAGGACCGACTTGCTCGCGAAGTTGTAGTAGACCGTGCCCTTCGCCACGCCGGCCCGTTCGGCGATCTCGTCCACCGTGGTCGCGGAGAAGCCCTGCTCGGCGATGAGGGTGACGGCCGCCTCGTAGAGCTTCTGCCGGGTGGTCTCGCGGCGGGTGCGGCCGCCCGGGGTGGTGCTGCTTTCCATGGTCCTGATTGTCACAGGAACGCGGCCTCCCGGACGCCGGATCTTCACAGGCTCAGCTCCGGGTGCAGCCGGTCCATCGTCCAGACCTGGCGGCGGCGCGCCGACAGGGCGGTCAGCGCCAGGGCGCCCGCGGTGAAGGCGACGAGCACCACGCACGCGTGCCACACCGGTTCCAGGCCGCCGCCCGAGATGAGCCTCCTGAGGGCCTCGACGACGTAGCTCATCGGCAGGAAGGGGTGGATCGCGTTGAAGAAGCCGGGGCTGGTCTGCACGGGATACGTGCCGCCCGCCGACGTCAACTGCAGCATCAGCAGCGCGAGTACGAGAATGCGGCCCGCCGCTCCGAAGCGCGCGTTGAGCCACTGCACGAGGGCCGCGAAGCACGCCGTCACGAGGAACAGGAAGCCCACCGTGCCGGCCGCCCGTGCCGTCTCCAGGCCGATCGCCCAGTGCAGCACGGCCATCAGCGCCGTCGTCTGCAGTACCCCGACCGCGACCACCGGCAGCCAGCCCGCCAGCGCGATCCGCCACGCCGGGGCGCCCGCGGCGAGGGCGCGCCGGTTCATCGGCGCGATCAGCATGTACGCCACCATGGCGCCCACCCACAGCGACAGCGGGATGAAGTACGGGGCGAAGCCGGTGCCGTAGTTGGGGGCCTTGTGCAGATCCTGGGAGGCGAGTCGCACCGGGTCGGCCATGACGGCGGTGCGCGCGTCGCGCTGTCGTCGGTCGTAGTCGGGGATCTGCGCGACGCCGTCGTGCAGGCCGTCGGCGAGCTTCCCGGAGCCGTCGGAGAGCTTGAACATGCCGCCGTTGAGGTCCTGGGCGCCCGTCTCCAGCTTGCCGACGCCCGCGTCCAGGTCGACGGACCCCGTCTTGGCCGTGCCGAGCCCGGTGTTCAGTTTCTTGGCGCCCTTGGCGACCTTCGCGGCGCCGGTGTTCAGCGCGTTGACCTTGGACACGGCGTCGGCGAGGTCCTCGGACAGGTGCGGGGCGCTGTCGGCGAGCGCCTGGGCCTGCGTCCGCAGGGTGGTGAGGTTGGTGCGGAGCGTCTTCAGGTCGCCGTCCTGGTCGGCGATCAGCGTGTTGAGGTCGTCGGCGACCTTCGCCACGTCGGCGGCGGCGTCCTTGGCCTTCGCCAGGTCGGCGCAGGCGGTGTCGGGCAGCAGCGGCGTCTCGCAGCGGGCCTTGTGGACGGCGGCGAGCGTGTCCGAGGCCGTGTGGGCGCCCTCGGCGGCGGTCGGCGCCGCCTTCACCAGGGTCTCCAGGTTGTCGCCGATCACCTTGGCGGAGTCGGCGACCAGCTGAGCGGTGTCCCCGATGGTCTTCTCGTTGTCCTTCAGGTAGGGCCCCACCGCGTCGGCGACCCCGTTGACCTTGTCGGCGAGCGTCTGGGTGCCGTCCGCGACCTTCTGCGAGCCGTCCTGGAGGTCGTCGGCGCCCGTGTCGAGCTTCTTCAGGCCCTTCGCCAGTTTGCCGCTGCCGTCCTTGGCGTCGCTCAGCCCGTCGGCGAGGTCCTTGGAGCCCGCCTCGGCCTTGCCGATGCCGCCCTTGAGGTCGTCGGCCCCGTCGGCGGCCTTCGCGGTCGCGCCGTGGATGTCGGAGAACGACACGAAGATCTTGTCCAGGAAGGACCGCGACGCCTTCGTGGACGCGGCGGTGCGCACCTCGCTGAAGACCGTCCGCGAGATCTGCCCGACGATGTAGTTGTTCGCGTCGTTCGTGCGCACCTGAAGGGCGCTCGTCTCGGGGGAGGCGCCCGCGCTGGAGGCGATGCGCCGGCTGAAGTCGGCCGGCATGGTCAGCGACAGGTAGTACCGGCCGTCCTCCACCCCCGCGCGTGCCTCGGCGGCACTGACCTCGTGCCAGTCGAACACCTCGCTGTCGCGCAGGCCCTTGGTGAGGTCGTCCCCGGCGCTGATCCGCTTCCCGTCGGCGCTCGCCCCCGTGTCGTCGTTCACGAGCGCCACGGGGATCCGGTCGAGCCTGCCGTACGGGTCCCAGAAGGACCACAGGTACAGCGCGCCGTACAGCAGGGGCAGCAGCATGAGCGCCACGAGCGCGGCCCGGGGGAGTCGGCCCCGGCCGAAGCGCCGGAGCTCAAGCGCGGCCAGTCTCGGCGAGCGCATCCGTGTTCTCCTCTTCCTGCTCGGGTTCCTGTCGCTGCTCGGGTTCCTGTCCGGCAGCGGTGGCGGTCTCCTGGACGGCGGGGACGGCGTCCGCGTGCGTGGCGATCGGGACGGTGCCCTCGGGAGCCTCGCCGCACACCGCGAGGACCGTCGTGCCCGCCTCGGCGAGGGACCTGAGCAGTGCCCAGGCCTCCTCCCGCTCGGCGCTCGTCAGCTTCAGGTCGACGTCGTCGACGCCGAGCAGCCCGGGACGCCCGATGAGCGCCAGCGCCACGGACAGCCGCAGGGCTTCGAGGCGCTCCAGGTCCCGGACGGCGGTCCGCGTTCCCTTGGGCAGGGTCTCCTCGGGGTCGAGCCCGGCGGCGGCGAGCGCGGTCTCGATCCGCAGCTGCGCCCGCGTCGCCCGCTCCGCGCGCGGGCGCAGCAACTCCCGTACGGAGCCGCCGAACCGTCGTTCCAGCAGCGCCCGCTCGTGCAGGTGCTCCCCGACGGTCAGGGCCGGTTCGAGGTCGGTCACACCGGCGACGTGCGCCAGCCCCGCGACGCGCCGCACGGCCGCCAGTTGCCTCGGCAGCCGTGCCCCGCCCACGGTCGCCGTTCCCTCGGTGGCCTTCATCCGTCCGGTGAGGGCGAGCAGCAGGCTCGTCCGGCCGGAGCCGGACGGTCCCTCGATCGCGATCAGCGAGCCCGGCTCCGCGTCGACGCCGATGCCGCGGAACGCCCACCCGCGGGGGCCCCGGAGCCCGAAGCCGTCGGCCGTGACACCGACTCCGTCCACTGGTCCCCCTGAGAACCCGAATTTGAACTGACTGGTCAGTGCAAAAACTAGCCCGAACCTTCGATCGAAGCAAAAGCCCAGGTCAGAACGGATTGTCAGTGGCATACCGCACGATGAGTACATACGGGACCCCCGTATGAGGACCCGTGCCGTCAACTGACGACAGGAGGCTCGTCATGGCCCACCACCACGCAGCCGCCGCACACCGGCGCCGCGCCACCGGCCCTGCCCCCTCACTGACCGGCCCCGCGAGCGATGTGCACCCCGTGCTGCGCCGCACCACGGCCCCGCCCGCCGCCCTCGACCTCCTCGCCCAGGCCCGCGCCGGGCTGGAGGAAGCGGCCCTCCTCGAAACCCCCAACGAGCGCTACGCCACGGCCCACCTCGCGGCCCTGCGCACCGCGGCGGCCGTGCTCGCCGCCCGGGGTCGCCCCGAACCCTCCCCCCGCCGCCGGGCCCGCATCCGCAGCGCCTGGGAAGTGCTCCCCGAGATAGCGCCCGAACTCATCGAGTGGAGCGCGCTGTTCGCCTCCGGGGCCCGGCGCCGCGCCCGGGCCGAGGCAGGCATCCAGGACGCGGCGAGCCGCCGGGACGCCGACGACCTGATCCGTGACGTGGCGATGTTCCTCCGCCTCGTCGAACGCATGCTGGTGCTCCAGCCGATCCTGCCCCAGCCCCGCCAGGAGGGGCACCGGGAGGGGCGCGGGGAAGGGCGAGGGGAGGGGCGAGGGGACGGGCGCCGGGAAGAGGACGGCCCGGGCGGCTCCGGCGCGGAGCGCGACCTGCCGGACGCGGGCTGAGGCGCCCGCCGGACACGGGCCGGCGTGGCCCGCCGCCGTGCCGCGCCACCAGGGCCGGGCAGGGCGCCGGAGCCGATACGGAGGCAATAAGGTGGAAGGCGCCTGAAGCCTTCCCGCGGCCCGCCCCGAACCCCGGGCCGGACCGGTTGCGGGGAGGCAGCCCGTTCGCTCCGCCGCGCAAGAGGCGGTGCCGCGCCGAGGAGTCAACTGCCGTGTCGGACCCGATGCGCCCGCCCGCCTCCCACCCCCGACCCCGCGCCTCCCTCCGTACCGCCGTGGTCTGGGAGGTCCTTCAGGACGCCCTCGAACGCCGGGTCAAGGCGACCGGCCGCGAGTCACTGGACGTCCTCGACACCGGCGGCGGCAGCGGCAACTTCGCCGTGCCCGCCGCCCTGTTGGGGCACCGCGTCACCGTCGTCGACCCCAGCCCCAACGCGCTGTTCGCCCTGGAGCGCCGCACCGCCGAGGCCGGCGTCGCCGACCGCGTGACGGGAGTCCAGGGCGACGCCCACGGACTCTTCGACGTGGTCGACCGCGGCGGCTACGACGCAGTCCTGTGCCACGGCGTCCTGGAGTACGTCGACGACCCGGCCGAGGGCGTCCGCAACGCCGTGGCCGCCCTGCGCTCCGAAGGCGTCCTCAGCCTCCTCGCCGCCGGACTCGGCGGCGCCGTGCTCGCGCGGGCCCTCGCCGGTCACTTCACGGAGGCCCGCCAGGCCCTCACCGACCCCGACGGCCGCTGGGGCGCGGGCGACCCCGTGCCGCGCCGCTTCACCGCCGAGCAGCTCACCGAACTGGTCGAGGCCGCGGGCCTTCGGGTCGGCGCCGTCCACGGTGTGCGGGTCTTCGCCGACCTCGTCCCCGGCGTGCTCGTGGACACCGAGCCGGGAGCCCTCGAAGCCCTGCTGAAGCTGGAGGAGGCGGCCGCCGAACTCCCCGCATTCCACTCCGTGGCCACCCAACTCCATGTGCTCGGGGAGACGCGGGGGACCGAAGGGGCCTGAGCGCCTCCCGGGGCGCCCCCCTGATCAGGGCCTTGGCTGGGCATGGAGTACGCCACAGGCCCCCCGTTCCGGCGCTGTGCGCCGTATGATCGAGGGAGACCGCCCGGCATGACGGGTCGGCCGCCGGGGAATGGAAACCTCAGCGAGCCGGGACGTCCATGACGGGCTCCGGTTGGCCAATTGGCGTAGAGGGGCGGGTTTCACGGGGGCGATTCCCTGCCTATCCTGAAGGGACCCCCCGGGTCGCCCCGGCGACTGCACGATGAGGAGGACTCCGTGCCGCTCTCGGAGCACGAGCAGCGCATGCTCGAGCAGATGGAGCGAGCGCTGTACGCCGAAGATCCCAAGTTCGCGTCGGCGCTCGAGGGAAGCGGGCTGCGTACGTACACCCGGCGGCGGGTCTACCAGGCGGTCGCTGGCTTCCTCGTGGGAATCGCGCTCCTCATGGCCGGTATGGTCGCGAAACAGGTCTGGCTGAGCGTGGTGGGCTTCCTCGTCATGCTGGGCTGTGCGGTGCTCGCCGTGACCGGCTGGCGCAAGGCGCCCAAGCCGGGCGAACAGCCCGCAGCCGGTGCCTCGGGCGCCCCGCACACCCGCGGTCAGGTTCGGCAGAAGCGCTCGATGATGGACCGGATCGAGCAGCGCTGGCAGCGCCGCCGTGACGAGCAGGGCGGCCACTGACACCGCCCGTACACGAACCAACGTTGAGGGGGGGCCCCCCCGCCCGGGGGGGGCCCCCCCAAGGTGTTGTGGGCCGCGGGGGCCGCCGCCACCCCCCGCCCGCCGGGGCGGGTTGGCGGGCCGCGCACCACCCCCCTGGGGGGCCGGCGCCCGG
>NZ_JBITJV010000048.1:0-62826 GCF_044460385.1 Streptomyces sp. NPDC050121 | reverse complement strand
GCACCCCGCTACGACGTCGGCAAGACCGTCAAACGCCCCGAGACCCTCAAGGCCATCGGCCGCCCTGGCAGATCCTGGTAGATAAAGAACAAGCTAGGGGTGCAACGCCTTCAGGCCGCGGTTCCATGCCGCCGGGAGGTCGGCGTCGTCCGGAAAGCGGCCGTGGATCTCCAGGATCACCATGCCGTGGGCGAAGGCCCAGGTCGCGCGGGCCAGGTCGAGGTCGCCGCCGCAGGCCCGCAGCAGCGGCATCGCGGCCCGGTCCTCCAGGCCGGGCGGGAGCGCGGCGCGGGGCAGGGGGCGTTCCGTGGCCAGGCAGTACAGGTGGGGGTGGGCGAGCGCGTACGTCCGGTACGCCCGCGCCAGCGCGGTGAGCGAGCCGGGTTCGTGTTCCTCCGCCGTCTCCAGGGCCGCCGCCGACTCCTGGAGCAGCTGGGCCGTCAGCTCGACCTCGACGGCGTGCTTGTCGGGGAAGTGCTTGTAGAGGGAGGGCGCCTTGATGCCGAGGTGGTCGGCCAGGGCGCGCATGGTGAGCGCGGCGGGCCCGGCCTCCTCCAGGAGGGTCCGGGCGGCCGTCGCGATCTCTCGGGCGCGCGGGGTCAGTCGTTCGGACAGCAGCTGGTCAGCCACGCTGGAAGCCCTCCTTCGTGCGCAGTCCGTAGCCGAAAGCGCGATCGTAAGAGATGTGCGCGGCCCAGCCGCACAGGGCGGCGAACAGCGGGGCCCAGGTGACCGGGCCGAAGGCGTAGAGGGCCATGAGCGCGAGCGGGACGAGGGCGCGGTGCATCGCGTTGTAGTACGGCACCGCGCGGGGCGGGAGCTGGCCCTTCGCCATGCGGGGCGCGTCGTCGAGGGCTACGAGGAAGGTCAGGTCCGGGGCGATGAAGAAGGCGAAGGCGAGGGTTCCGGCGAGCCAGCCGTGGTTGACGCCCTCCAGGGCCGCGAACGCCGACCAGAACAGCGCGCCCGCGAGCCAGGCGGTGCGGCGGACGAGGGTGAGGGGGGAGCGGGTGACCGTGGCCGTCTTGGCGGTCGTGTCCGTCTCGGCTGTCGTGTCCGTCTCGGCTGTCCTGGCTGTCTTGGCTGTCCTGGCCGTGGTGGTAGTGCTCATGGCTGCTGCCTCCTTGGGCATGCGTTCCACGCTCCATCTCTGGCTAACACTGTTAGCCCCGACAGTCGGAACTGTAGGGCTAACAGCGTTAGCCAGTCAAGGAGTCCAGCCAGGACCACCCACCCGGGTCAGTCGGTCAGCCGGCTCCGAACACCCCCTCCAGCGCGTCGAAGGCCGCCGTCATCCGCGCCCGGTGCTCGTCCATGACGGCCGCCGCCCGCTCCCCCGCGAGCAGACGGCGCGCGGTGGTGACGTAGACCGAGCGGTAGGCCGCGACCGTCAGGGCGGCCGCGAGGTGCGGGTCGGGAAGGTCGGGGGCGGTCTCGGCGAAGGCCCGCGCCAGGGCCTCCTCCACCTCCTCGACACCCTCGCGGGCACGGGCGCGCAGTGCGGGCGAGTCGATGACGACCCTCCAGAAGTACGGGAAGTCGTCGTCGATCCCGCCCAACGGGTGCCGCTGGGTGAGGAGTTGGAGAGCCAGGGCGCGGAGGGCGGCGAGCGGGCTCTCGACGGGATCGCGTCGCCTGACCGCTTCCGTGAACATTTCCACGGCCTGGGGGATGCGGTCGAGGAAGAGGTCCTCCTTGCGCGGGAAGTAGTTGAAGACGGTCATCGCGGAGACGTCCGCCGCCCTGGCGACCTCCGCGACGGTCACCTCGTCGAAGCCTCGCTCCACGAACAGGCCGGTCGCCACGTCCGAGATCCGCTGCCGCGTGGCCTGCTTCTTGCGTTCCCGAAGGGACGGTTCCGTTTTCCCTTGCTCCACCATGAGGAAAACTATAGCGACAACAAACTTTTAGTGACTACAGTTACGTCCATGACAGTCACGGGCGCAGAGACAGGTACAGAAACACGTACAGCAGCGGGCACACAGACGCGTACAGAAACGGATTACGACGTTGTCGTGGTCGGGGCCGGGCCGGTCGGGCTGATGTTGGGGTGTGAGCTGGCGCTCGGCGGGGCGCGGACGCTGATCGTCGAGCGGCTGGCCGAGGTGGACGAGACGATCAAGGCGGGCGCGATCAACTCCCCCACCGCCGTGGCCCTTTACCGACGCGGACTGCTGCCCGCGCTCGCGGAGATCCAGGACGCGGCGATGAGCCGGTTCCGGGAGTTCGTGAAGGCGAGGGGCGGGGAGGCCGGCGCGGGGGCCGTGCCGCCGCCGAAGTTCGCCGGGCACTTCGCCGGCATCATGCTGACCGCCGACCTGCTGGACGACTCGGACCCGGCCTTCGCGGACCTCGGACCGGTCGACGGCATCGGGCTGGTCCCGCAGGCGACGCTGGAGCGGCTGCTCGGCGAGCGCGCCCGGGAGCTGGGCGTGGAGGTGCGCCGCCAGGTCGAGCTGACCGGCTTCGACGTCGACGCCGACGACGACCACGTCACCGTACGCCTCACGCGTGGGCGGGACGTGCGTGCGGGCTGGCTCGTCGGATGCGACGGCGGCCGCAGCACCGTCCGCAAGCTCGCCGGGTTCGACTTCCCGGGCACGCCCCCGGAGATCACCGGGTACCAGGCGATCGCCGACATGACCGGGACGGAGGGGCTGCGGCTCGGCTGGAACACGACGGACGTCGGGACGTACGTGCACGGTCCGATGCCCGGCCGTGTCCTGACGGTGGAGTTCGACGGGCCGCCCGCCGACCGCGAGACACCCGTCACCGCCGAGGAGTTGCAGACCAGTGTGCGCCGCGTGAGCGGGGTCGACGTGACGGTGGACAAGGTGCACTCGCTGACCCGGTTCACCGACAACTGCCGTCAGGCGAGCAGCTATCGCGCGGGCCGGGTGCTGCTCGCGGGGGACGCGGCGCACGTCCACTCGCCGTTCGGCGGGCAGGGGCTCAACCTCGGCATGGGGGACGCGATGAACCTCGGCTGGAAGCTCGCGGCGGTGGTGCGCGGGCACGCTCCCGAGGGGCTGCTCGACTCGTACACACGGGAGCGGCATCCGATCGGCGCCTGGGTGCTGGAGTGGACGCGGGCCCAGATCGCGCTGATGCGCCCCGAGTCGCACGCGCGCGCCCTGCGCGAGGTGGTGACCGGCATGACGGAGACGGTCGACGGCACCACCTACCTGGTCAAGAAGATCTCCGGCGTATGGCAGCACTACGACCTGCCCGGCGACCACCCGCTGGTCGGCCGCAGCGCCCCCGACCTGGAACTCGCCGACGGCACCCGGCTCGCCGACCACCTGCACGGCGGACGCGGGCTGCTGCTCGACCTGGCCGACGACCCCAAGCTGCGCGCCTGCGCGCAGGGCCACGCCGGCCGGGTGGACGTCCGCACGGTCGCCGCCCCCGACCGTACGGAGCTCACGGCGCTGCTCGTACGGCCCGACGGGTACGTGGCGTGGGCGGCGGCGGACGCGGGGGACGGCCTTGCGGACGACACCCTGGAGGCGGCGCTGGAACGCTGGTTCGGCGCGCCCGTCTCCTGACGACGACCGCGCAGGGCAGGGCTGTCGGGCGCTCTACAGGGCAGGGCTGTCAGGCGGGTGTGAAGCGGATCGTCGGCACCGTCGGATCGGCCTCCGTGAGGCGGACGCGCAGCCGCCCGCCCAGCGGAAGAGGAGTGCCGCCCTCTCCGGTCTCGCCGGTCTCGCCGGCCTCTCCGGCCTCTCCGGCCTCTCCGGCCTCTCCGGCCTCTCCGGCCTCTCCGGCCTCTCCGGCCTCTCCGGCCTCTCCGGTCCTGCCGGTCCCGCCGGTCCCGCCGGTCCCGCCGGTGTCGATGCGGCCGATGACCGCCGGGGAGTCCAGCTGGACGGTGCCGGCGGTCGGACGGCGCTCGTCCACGTCCACCACACAGCGTCGAACACCTCGCCGACCCGGTCCTTCAGCAGTGCGGCCGGGACCTTGCCGTCGGGAAAGCACAGGGTGCCCTGCCGGGAGGGGTGCAGCGCCTGGTCGAGGTCGTTGGAGGTGGGAGGGTCGAGGGTGAGGAAGGGGATGTCGGTGGCGTCGTACGAGGGCAGGGACGGGGCCTTCGCGACCCGCTCCGCTTCGGCCAGGACCGCGAGCGGGAAGGCGGCCGGTGCACCGAGTCTCGTGCGCAGTGCGGTGAGGGCGGCCCGGAGGGGGGCTTCGGGCGCGCCGGTCACGCGGATGTGGCGGCGGGGCATGCAACGAATGCAGGACCGGGTGCTCCGGGCGGCACGTCGTACGCTGGCGCGGCAGAGCTCTACCGAAGGAGACGTACCGTGCTGGTCCTGTTGCCGCCCTCCGAAGGCAAGGCGTCCTCCGGGCGCGGCGCCCCGCTCAAGCCGGAGGGCCTCTCCCTGCCGGGGCTCGGCGCCGCCCGCGAGGCCGTTCTCGACGAGTTGGTGGAGCTGTGCGCGGCCGACGAGGACAAGGCGCGCGAGGTGCTCGGGCTGAGCGAGGGGCTGCGCGGCGAGGTCGCCAAGAACACGGAGCTGCGTACGGCGGGCGCGCGGCCGGCCGGGGAGATCTACACCGGTGTCCTGTACGACGCCCTCGGCCTGGCCTCCCTCGACGCGGCGGCGAAGAGGCGCGCGGGCCGGTCGCTGCTGGTGTTCTCGGGGTTGTGGGGAGCCGTCCGGGTGACGGACCGCATCCCGTCGTACCGCTGCTCGATGGGGGTGAGGCTGCCGGGTCTGGGGGCGCTGGGCGCGCACTGGCGCTCGCCGATGGCGTCCGTGCTGCCCGAGGCGGCCGGGGGCGGGCTGGTGCTGGACCTGCGGTCGGCCGCGTATGCGGGCGCGTGGAAGCCGAAGGGCGAGGTCGCGGGGCGGACGGCGAGCGTGCGGGTGCTGCATGCGCCGACCCGGAAGGTCGTCAGCCACTTCAACAAGGCGACGAAGGGGCGGATCGTCCGGAGTCTGCTGACGGCGGGCATCGCCCCCAAGGGTCCGGCCGAGTTGGTGGAGGCGTTGCGGGACCTCGGGTACGTGGTGGAGGAACAGGCACCCTCGCGGGCGAAGGCCGGGACGACGGCCTGGACGCTGGACGTGCTGGTGGACGACGTGCACTGACTCCTACCGGACACCATCCCACCAGGCATGTTGCAACATGCGCAATGACCTTTGCGCATGCTGCGCACCGCGGGCAGGATGAGGCGCATGACCTCACCGCTGCCCTCGTCCTCGGCTGCCTCGGTACTGGAGCTGGCGCCCGCTCCTGTCGTGCCCGTGGTGGTCGTCGAGGACGCCGCCGACGCCGTGCCGCTGGCGCGGGCGCTGGTGGCGGGCGGGCTGACCGCGATCGAGGTGACGCTGCGGACGCCCGCCGCGCTCGACGCGATCCGGGAGATCTCCGGGGCGGTCCCGGAGGCGGTCGTCGGGGCCGGCACGGTGATCACGCCGGAGCAGGTGGAGGCGTGCGGGGCGGCCGGGGCGCGGTTCCTGGTGAGCCCGGGCTGGACGGACGCCCTGCTGACAGCGATGCGGGCGTCGGGACTGCCCTTCCTGCCCGGGGTGTCGACCGCCTCGGAGGTGGTGGCGCTGCTCGAGCGGGGGGTGCGGGAGATGAAGTTCTTCCCGGCGCAGGCGGCGGGCGGCACGGCCTATCTGCGGTCGCTCGCCGGACCGCTCCCCCAGGCCCGGTTCTGCCCGACGGGCGGGATCGGCCCGGACAACGCGCCGGAGTACCTGGCACTGCCCAACGTCTGCTGCGTGGGCGGGAGTTGGATGGTCCCGGCGGACGCGGTCACGGCCCGGGACTGGGCCCGGATCGAGGGCCTCGCCCGGACCGCCTCGTACCTCAGGGCCGAAGGTGGGACGTGTCGTTGAGGAGGCGGACACTGGCGTTGCCGTCCGCGTAGTAGGCCACCGCCGACAGCGAGGCCGCCGACAGTTCCATCCGGAACAGCGACTCGGGCGGCGCGCCCAGGGCGAGCCGTACGAACGTCTTGATCGGCGTGACGTGGGTGACCAGCAGGACCGTGCGGCCCGCGTACGCCGCGACCAGTTTGTCGCGGGTCGCGGCGATCCGGGTGGCGGTCGCCGCGAAGCTCTCGCCGCCGCCGGTCGGCTCGGCCTCCGGGTCGGCCAGCCAGGCGTTCAGGTCGTCGGGGTAGCGCTCGCGGACCTCGCCGAAGGTCAGCCCCTCCCAGGCTCCGAAGTCCGTCTCGATCAGCCCCTCCTCGACGGTGACCTCCAGACCGAGGCGGGCGGCGACGGCCCCCGCGGTCTCGCGGGTGCGGGCGAGCGGGGAAGCGAGGATGTGCTGGATGGTCCCGCGCCGGGCGAGCGCGGCGGCGGCCCGCTCGGCCTGCTCCCGGCCGACGTCCGAGAGGGAGGGATTGGTGCCGCCGCTCCCGGAGAACCGCTTCTGCGGAGTGAGCGGCGTCTCCCCGTGCCGCAGCAACACAAAGGTCGCCGGCGCCCCAAGATCAGGTGCCGCCCCCCACCCGACGGAGGGAGCGACGGGGGCCGGGGCAGGGGTGGCGGGGGGCGCGGCGGAGGCCGCGGGGGCCGGGGCAGAGGCCGCGGGGGGCACGGCGGAGGCCGCGGGGGCCGGGGCGGAGGTGGCCGAGGGAGCGACGGGGGATGCGGCCGGGGCGGCGACAGTACGGGCGGCGCGACGGTCGGCGTCGGTCTTCGGGCCGGTTTCCTGGGAAGTTTCCGTAAGGGTTTCCCGGGCCGGGCCGGCGGACTCCGGTGCCTCGGTGCGGGCGCGGGACAGGGCCGCTCGGGCCTTTGCCGCGCCTGCGGTGGCGTCGCCGGGCGGGCCGGAGGGGGCGGGGGCGGCCGGGGGCGCGGTGGTGCGGGCGTCGAGGGCGGCGCGGGACGCGCCGGCGTCCCACTGTTCGCCGCGCCTGCCCGCGTCCATCGCCTCGTTCGCCAGGCGGTCGGCGTGCTTGTTCTGCTCGCGCGGGATCCACTCGTAGGTGACCTGCCCGGGCGGGAGGACCCGGGCCGCCTCCGCGGCGAGCGGCTTCATGTCGGGGTGCTTGATCTTCCAGCGGCCCGACATCTGCTCGACGACCAGCTTGGAGTCCATGCGCACACGCACCGTGGCCGCCGGGTCGAGGTCCCGGGCGGCCCGCAGACCGGCCACCAGTCCCCGGTACTCGGCGACGTTGTTGGTGGCGACGCCGATGTACTCGGCCCGCTCGACGAGGGTCTCCCCCGTCGCCGCGTCGATCACCACGCTGCCGTAGCCCGCGGGCCCCGGGTTGCCCCGCGACCCGCCGTCGGCCTCGACGATGAACTCCCGCACGACGTAAGCCCCTTACCGTTCGAAACGACCGATCACAGACCGGACTCGGACGTGCGCACCAGGATGCGACGGCAGTTCTCGCAGCGGACGACCGTGTCGGGCGCGGCCGCGCGAACCTCGTTGAAGTCGGTGATCGACAGTTCCTGGCGGCAGCCCTGGCAGGTGCGCTGGGAGAGCTTGGCCGCGCCGACGCCGCCCTGCTGCTCGCGCAACTTGTCGTAGAGCTTGAGGAGGTCGGCGGGGATGGACCCGGCGATGACCTCGCGCTCCTTGGTCACCGTGGCGGCCTCGCCGTCGAGCTCCTCGAAGGCGGCGTCCCGGCGCGCGGTGGCGTCGTCGATCTTCCCCTGGACGGAGCCGACGCGCTCGGTCAGCTCGGCGACCCGCTCCTGCGCGGACTCGCGGCGCTCCATGACCTCCAGGACGATGTCCTCGAGGTCGCCCTGGCGCTTGGCGAGGGAGACGATCTCCTTCTGGAGGTTCTCCAGGTCCTTCGGGGAGGTGACGGCCCCGGAGTCGAGGCGCTGCTGGTCGCGGGCGGCGCGCTGGCGCACCTGGTCCACGTCCTGCTCGGCCTTGGTCTGCTCGCGGGCGGTGTCGCTCTCCTCGGTCTGCGCGGCGACGAGGAGGTCGCGCAGCTGGGTGAGGTCCTTGGTCAGCGCCTCGATCTCGGCATGCTCGGGCAGAGACCTCCGCTTGTGCGCCAGCTGCTGCAGCCGGACGTCGAGGGCCTGGACGTCGAGGAGTCGGATCTGGTCGGCGGGCGCGGCGTTCAGTTGGGGGCTCCCAGTGGGTCGGTGGTGGCGGTGGTGGACGCCGCGTGGGCGGTCCAGGGGTCGGTGACCGTGCGGGAGACATGGACCCTGAGGTCCCATCCCCGCCGGTCGGAGATCTCGTCGAGCTGGGCGGCCGCCAGCTCGCACCAGGGCCACTCGGTGGCCCAGTGCGCCGCGTCGAGCAGGGCGACAGGGCTGTGCGCGCGGGCCTCGGACGCCGGGTGGTGGCGCAGGTCCGCGGTGAGGAAGGCGTCGACGCCGGCCGCGCGGACGTGGTCGAAGAGGCTGTCGCCGGACCCGCCGCTGACGGCGACGGTCCGCACGACCGCCTCGGGGTCGCCGGCCACCCGGATGCCCTGCGCGGTGGCCGGCAGCCGCTCGGCGGCCCTGGCGGCGAACTCGCGGACGGTGAGCGGGTGGTCCAGCTCGCAGACCCGGCCGAGCCCGCGCCGCCCCTCGGGATCGCTCGGATCCGGTACGAGGGGCCGTACGACCCGCAGGTCGAGGGCGCCGGCGAGGGCGTCGCTCACCCCCGGGTCGGCGGTGTCGGCGTTGGTGTGAGCGACGTGCAGGGCGATGTCGTTCTTGATGAGCGTGTGCACCACGCGGCCCTTGAAGGTGGAGGCCGCGACGGTCGTCGTCCCGCGCAGATACAGCGGATGGTGCGTGACGAGCAGACCGGCGCCGAGCCGCACGGCCTCCTCGACGATTCCCTGGACGGGATCGACGGCGAACAGAACCCGGGAGACCTCCTGCTCGGGGTCGCCCACGACCGTGCCGACCGCGTCCCAGGACTCGGCCCGCTCGGCAGGCCACAGGTTCTCCAGCGCAGCGATGACTTCAGACAGACGGGGCACGGGCCAAGGCTACCTGGCCGTTCTACGAGCCCGTACCGCTGCCGTCGATGCCGGCCCGGGCGATGCACACCCCTTCCACAGCCCTCAGGCGAATCGCTTCTGCACCACTCTTATGAGGGAAGTGGACCGCCCGTCGGTCCCACGTCCGTGCGTGCGAAAACTAGCTTCGTGTGCCGGAGGTGGCTGAACGATGACGATGCCGGCCTGTGCGATCGAGCCCACCGCGACGGACGGGGAGGCCCCTGAGGTGCCTGAGGCACTCGATGTCCCCGAGGTCCCCGAAGTTCCTGAGGTCCCCGAGGTTCCTGAGGCTCCCAGGGGCGGCCGCGCCGATCCTGGTATGCCGCCGCACGCGGACTGCGTGATCACGGCGGACGGCGCCTACGCCGCACGCCTGGCCCGGGCCGGCGACTGCTGGTTCCCGGAGCGCTGGACCCTGGACGGCCCCGAGCCGTACGCCGTGCCGCTGCCCGGCAACCAGCCCGAGGAGCCGGGCACGGAGGTGCAGCCGATGGCCGACGGCCGGGTCCTGATCCGGCGGCCGACCGACGGCCGGCACGCCTTCTCGCTGCTGTACCCGACCGGCCCCGGCACGGGCGAGCTGCCGCTGGGCGCCGTCGAGTGCCCGGACGAGGGCACCTGGCTGCGCCTGCTCCCGCCGGCCCCCTGCGGCGGACGCGCGTACGCCCTGGCCGTCGGCCGCGGCACGACGGACCTGTGGCTGGTCGCGGGCGGCGCCTTCGGCCCCGAGTACCTCGCCGAGATCCCCGGCCGCTGCTCGGGCGGCGTCTGGCTGGACCGTACGGGCCGGATGCTGGCGCTGGACCGTGAGGTCGGCGGCCGGACCAAGGCGATCGTGGTGGACCTGGAGCGCGGCGGCGAGGTGTCTGAGCTGCTGCAGATCTCCGCCGACAGCGACGACCGTCTGCTGCTCGCCGACCCCGACAGCGGGCTGCTGCTCATCGGCTCGGACGCCCCCACCCCGGGCGAGACCCGGCTGGGCTGGGGCGTCCTCGGCAGCACCCTGCCGGTCCGATTCCCGGAGTCCCTGCATCTGCCCGGCCACACGCTCACCCCGTTCGCGATCCAGCCGGGCCAGGTGCTCCTGCCGGAGGGCTGTGCGGTGGGGTTGCGCATCGACGGCCCCTTCGGCACCTGGGTCGGCGTCTGGCGCCCGATGGACCGACGGTTGCATCAACTCGCCGCCCCCGAGGGCTGGTTGGCGGGCAGCGGGCTGTGGACGGCGGACGGCGTGCTCCGTCTGCCGTACGCCACGGCGGCGGAGCCCTGCGGGGTGGCGCCGCTGCCGGCGCCGGTCACGGCGCCGCCCTCGTCCGCGCCCCGCGACGATGCCTCCCTGCTCGAAGGACCCTCGGGGGCAGAGGAGTGGGATCCCTCCCGACCGCCTCCTGGCCGCCGCCCGATCCCTCTCCAACAGGCCCCTCTCGGCAGCCTTGTAACGAAGTAGCTGCGGTTGGCGTGGCCGCCTGGATTCGCCCCGCGGTGTGCTGGATAAAATCGCCCGGCTGTAAAGAAAGATCATGTTGACGGGGTGAACTTTTCCGATGAGCGACGCAAGCACGATGCAGCCGCTGTCCACCGACTCCCAGGAGACGGCCGGTCACGGCCGGCACCGGGGCCCGGTCTCGTCCTACGACGGCGACTCGGCCCCGCACGGCCGGCACCGCAAGCCGGCCGACAACCGGTCCGAGAACCGGTCCGAGGGCAAGGCCCAAGCGGCTGTCTGAGCAGGAAGCAGCCGGCTGAGCAAACGAAACGGCTGTCTGAGCAGGAAACGGCTCTCTGAGCAGGAAACGGCTCTCTGAGCAGGAAACGGCTCTCTGAGCAGTACGCGGAACACCGAAGGGGCTCCGGGCGTCCATGGACGGACGACCGGGGCCCCTTCGCTTGCGCTATCCCTCCCCGCGTCGCAGCCCCAGCACCTCCGCCGCCGCGAACGTCTCCGCAGGCGGCCGCTGCGCGTAGTGCGGGGTGAGGACGGCGTCGAGCTCGTCGTAGGTGAAGGTGTCCTGTTTGCTGTCGAACTTCGCCCGGACCTTGGGCCGTTCGACGACGGCGACCATGCCGCCGTGCACCACGAGCAGCTGTCCGTTGATCCGGGCGGCGGCCGGTGAGGCCAGGTACCCGACCAGCGGGGCGACATGCTCGGGGGCGAGCGGGTCGAGGCCGCCCTCGTCCGGCTGCTCGAACCCGGCGAAGACGTCCTCGGTCATCCGGGTGCGGGCGCGCGGGCAGATGGCGTTGGCCGTCACCCCGTACTTGGCGAGCGCGAGCGCCGTGGACGTCGTCAGTCCGACGATCCCGCCTTTCGCCGCCGCGTAGTTGGGCTGTCCGGCCGAGCCCGCCAGGAACGCCTCCGACGAGGTGTTCACGATCCTCCCGTACACCGGCCCGCCCGACGCCTTGGACCGTTCGCGCCAGTGGGCGGCGGCGAAACGGGTCGTGTTGAAGTGGCCCTTGAGATGGACCCGGACGACCGCGTCCCACTCCCCCTCGGCCATCGAGAAGACCATACGGTCGCGCAGGATGCCCGCGTTGTTGACCAGGACGTCCAGCTTGCCGAACTCGGCGATCGCCAACTCGACGAGCTGACGGGCCTGTTGGAAGTCGGCGACGTCCCCGGTGTGTGTGAGCGCGGTGCCGCCGGCCGACCGGATGGCCTGTGCCACCTCCTCGGCGGGGCCGGCCGACGCCTCGCCCGACCCGTCCCGGCCGGGCTGCCCGTAGTCGTTGACGACGACGGCCGCGCCCAGCCGGGCCAGCTCCAGCGCCTCGGCCCGGCCGAGCCCGCGCCCCGCGCCGGTGACGATCGCCGCGAGTCCCTCAAGTGGCAGCGACATACCACGCCTCAGATCTCTATGCAGGTACGCAGGGCCGCTCCCGTACGCATCTGGTCCAGCGCCTCGTTGATCTCGGCGAGCGGCACACGGTGGGTGATCAGACCCGACAGGTCGATCCGGCCGGCCCGCCACAGGGCGATCGTCCGCTCGTAGGAGCTCAGGACGTCCCCGCCGCCGTACATCGAGGGCAGGATCCGCTTCTCGTCGAAGAACAGCTCGAACATGTTGAGCTGGAGGAAGTCGTCGAGGGCGCCCGCGCCGACGACGACGAGGGTGCCGCCGCGCCGGGTGTTCTCATAGGCGGTGCGGGCGGTGGCGGAGCGGCCGACGACCTCGAAGACGTAGTCGAACCCCTCGCCGCCGGTGACCAGTTGCTTCGCGCCGGGCAGCTCCTCGGGCGAAACGGCCTTCGTGGCGCCGAAGTCGAGTGCGGCCTCCCGGCGCGAGGCGACCGGGTCCACGGCGACGATCTCGGCGGCGCCCCTGAGCCGCGCACCCTGGATCGCGGAGATGCCGACGCCCCCGCAGCCGATGACGGCGACCGACGAACCGGCCGCCACGTCCGCGGTGTTGAGGGCGGCGCCCAGGCCCGTCGTCACCCCGCAGCCGATGAGCGCGGCGATGTCGAAGGGGACGTCGTCGGGGATCGGGACCGCGCAGCCGGCGTCGACCACGACCTCCTCGGCGAAGGTGCCGGTGCCGGCCATGCCGAACAGGTCCCCGCCCGCCCGGCGGAAGTTGGGGGTGCCGGCGTTCATGAACCCGGCCAGGCACAGCTCGGTCTGGCCGCGCTTGCAGGCGGGACAGGCTCCGCAGGCCGGCAGCCAGCAGACGACGACCCGGTCGCCGGGCTTGACCCGGGTGACGCCCTCCCCCACCTCCAGGACCTCGCCCGCGCCCTCGTGGCCGGGCACGAACGGCGCGGGCTGCGGCAGCACCCCGCTCATCGCGGACAGGTCCGAGTGGCACAGCCCCGTGGCCCGCACCCGGATCCTGACCCGTCCGGGGCCGAAGCCCACCGCCTCGACGTCGTCGAGGACCTCCAGCTTGTCCTGGCCGATCTCGTGCAGTACGGCTGCGCGCATGGTGCGGCTCCCCTCAGGTCATCGCGAGTTCAAAAGTGTTCGACGATCGTGTCGGCGAGGACGGGCGCGTCGTCCCTCTCGACGGCGTTCACGGCCACCCGGAGCGTGGTGTCGTCCTGCCGCCACATCCGGATGCGCAGGGTCTCGCCCGGGTACACGACCCCGGCGAAGCGGGTGGCGTACGAGCGCACCCGGGTCACGTCGCCGTCGAGCAGGGTGTCGACGACCGCCTTGAGGGTGATCCCGTAGGTGCACAGGCCGTGCAGGATGGGCCGCTCGAACCCGGCGCGCTCGGCGAACTCGGGGTCGGCGTGCAGGGGGTTGTAGTCGCCGGAGAGACGGTAGAGCAGGGCCTGGTCCTCGCGGACGGACCGCTCCACCACCTTGTCGGGGTCGCCCGCGGGCGGGTCGAGTCGGGTGGACGGACCCCGGTCACCGCCCCAGCCGCCCTCCCCGCGCACGAAGATCTGGGCGTCGTTGGTCCACAACGGGCCGTCCGCGTCGGCGACTTCGGTGCGCATCACGAGGACGGCGGCCTTGCCCTTGTCGTAGACGGCGGCGATGCGCCCGGTGGCGGTCGCCCGGCTCTGCACCGGGAGGGGCCGGTGGATCTCCAGACGCTGCCCGCCGTGCAGGACGCGGGCGAGGTCGACGTCGACGCCGGGCATGGACAGGCCGCTGATCACGCCGGGTGAGCCGGCTCCCGCGACGGTGGCGAAGCTCGGCAGGACGTGCAGCCGGGACTCCAGGGTGTAGCGCAGCTCGTCGGGATCGGTCGCGGGGACGCCGGCGCCGATGCCGAGGTGGTAGAGCTGGACGTCCTTGGGGATCCAGGAGATCTCGCCGGAGCGGGGTTCGGCGGCGAGCGCCTTGGCTGCGTCGATGGGCATGAAGCTCCTGATGTTCGGAACGATCGGATCGCTCGGACTGCTCGGAACGCTCGGACTGCTTGGATCGCTCGGACTTGCTCGGATCGCTCGAACTGCTGAGAGACCTCGGCACGGCCGTCCGCACCGATCGGCCGCACCGAGGTCGTGACGGGGCCGCAGAACCCGCCCGCTCTAGAACGCGTTCCAGTGCGGCGACCCCCTGTATAGCCCAGGCCCCGGGACTTGTGAAGACAGCTGACGGTATGTCAGAAACGGCCGCCGGTGACATTTGTCCCGGCCGAGTCCGTACATCCGGCACTGCCGCGAACGGGCGCGGAACCGTAGCGTCGGGGACGACCACACAGCCGTGGAAACCGGGGGACAGGAACATGACGAGGTCGTTCGAGGATTGGCGGCGCGCACAGGCGTGCCGCCGGGATGCCCTGCGCTCGGCAGTCCGGGAGGGGCGCAGGCAGCAGCGGTACTGGCAGGACAACAAGCAGCGCCTCAAGGCCGAGTACAAGGCCGCCCGCAAGGCCGGACAGGTCCCCGAGGACCCGGGCCCGCCCGCCAACGCGTTCTCCCTGATGCCGTGGCTGCTGTTGGGGATGGGCGCGATCTCCAACCTGTTCCACGGCGAGACGCCGAATCCGTGGATCGGCGGCCTCGGCCTGCTGACGTTCAACTCGCTCTACATCTACGTCTCGAGCCGCGCCTTCGCGAAGCAGTCGCGAGAGGCGACCTCCACGCGGGTGGCGCTGGGGCTGCTGGCCCTGGTCACCTTCGGTCTCGCCCTCGCCTACGGCGGCAACTGGCTGCTGTTCCTCCCGCTGCTGGGCCTCGCGACGGGCGCGACCCTGCGCGGTGCCCGACTGCGCGCTCTGGGTACCGCGCTGGCCGTCCTCGCGGGGGTGGTCTCCTGCGTCCACAACGGTTGGGACGGCCTGACCATCGCCTACGCCACCTGGATCTCGACGATGGTGACGGCCGCGATCCTCTCCCTGTCCGAGGCCGTACGGGAACTGCGCGCCGCCCGCGAGGAGCTGGCCCGCCGGGCGGTGGAGGAGGAACGGCTGCGCTTCTCCCGCGATCTGCACGACCTGCTCGGCCACACCCTGTCGGTGATCGTGGTGAAGTCGGAGGCGGCCCGCCGGCTGGCGCCGCGCGACATGGACGCGGCCCTCTCCCAGGTCATGGACATCGAGGCGGTGGGCCGCCAGGCGCTGACCGAGATCCGGGAGGCGGTCACCGGCTACCGCGAGGGCAGCCTGGTCACCGAGCTGGACCGGGCCCGCTCGGCCCTGACGGCGGCGGGCGTCGAACCCTCGGTGAGCCGGTCCGGGCCGCCGCCCGAGCCGCAGACCGCGGCCCTGCTGGGCTGGGTGGTGCGGGAGGCGGTCACCAACGTCGTCCGGCACAGCGGAGCGACCCGCTGCCAGATCACCGTGACGGGTGCCCCGGAGCGGGTCCGGCTGACGGTGACGGACAACGGCACCGGCACCGGCACCGGCACCGGCAGCGACGGTGGCTGTGGCAGTGGCAGTGGCAGTGGCACAGGTGGCGAGGAGTGCCGCCCGTCTCGCGGCGGTACCGGTCTGACCGGCCTGCGCGAGCGCCTCGCGACGGCGGGCGGCTCGCTCACGGCGGGCCCGGGACCGCGCGGCGGCTTCACGGTCACGGCGGAACTGCCCACGGAACCGTCCTCGGAACCGTCCACGCAGTCCCCGACGCACCAGACGTCCGCACCGCAGGAGCCCACGGACAGTGCGCCGTCCGTGGCCGCCGGCCCTAACCTGGTGCCGTGAACGAGATGCCGGGCCGGCCCGTGAACGAAATGCCCCGCGACCACCGCCCCACCAAGTCCATCAGGGTGCTGCTCGCGGAGGACCAGGGCATGATGCGCGGCGCGCTGGCCCTGCTGCTGGGGTTGGAGGCCGACATCGAGGTGGTCGCCCAGGTCGGCACCGGGGACGCGATCGTGGACGCGGCGCTCCTCCACCGCCCGGACGTCGCGCTCCTCGACATCGAACTCCCCGGCATCAGCGGTTTGGACGCGGCCGCCGAGCTGCGCGAACAGGTGCCCGACTGCCGGGTGCTGATCCTGACCACGTTCGGCCGGCCCGGCTATCTGCGCCGGGCCATGGAGGCCGGGGCCTCGGGCTTCCTGGTCAAGGACGGGCCGGTGGAGGAGCTGGCGGCGGCCGTCCGCCGGGTCCTGACCGGCGAGACGGTGGTGGACCCGGCGCTGGCCGCGGCCGCCCTCGGCGCCGGCCCGAACCCCCTCACCGCCCGCGAGTGCGACGTCCTGAAGGCCTCCGTGGACGGCGCGACAGTCGCCGACATCGCCGCCAAGCTGCACCTCTCGGAGTCCACGGTCCGCAACTACCTGTCCTCCGCGATCGGCAAGACGGGCACCCGCAACCGGATGGAGGCGATGCGGGAGGCCCGGCAGCAGGGGTGGCTGTAGCCGCGGGGCCGACGGCGACGACCGGACCGGTGGTGGCATAGTGCCGGGATGCCCTTACCGATATCGATCCTGCGGCGACGTCTCTTCACCCGTGGGGCCGCCCTGGCGGCAGCACTCGCCGCCGTGTCGGCGTCCGCGCCCGCCGCGGCCGAGGGCTCCGGTCAGGTCGTGATGCGGTTCGAGACCGTGAAAACCTTCGTCATGTACAACGCCGACGAGGGAGCCAAGGCATCGAACGACGACTTCCACGTCCCCGTCTTCGTCGAAGCGAGCAAGGGCGGCGAACCGGCCCGCAACGTCAGCGTCGTCGTGGACGCGTCGGGGCTGAAGGGCGTCGCCCGGCTCGGGGACCGGGAGATGTGCAAGGCCGCGGGCCCGATCTACACCTGCCACTACGGCGATCTGCAGAACGGCGACGGGGAGAGCTACGACCCCCTCACCCTCCTGGGCGTGGACGGCGTCGAGCCGGGCGACGGCGGAACGGTGACGTACACCGCGACCGCCGACAACGCTCCCACCATCACCGGCTCCACCCGGCTGATCGTCGGCGGTCCGACGCTGTCCGCGCCCGGGCAGGAGAAGGGCGTGAGCGGGCTGGCCCCGGGAAAACCCGCGAACCTGACCGCACGACTGGCCAACAACACCCGTTTCCCCGCGAAGCAAGGGGTCGCCCTCCGGGTCGACGTGTCGGAGGGGCTGACGCTGGCCGCCCGGCACAGCAACTGTTTCTACGCCGGTTCCGCGGCCACCTCGGCGTGGTGCACGTTCCCCACGAAGCCCGCGGCGGGCGCCGCGTACCGCACGAGCGCCCCGCTGGTCTACACGGTCGACGTGCCCGACACGCTGTCCGGCGCGGTGACCTACAGCTGGTCGTCGGCCCCGTCCCGCCCCGCCGACCACACCGTACGTGGCACAGGCGCGCCGCTCACCCTCGTCCGCACCGCCGCCCAGGCCTTCGGCGAAGGCCAGGCCCGGGTCGGGATCACCACCACTCTGCAGGCCGACTACCGTCCGGTCACGGCGAGCGTGCGGGGCCGGGTCGGCGACACGGTGAAGGTGCGGCTCGGGGTGCGGAACCTCGGCCCCGGCCGCCCGGAGGGGGACGAGCAAATGGGTCGCTTCGAGGTGGTCCCGCCGGAGGGCGCCACGGTCACCTCCATCCCGTACACCATCGAGGACGACGACGTGAAGTGGGCCTGCGACCGGCCCGAGAAGCCGGGCAAGGCGTTCGTCTGCGAGGTCGGCTCCAACGCGTTCTACGAAGAGGCGCGGTACGGCGACGGTTCGACCGCCATCGACTTCCACATCCGCATCGACCGGCAGGTCCCGGGCGCGAAGGGGACCATCCGCACGTACAACCCGTCCGACCGCACGCCCGGCAACGACGTCGCCGCCATCCCGCTGGAGGCGTCCCCGGCGCCGCTGTACCGGTCCGCCCTGCGGCCCGCCGTGCTGGTGCCGGCCGCCCTGGTCACCGCGGCGGCGGTCACTGCGGCTGTCGTCGTGCGCCGCCGTCGCCGCGGCTCGGAACCGGCCTGAGTTTCGGACGACGGCCTTCGGATCGTCCCTGGATCCGCTCGCCCATGGATCCCCTCGTCTCCAGGGCCCCTCGTCTCCAGGGCCCCTCGTCTCCAGGGCCCCTCGTCTCCAGGGCCCCTCGTCTCCAGGGCCCCTCGTCTCTAGATCCCCGTGCCCGTGCGCCGCAGCACCCGCAGCGAGCCGGTGTCCGAGACCTCCGTGAAGGCCCCGGAGGCCAGGGCGCGCAGGTAGACGCGGTAGGGGGCCTGGCCGGTGAACTCGTCGACCGGGTCGGGGAACACGTCGTGGATGACGAGGAGCCCGCCCTCGGCGACGTGCGGCGCCCAGCCCTCGTAGTCGGAGGTGGCGTGCTCGTCGGTGTGGCCGCCGTCGACGAAGACGAGGCCGAGGGGCGCATTCCAGAACGCGGCGATCTGCGGCGACCGCCCGACCAGCGCGACCACGTGCTCCTCCAGGCCGGCCCGGTGCAGGGTCCGGCGGAAAGTGGGCAGTGTGTCCATCAGTCCGATCTCGGGGTCCACGGTCTCCGGGTCGTGGTACTCCCAGCCCGGCTGCTGCTCCTCGCTGCCCCGGTGGTGGTCGAGCGTGAGCGCGCTGACCCCGGACTGGCGGGCCGCGTCCGCGAGCAGGATCGTGGAACGCCCGCAGTAGGTGCCGACCTCGAGCAACGGCAGCCCGAGCGCGCCCGCCTCGACGGCTGCGGCGTACAGCGCGAGGCCCTCGTCGACCGGCATGAACCCCTTCGCCGCCTCGAACGCGGCCAGGATCTCGGGCTTGGGTGCGGCCGCGGGCATGGGCGGTCCTCTCGGTCGTACGAAGTTCTCGGTGCCCATGCTGTCGTACCCCCTGTCGCTCAATCGACAGAGGGTACGTTTGACTTGCTCCTCGGGCTGAAGCCCGAGGATTCTGGCCTTCCCTGACTGGTTGCCGTGCCGCTACGCGGCACGCGGTTCGGTCGGGAATCCGTGGCTTCCTGTTTCTTCGCGCTGTGCCGGGATCGCTCCTGGTCTTACCGGCGCTCCGCAGGCCGATGCCGCCAGTCCGGCGGCCGTCTTCACGTTGATCGCGGCGTTGTGGTCCCGGTCGTGGACGGCGCCGCAGGCGGCACAGGTCCATTCCCGCACGTTCAGCGGTTTGGGCCCGTCCACGGCGCCGCAGGCAGAGCAGGTCTGGGAGGTCGGCTCAAACCCGGCCGATCTTCACCAGGGTGCGGCCGTACCGCTGCGCCTTGTACTCCAGCATGTGCACGAACGACGACCAGCCCGCCTCGTGAACGGACTTGGCCAGCCGGGTACGTGCCAGCGCTTTCACTGCCGAAGGGACGGCGGGCAGAGGGCGGGACCATTTCACCTTCACCGCGCCGATCTTCGGCAGGTTCAGACGGCCGCCGGCGGTGACGCTCCAGCGGGCGTTGGCGGTGAACCGGATCGACTGCCGGGCGTCCTTGCGGGACTTCAACCGCGGCGCACCCACTTTCGGACCCTTGCGGGCGCCCTTGAGGGAGGCGAAGAAGTTGCGGTAGGCGGTCTCGGCGTCCCGCAGGGACTGCTGGAGCACCACCGCGGAGACCTCACCCAGCCAGGACCGCCCGGCCGTCCGCTTCGCCTCGGTGATCAGCTTCCGGGACAGGTCACCGGCCGTAGGGAAGGGCTGCCCGGCCCGACGGGCGTCCTCGCGGGCCCGCACGGCGTCGTTGAACACGACACGGGCGCACCCGAACGCCCCGGCCAGCGCTGCCTGTTGAGTGGCGTCGGGGTACACGCGGAAGCTGTACCGGAGCTGCATGACGATCACACTAGGCACGTCGAACCCGCGTCGTCATCGGGAACGTGTGAACGATCCGTCACCGTCACGAGTCGACTCCGGCTCCGCCGGAACGAGACCGCGACGCTCCGCGTCGCCACTGTCAGATTCGCTTCACCACCGGCCTGAAGGCCGATGCACTGCGAATGAAATCCGGTAGCGGACCTAGGGGCGCGGGGAACTGCGCGACCGGCCACGACGGCGCGGCAGACGCCGGACAGCGCGACGCGGCACCGCAGTGGGCGCTAAGCAGTCACCGTCTCGCCCGGCAAGGAGAGATCCAGCTCGACCGCCCGTTCCCCGCCATGGTGCGACGCGGACGACGCAAGCGGCCCATGGCCGGAGGCCCTCGCGGCGAGGACGTAGGCGCCCTGGGCCGGGACGGCGAGGGTGTAGCGGCCGTCCTCCTGCGACAGGGTGGCGCCGGCCTGCCGGCCGCGGCGGTCGATGAGGGTGACCTTGGCGCGGGCGACCGGGGCGCCGTCGGCGTCCAGGACCCGTCCGCGGAAGCCCCGCAGGACCTCCTCGGCGTGCTCCAGGTTGACGTCCTCCTCGCTGCTGGCGCGCAGCTGCGGAGCCGTCGCGGGGCGCTGCTGCTTCGGCAGGCACAGGGCGAGAACCAGGCCGACCGCGACGGCGGCCGTGGCGATCAGGAAGGAGACGCGGAAGCCGTGCATGGTCGGGATCGCGACGCCGTTCACGTTGTTCGCGGTGTTGGCCAGCACCATGCCGATGACGGCGCTCGACACGGACGTGCCGATGGACCGCATCAGGGTGTTGAGGCCGTTGGCCGCGCCGGTCTCCGAGGCCGGGACCGCGCCGACGATCAGCGCGGGCAGGGAGGAGTAGGCGAGGCCGATGCCCGCGCCCAGCAGCACGGCGATGACGAGGCTCTGCCAGGCGGCGCTCATCAGGCCGAGGCCGGCGCCGTAGCCGATCGCGATGATCAGC
This sequence comes from Streptomyces sp. NPDC050121, assembly GCF_044460385.1. Taxonomy (NCBI): domain Bacteria; kingdom Bacillati; phylum Actinomycetota; class Actinomycetes; order Kitasatosporales; family Streptomycetaceae; genus Streptomyces; species Streptomyces sp. NPDC050121. The sequence goes on along the minus strand of NZ_JBITJV010000048.1, from coordinate 42,331 downwards.
ATGCCGAGGATCAGGGTGACCTTGGGGCCGTACTTCGCGGACAGCCGGGCGTAGACGGGGGCGGTGACCATCATCGTCAGGCCGAGCGGCGCGACGAGCAGACCGGCGACGACCATCGACTGGCCGAGGCCGTAGCCGGTGGCCTTCGGCAGCTGGAGGAGCTGCGGCAGGACGAGGGAGACGACGTAGAAGGAGACGCCGACCATGATCGAGGCGAGGTTGGTGAAGAGGACGGCGGGGCGGGCCGTCGTGCGCAGGTCCACCAGCGGGGCCTTCACGCGCAGCTCCATCACGCCCCACAGGAGGAGGACGACGGCCGCGGCGGCGAACAGTGCGAGGGTGGTGCCGGAGGTCCAGCCCCAGTCGCTGCCCTTGGTGATCGGCAGCAGGAAGAGGACGAGGCCGGTGGAGAGGCCGATCGCGCCCAGCACGTCGAAGGTGCCCTCGGCGCGGGCCGGGGACTCGGGGACGACGAGGAGGGTCAGGGCGATGGCGAGGGCGCCGAGGCCGGCGGCGCCGTAGAACAGGGCGTGCCAGTCGGCGTGCTGGGCGACGAGGGCCGCGGCGGGCAGGGCGAGGCCGCCGCCGACGCCGATGGAGGAGCTCATCAGGGCCATCGCCGAGCCGAGCTTCTCGCGCGGCAGCATGTCCCGCATCAGGCCGATGCCGAGCGGGATGGCGCCCATGGCGAAGCCCTGGAGCGTTCGGCCCACGATCATCATGAGCAGGTCGCTGGTGAGTGCGCTGACCAGCGCGCCGACGACCATCACGGCCAGGCTGAGGATCATCATCCGCCGTTTGCCGTACAGGTCGCCGAGGCGGCCCATGATCGGGGTGGCGACGGCGCCGGACAGCAGGGTGGAGGTCAGGACCCAGGTGGCGTTGCTGGGCGCGGTGTCCAGCAGCTGGGGCAGATCCTTGATGACCGGGACGAGCAGGGTCTGCATCACCGCGACCACGATGCCCGCGAAGGCGAGCACCGGGACGACGGCTCCGCTCGCTGGGCGGGCCGGCCGGTCGGTCGTCGTGTGCGTCATGGGGTGGGGCCTCCGGGGGCGGTGCTTCGGGCGTTACGAGGGTGGTGTCTCGGCGGTTACATGCGAACTGAACCTGTATGCACGGGCAACTATTCCGATGCTTTGGCGTACTAACGATTTCTTTATCTTCTCTTGGGAAAGCGGTCCCTCTCCCGCGCCCCGACCGGCGACCCAGGACCTGCCCTGGGCCGAAAACCCGATCCTCGACGCCGCTCGCCTCGCCGTTGCCGGCGGGGGCGCTGCTGACGCCGGTGTGGCTGCCGCGGAAAGTCTCCGCTCGCCGAGGCAACGATCCGGGCCGCTCATGGCCTCCTTTGAACATCTAGGAGGTGCTCATGGGGGATGGGAAGCAGGATCGGGACACGGAGTTCCAGGCTTTCGTCGTCGGCCGCTGGCCGCGGCTGATGCGCACGGCATTTCTCCTCACGGGGGAACAGCACGCCGCGGAGGACCTGGTCCAGTCGACGCTGGAACAGGTCTACGTGGCGTGGCGCAGAGTCGGCGCAGCCGACGAACCTGAGGCGTACGTACGGTGTGTGATGATCAACGCGCATGCCCGCAAGTACCGCAGGAAGCTCCGCGAGTTCCTCGCCCCGAAGGGCGACGACTCGGGTCTCACGCACGAGGTCGCCGACACCGGCGATCCGATCGGCCGGGCCGACGACCGGCACACCCTGCTGAAGGCGCTGGCCGAGTTGCCGCCGCGGCAGCGGGAGACGGTGGTGCTGCGCTACTGGGAGGACCTGACCGAAACGCAGACGGCCGAGGCGATGGGCTGTTCGGTCGGCGCGGTGAAGAGCAATGCGGCCAAGGGGATCGCGAAACTCCGCGCCATACCGGAACTGGCGGGCACAGCGACGCAGGGAGGGCGGAAGTGATGAGCGCGGACCGGGAGACGAACCACGACATGATGCAGCACGACATCGCCGGCCTGCTGGCGGACGCCGCGGACGAGGTCGAGATCGGTATAGCCCCCACCCAGACACTCATCCGCAGGGGTCGCCGCCGCAGGGCCCGCCGCTGGGCGGTCGCGGCGGCCACAGCCCTCGTAGTCGCCGGCTCGACCGGGGCGCTGGCGATGACGGGGCTGCCGGGAGGCAACGGCGAGCGGGTGACACCGGCGGCGACGGGAACGCCGGGCGCACTCCAGTCCCCCAGCAGAACGATCCTGGGGACCGGAACCGACCAGGGCAAGCCCTGGAAGGTCGCGATCGACGTCTGGCCGGCGCCACGCGACGCCGCAGAGGCCCAGGCCGAGCTGAAGGCGATGGCGAAGTACCGCGAGACCCTCCCGACCGTGCGGAAGCCTTCCGATCTGGTCGGCAGGAGCGCCCTCTTCCTACGCAGCAGCACCGGTGACGAGAACGGCCCGGGCACCCTGATTCACGCCGGCCTGATGAACGGTCGCGGCCTCGACCCGCCTCTGCGGAACCAGTCCGGCACGGTCCCGGCAGGCCCCGGCTCGGGCAGCTCCGACCGCGTGGTGGTGGGCCCGGTCGCCGAGACGGTCAACCAGGTGACCTGCAAGTGGAAGGACGGCACGAGGACCGACCTGGTCAGGCGACCGGCCAACGAGGCGACGAACACCGACAAGTCCGCCATCCGCTCGGTCGAGGGGTCCCCGTGGGACTGGTTCGTGTGCCTGGTGCCGCAGGGCACGACGCCTGACGGGACGATCTTCAAGTAATCAGGGGTCGGGGGGCGGAGGGGAAGGGGCAGGGAGGTGAAGGGGCAGGGGGTGAAGGGGCAGGGGGTGTAGGAGGGCGGGGGGTGCAGGAGGGCGGGGGGCCGCCCCTCATCCGTCCGGCCGCCTTCCGCCTGAGCCCTCGCCGGGATGCCCGTTAGGGTGGCAGGCGTGTCGTACACAGGCTCGAACCCCGGCTCCTCCGACCCCTTCGGCCCCTCCGATCGCTTCGACTCCGCGTCGCCGCGCCGCTCCCCGCTGCGCCGCCCGCTGACCGTGGCGCTCGCGGCGCTCGTGCCTGGGGCGCTGCTGGGCTGGCTGGCGTACGAGGCGCTGGGCGGGACGGGAACGGGAACCGGCGGGGACAGTGGACCGGACCGGGGGGCGGGAGCTGCGGCCTCGTCGTCCACGCTCCGCTCCCCCACCGACAGCTCCCCTGCCGACGGCTCGCCGGCCGGCGGCGCGAGCGGGGACCGGAACGCGAGCGGCGACGGCAAGCAGGGCGCCGGCGGCACCGCCCCGACCGCGGGGTCCGCCTCCCTCAGGGGCAAGGTCGTCGTCATCGACCCCGGGCACAACCCCGACAACGTCCAGCACACCGCCGCCATCAATCGCAAGGTGGATATCGGCACCAACTGGAAGGAATGCGACACTACGGGCACGTCCACGAACTCCGGTTACAGCGAGGCGGAGTTCACGCTGGACGTGGCCCACCGGCTGCGCGCGGTGCTGCAACAGCAGGGCGCCACGGTGAAGCTGACGCAGGACGGCGACCGGGAGTACGGCCCGTGTGTCGACGAGCGCGCCCGGATCGGGAACGCGGCGCACGCCGACGCGGTCGTCTCGATCCACGCGGACGGCGCCGGAGCCGGCGACCGCGGCTTCCATGTGATCCTGCCGGCCACGGTGCACGAGGGCGCCGCCGACACCCGTGCCGTCGTGGGCCCGTCGAAGGACCTCGGGAAGCTGATCGCAGGCGACTTCGCGCGCACGACGGGCAGTTCGCCCGCCAACTACATCGGCGACGGGACCGGTCTCGTCACGCGGAAGGACCTGGGCGGTCTCAATCTGTCAACGGTTCCCAAGGTGTTCATCGAGTGCGGCAACATGCGCGATACCAAGGACGCGGCGTTGCTGACCAGTGGCGCCTGGCGGCAGAAGGCGGCGCAAGGGATCTCTGAGGGAATCGTGAGTTTCCTGCGCGGGTAGTGATCAGCGCGCTGATCACGGCGGACAGCACAATCGTGCGGACGATAGTGTCGTCCCTACGATGAGGGGCCACCCCCACGCTTCACACCGGGGCCTGACGGCGACATGGTGACAGCGACGCCTCTACCGATACGTGTATGCGTGTACCGACGACGAGACGACTGACGAAGGACCTGAAGTGAATATCCGCTCCCTCACTCGAGGCGACGGCGTGGTGATCGGAGCAGCGGTATTGCTGTTCATCGCGTCGTTCCTCGACAACTACTCGTACGACAACGCGCCCAGCAGCCTCGACATCCCGAGCCTCTGGTCGAGCGGACCGGTCCTGCTCAGTGTTGTCCTGGCCGGCCTCATCGCCGCCGCGCTCATTGTCGTCGCCCGCGGTCTGCCGAACCCTCGCAAGATCGCCGGCCTGGAACTCGGCGCGTTCGGTGTCGCGTTCGCCGTGTTCGCCGCCTGGAGCGCCCTCGGCAACGTCGTCGACCCGGTCGGTGGCCTGGACAACTTCGGCGGTGACAACTCGAACGCCCCCTCCGCCGGGACGGGGCTGATCCTCGCCCTCATCGCCACGCTGGTGCTCGCCGGGGCCGCTGTCGCCACCCCCCTCGTCCCTGCCCTGCAGGCCGGCCTCATCCCGGCGCCCAAGCCGCCGACCCCCCAGCCCTACGGTGCGCAGCCGCCCGCGGGTTACGGCTACCCGGGCGGGCCGCAGCCGTCGGCGTTCGGCGGTCAGCCGCAGCCGGGGCAGCCCGGTCAGTCGGGTGGGCAGCCGGGACAGTCGCCGTTCGGCGCTCAGCCGGGTCCGGCGCAGCCGCCGGCCGCGGACTTCTCGCCGTTCTGGTTCGCCGTACCGGTGCCGCGTCCGCTGTACGCGGAGGACGGCGCGCCGATGCCCATCGCCGAACTGGCGCCGGGCACCTGGTACCTCGCGGTCGAGCAGGGCGCCCAGGGCCTGGTGGCCCAGACCCAGGACGGCCGACGCGGCGTCCTGCGGGACGCCTCGGGCATTCAGCGCGGCTGAGCCCACGCCCCCCGTACGACGGGTACGGCCCCTCGCCCTTCCGGGCGGGGGGCCGTTGTCGTACAGTCGCAGCCCCGTATCTGACGTACCGTCAGGAGGCTGGTATGCGGCTCGGTCTGGCGCTCGGCTACTGGGGCCGCGGCCCCGCCCCCGACCATGTGGAGCTGGCGCGCGAGGCGGAACGGCTCGGCTACGGCTCCGTGTGGACGGCGGAGTCCTGGGGCTCGGACGCCTTCACCCCGCTCACCTGGATCGCCGCGCGGACCTCGACGATCTCGCTGGGTACGGCCGTTGCCCAGATGGCGGCCCGCTCCCCCACCACGACCGCGATGCACGCCCTGACCCTGGACCACCTCTCCGGCGGCCGGATGATGCTCGGGCTCGGCCTGTCGGGCCCGCAGGTGGTGGAGGGCTGGTACGGCCGCCCGTTCCCGAAGTCGCCGCTGACCGCGACCCGGGAGTACGTGGACGTCGTCCGGCAGGTCCTGCGCCGGGAGGCCCCGGTGGAACTGGACGGCCGGTTCCACTCCCACCCCTACCGTGCCCCGGACGCCACCGGCCTCGGCAGGCCGCTCAAGTCGATCACTCACCCTCTGCGTGCCGATCTGCCGGTGCTGTTGGGCGCGGAGGGCCCGCGGAACGTGGCGCAGACGATTCGCATCGCCGACGGCTGGCTGCCGCTGTACTGGTCGCCGAACCGGCCGGACGCATACGGCCCGGCGGTGGCGGAGCTGCCCGAGGGCTTCCGGGTCGCTCCTCTCGTACGGGCGCTGGTCTGCGACGACGTCACGGAGGGGCTGCTGCCGGTGAAGGCCATGCTCGGGTTCTACATCGGCGGCATGGGCCACGCCACCCGCAACTTCCACGCCGACCTGATGGCGCGCATGGGCTACGAGGAGGAAGCCCGGCACATCCAGGAGCTGTTCCTGTCGGGCCGGCGCGAGGAGGCCGTGCTCGCCGTCCCGGACGCCTTCGCCGACGAGATCTCCCTCGTCGGCCCGCGCGAGCGCATCGCCGAACGGCTTCAGACCTGGCGCAAGGGCCCGGTGACCGACCTCCTGGTCGTGGCCCCGGACCCGCACACCCTGCGGGTGCTGGCCGAGCTCAACTCCTGACGACGAAAGGCGTCAACTCCACCCCGGCACGGGGCGAATGGACGCGACACGCACCGGCCGGGTTTCGTTCGGCGTCGAACGGCAACCCGAAAGGGCATGTCCCCTCGATATCGCAACGGCGCCAATCAGGCCGGGACGGTCATCGCGGTCGTCGCCGACATCATGGCCCTCATCCTGGGCCTGTGGATCCTGATGTACCTGCTCGACGCGAACCGCGCCAACTCCTTCGTGCAGTTCATCCACGACACGGCCCGCTGGCTCGCCGGCTGGTCCCATGACCTGTTCACCTTCGACGAGGCCTGGGCAAGGGTGGTGGCGGGCTACGGCCTGGCGGCGGTGGTCTACCTCTTCGTGGGCCACGCCATCGCCAACAGGGTCCACCGCCACTGAGACACCGCCACTGAGACACCGCCACTGAGGCACCGCCAGGAGGCCACCGCGCCCTCAGGCGCAGCAGTCGACCTCGAGCCCGGAAGGAAGCAGTTCCCCGCCGAACACGGCACACGTCGCCTCATGTCCCCCGAGCGCGGCGACGGCCAGCAGCAGCGACCCGGCGGTCCATGTGGTCAGTTCCCGGGGCCAGATCGCCTCGTCCTCGAAGACGAACCCGGTCCAGTACAGCCCCGACTCCGCGTCCCGCAGATGCTGGATCGACTGGAGGATCTCCAGCGCCCGATCGGACTCGCCCATCGCCCACAGCGCGAGGGCGAGTTCGGCGGACTCGCCTCCCGTCACCCACGGGTTGGGGACCACGCACCGCACCCCCAGCCCCGGCACCACGAACCGCTCCCAGTCCGCCTCGATACGGGACTTGGCCTCCGTGCCGGTCAACGCACCGCCCAGCACCGGGTAGTACCAGTCCATCGAGTAGCGGTCCTTGTCGAGGAACCGCTCCGGATGCCGTCGTATGGCGTGCCGTAGCGCGCCTGCCGCCAACTCCCAGTCGGGCTGGGCCTCTTCGCGCTGCTCGGCGATCGCCAGCGCGCAGCGCAGCGCCTGGTGGATCGAGGAGGAGCCGGTGAGCAGGGCGTCGGCGGTCGGGGCGCCGTCGTCCTCGCGCCGCCAGCCGATCTGCCCGCCGGGCTGCTGGAGCCGCAGCACGTACTCGACGGCCGCGTAGACGGCCGGCCACATGCGGTCCAGGAAGGTGTCGTCGCCGGTGGAGAGGTAGTGGTGCCAGACGCCGACGGCTATGTAGGCGACGAAGTTCGTCTCGCGCCCACGGTCGGTGACCTCGTCGAAGGCGCCGTCCGCGTACGCCGCGAACCACGAGCCGTCGTCGTTCTGGTGCCGGGCCAGCCAGGTGTACGCCCGCTCGGCGGCCTCGTGCTCGCCCGCCGCGTCCAGCGCCATCGCGGCCTCGGTGTGGTCCCAGGGGTCGAGGTGGTGGCCACGGAACCAGGGGATCGCACCGTCCTCGCGCTGCACGGCGAGGATCCCGGCGACGGTCGCGGCGGCCTGCTCGGCGGTGAGGACCCCGGGCAGGACGAGGTGTTCTGTCCGGGGGGTGGTCACTTGGCGGCCACCTCGGACAGCGCGGGAAGGTGTGGCTTGGTCGCGTACGCCACGAAGCTCTTGCCGATCAGCGGGTTCAGCGCCTGCTCGGCGACGCGGGTCGCAAGCGGCTTCTTCATGATGTCCCAGACCAGCAGCTTGTGGTACGCCCGCACCGGCAGCGCCTTGTCGTTGTCCACGCCGAACGCGCACTTGAGCCACCAGTACGGCGAGTGCAGCGCGTGGGCGTGGTGGGTGCCGTACGGCTTCAGGCCCGCCTCGCGGATCTTCGCGAGCAGTTCGTCCGCCTTGTAGATGCGGATGTGGCCGCCCTCGACCTCGTGGTAGGCGTCGGAGAGCGTCCAGCAGACCTTCTCGGGGCCGTAGCGCGGCACGGTGATCGCGATGCGGCCGCCGGGCTTCAGGACGCGCACCATTTCCGCGAGCACTCCCTTGTCGTCCGGGATGTGCTCCATGACCTCGGAGATGATGACGACGTCGAAGGACTCGTCGGGGAAGGGCAGCGCCAGGGCGTCGCCCTCCATGGCGGTGGCGGTGGCGCCCTCGGGGGCCTCGCCGGCCTCCTTCATCGCCGCGAACCACTTGGCGACCTCGCGGATCTCCTCGCCGTTCTGGTCGAGCGCCACGACCTGGGCGCCCCGCCGGTAGCACTCGAAGGCGTGCCGCCCCGCCCCACAGCCGAGGTCCAGGACTCGGTCGCCCGGGGCGAGCGGGAACCGGGAGAAGTCGACGGTCAGCACGTGGCCCTGCTTTCGCGATCGGATGCTTCGGATACGACGCCGTCGGCGTCAACGGCGTCGACACCACGACCGGCGGCAACGGCCTCGGCGGTTTCGACGGCGGCGGCAACGGCTGCTTCGGGGGCGGCGGGGGCCTCGGCAGTACCCGGGCGGCGGCCGTCGGCTATCGCCTCGCGGTAGCGGGCCACGGTTCCCTCGGCGGCCCGCGCCCAGGTGAAACGGTCCAGCACCCGTTCCCGCCCGGCCGCACCCAGCCGGGCCCGCAGCGCGGGGTCGCCCAGGAGCCGGCTCAGGCCGGCCGCCAGCGCGCCGGCGTCGCCCGGCGGCACGGCCAGGCAGGTCTCCCCGTCGCGCCCGGCGACCTCGGGGATCGCCCCGCCGGTCGTGGCGAGCAGCGGGGTGCCCGTGGCCATGGCCTCGGCGGCCGGCAGGGAGAAGCCCTCGTACAGCGACGGCACGCAGGCGACCTCCGCCGAGCGCACCAGGTCGACCAGTTCGGCGTCGGAGATGCCCTTGACGAACTCGACGGCGCCTTCGAGGCCGTACCGCTCGATCGTCTGGGCGACCGGCCCTTCCTGCGGGCGCTTGCCGACGACGACGAGGTGGGCGCGCGGATGCTCGGTGCGCACCTTCGCCAGCGCCTCGACGAGGAAGACCAGGCCCTTGAGGGGGACGTCCGCGCTGGACGTCGTCACGATCCGGCCCGGTATCTGCGGCACGGCCGGGTTCGGCGAGAACAGGTCGGTGTCGGCGCCGATGTGGACGACATGGATACGGTCGTCGCGGACGCCGAGGTGGTCGACGATCTCCTGGCGGGAGGTGCCGGAGACGGTGAGCACGGACGGCAGCCGGCGCGCGACGCGCTTCTGCATCCGGGTGAACGCGTACCAGCGGCGCACGGAGTAGCGCCGGCGCCATCCCTCGGCGGCGTCCAGCTCCAACTGCCGGTCGACGGTGATGGGGTGGTGGATGGTGGTGACCAGGGGCGCGCCGAGGTCCCCCAACAGGCCGTAGCCGAGGGTCTGGTTGTCGTGCACGACGTCGAACTCCCCGCGCCGGGCGCGCAGATGACGGCGGGCACGCAGGGCGAAGGTCCGCGGCTCGGGGAACCCGCCGGTCCACATCGTCGCCACCTCGAGGGCGTCGATCCAGTCGCGGTACTCGCCGCGCTTCGGGGTGCGGAAGGGGTCCGGCTGGCGGTAGAGGTCGAGGCTGGGCAGCTCGGTGAGCGAGAGGCGGTCGTCGTGGGCCGGGTCCACCGGGTCCAGCACCGGATAGGGCTGGGAGCCGATCACCTCGACGCGGTGACCGAGGCGGACGAGCTCACGCGAGAGATGCCGTACGTAGACGCCCTGGCCCCCGCAGAACGGGTTCCCCTTATAGGTGAGGAGCGCGATGTTGAGCGGTCGCCTGCCGTCGGCCGCGAGGTCATGCCGAGACCCCGCCTGACTGGCCTCAGCGGTCACTCCGGGCCCCCTTCTGCCTGCATGGTCCCGCGAGACTACGACGGGACGCTAATCTAGAACAAGTTTCAGACTTGATCGTCCGGGAGGCTCTGAATCTACCGGCAGGTAAGAGCGCTGGGAGCAGTGGATCAGGTGATTCACGCCACGACCGACCGCTCTGCCGAACCGCATGATCACCGCCCCTCACCGACTGTCACCAGGACTGTCACGGAACGGACCGGAACGGGACCCATGCCAGCCACGCCAGCCACGCCCGCGGAAGCCAAGGGGAACGCGGAAGCCAAGGGGAGCAAGGCGCAGTCCTCGCCCCTCACCGAGCGGCAGGAGGCGCGCCGCCGCCGCATCCTGCACGCGAGCGCGCAGTTGGCCAGCCGGGGCGGGTTCGACGCGGTGCAGATGCGGGAGGTCGCGGAGTCCTCGCAGGTCGCCCTCGGCACCCTCTACCGGTACTTCCCGTCCAAGGTGCATCTGCTGGTCGCCACGATGCAGGACCAGTTGGAGCACATGCACGGCACGCTGCGGAAGAAGCCGCCGACGGGCGAGCGGGCGGCCGAGCGGGTCGCGGAGACGCTGATGCGGGCCTTTCGCGCCCTGCAGCGCGAGCCGCACCTGGCGGACGCGATGGTGCGCGCGCTGACCTTCGCCGACCGCAGCGTCTCTCCGGAGGTCGACCAGGTCTCGCGTCAGACGACGGCGATCATCCTGGACGCGATGGGCCTCACCGATCCGACCCCCGAGCAGCTCTCCGCGGTCCGCGTCATCGAGCACACCTGGCACTCCGCGCTGATCACCTGGCTGTCGGGTCGCGCCTCCATCGCCCAGGTCCGGATCGACATCGAGACGGTGTGCCGCCTGATCGACGTGACGGACCCGCGCACATAGAAAGGACCTACGAGACGATCGGGGGTCGCCTTCAGGTCCTGTCATGCAACCTTCAGGTCCCTCAGTCCGACCGTCGACGTCGGCCTCAGCGGATGCCCGTACCTCTCGGCGTCGCGCCCAAGTCGGCTACTCCGGTCGAACTCCCTCACTCGCCTCGTAGGCCACTAACAGAATAGAACACCTGAAGCTGGATGGAACACCCCAAAAGGGAAATTTTTTTACTCCTCCGGCGGGAAGACCGCCTCCCCGCTCCCCACCAGCGTGATCACGATCGCCTCCACCGGGCAGTTCTCCGCCGCCGCCAGCACCTGCTCGTTCGCGTCCGTGTCGGGGTCGACCGGATGGGACTGGCGCGCGGCGTCCAGCCGGAAGCCCTCCGGTGCTCGATGGAGGCACTGCGCGGAACCGATGCACAGCGAACGGTCCACGTCGACATGCCACCGGTCGCCCGCCCCTGCCCCCGCCCCCGCCCCCGCCCCCGAATCCGTTCGCGCGAGAGGTACCTCCATCCCTCAGCCCTCCCAGCCGGCCGGCAGATGGATCATCTTGTGCTCCAGGTACTCGCCGAAGCCCTCGGGCCCGAACTCCCGCCCCAGCCCGGAGTTCTTGTAGCCGCCGAACGGGCCGAGCATGTCCAGGCTGAAGGTGTTCACGGAGTACGTCCCCGTACGGACCTGGCGTGCGACCTCGATGCCGTGCCCGACGTCGGCCGTCCAGACGCTGCCGCTCAGCCCGTAGTCGGAGTCGTTCGCGATCTTCAGGGCCTCGGACTCGTCACCGTAGGGCAGGAGGCAGATCACCGGTCCGAAGATCTCCTCACGGGCGATCCGCATGGAGTTGTCGACGTCGCCGAAGAGGGTCGGCTCCACATACCAGCCGCGCTCCAGGCCCGCCGGACGCCCGCCACCGGTGAGGATCTTCGCGCCCTCCTCCTGCCCGATCCGGATGTAGTCGAGGTTCCGACGCTGCTGCCGCTCGGCGACCAGCGGCCCGACCTGGGTCGCCGGGTCCATCGGGTCACCGACGACCAGCGCGGCCGCCGCCGCGGCGAAGGCGTCCGCGAACTCGTCGTAGCGCGAGCGCGGCAGGAGGATGCGGGTCTGGGCCACACAGGCCTGCCCGTTGTTCATGAAGGCGGCCGAGACGATGCCGGGAACGGCCGTGGCGATGTCCGCGTCGGGCAGCACGACCGCCGCCGACTTGCCGCCGAGCTCCAGGGTCACCCGCGTGAGATTGCGGGCGGCCACCTCCATGACCCGCTTCCCGGCCGCGACCGAGCCCGTGAACGCGACCTTGTCGATGCCCGGATGCCCGACCAAGTACTCACTGACCTCGCGGTCCGCGGGCAGGATCGACAGCACGCCCTCCGGCAGCCCGGCCTCCCGCGTGATCTCGGCCAGCACATACGCGTCCAGCGGCGACTCGGGGGACGGCTTCAGCACCACCGAGCAGCCGGTGAGCAGCGCGGGCGCGAGCTTGGCGGCAGCCACGAACTGCGGGACGTTCCAGGGGACGACGGCCGCGACCACGCCCACCGGCTCGCGCCGCACGAGGATCTTCCCGAGCACACCGTCGCGGCGCTCCTCGTAGGTGAAGTCCCGGGCCACCTTGATCGCCGCGTCCCACACCATCATCGCGCCGAGGGCCTGCGCGAGGACGCTCCACGAGTACGGGGAGCCGTTCTCGGAGGAGATCACGCGGGCGATCTCCTCATGGCGCAGGGCGATGCCGTCCTTGATACGGGTGACCACGGCGATCCGCTCGTCGAGCGACATCCGCACCCAGGGCCCCTCGTCGAAGGCCCGCCGCGCCACGGCGACGGCCCGGTCCACATCGGCCGTCGACGCATGCGGCACCCGCCCGATGACCTCCTCGGTGTGCGGCGAGACCACCTCGATGACGTCCTTGCCCAGCGGGTCGGTCAATTCCCCGCCGATGAACAGCTGTCCGTGTTCCACGAGCTCGGCCATGGCCACTGCCTTCGTTTCTGACGGTGTTTCAGAAACTGATACCAGTTCTAGTTATAGTGGGCAATGGCCGGGAGACGGAGGGCAGATGACGAAGGCGTTCGATCACGGCGGGGGTGTGCGGTCGCTTCGGGTGCCCATTCCGGACAACCCGCTCGGGCACACGCTCGTCTACGTCGTCGACACCGACCGCGGGCCGGTGCTGATCGACGCCGGATGGGACGATCCCGCCTCCTGGGACGCCCTCACCGCCGGTCTCACGGCCTGCGGTACGGACGTCGCCGAACTTCACGGTGTCGTCATCACCCACCACCACCCCGACCACCACGGCCTGTCGGCCAAGGTGCGGGATGCGTCCGGGGCTTGGGTGGCGATGCACGCGGCGGACGCGTCGATCGTGCGGCGGACCCGGGAGACCCGCCCCGAGCGCTGGTACACGTACATGGCCGACAAGTTGGCCGCCGCCGGCGCCCCCGACGAGCACCTCGCCCCGCTGCGCACGGCCCGCCGCCGTACGCCGCTCGGCTTCTCGCCCGCGCTCCCCGACCGCGAGATCGTCCCCGGCGAACTCCTGGACCTGCCCGGCCGTCGGCTGCGCGCGATCTGGACCCCGGGCCACACCCCGGGCCATGTCTGCCTCCACCTGGAGGAGAGTCACCCGGCCGGACTTGCGGGCCACGGCCGCCTGTTCTCCGGCGACCATCTGCTCCCGGGGATCAGCCCGCACATCGGTCTCTACGAGGACCCCGACGACGCGACGGTCACCGATCCCCTCGGCGACTACCTCGACTCGCTCGAACGCGTCGGCCGGCTCGCCCCCGCCGAGATCCTCCCCGCCCACCAGCATGCCTTCACCGACGCCCCCTCCCGGGTACGGGAGTTGCTCACCCACCACGAGGACCGCCTCACGGACCTGTCGTCGCTCCTGGCCGAGCCCCTCACCCCCTGGCAGCTCGCCGAACGCATGGAGTGGAACCGCCCCTGGCAGCAGATCCCCTACGGTTCGAGGACCATCGCGGTCTCCGAGGCCGAGGCCCACCTGCGCCGACTCGTGAAACAGGGCCGCGCGGAGGCGGTGGCGGGCAGCGAGCCGGTGACGTACGTGGCGGTGTAATGCGCTCGCGGTGCGGAACGGCCTGCTGATACCAACGGCAGCATGGAACCCATGGATCCCTTGGAACGCCTTCTCGTCGAGCGGGCCTGCGAACGTCTCGTCGTCGACTTCGTCCACCGGCTCGACCTGGGTGAACCCTCCACCGTGGCCGCTCTGTTCACCGAGGACGGCAGGTGGGAATGGCCGGCGGGCGAGCGTCTGATCGAGGGGCGGGCGGCGCTGCGCGGGTATTTCGGCTCGCGCCCCACCGACCGGCTCTCCCGCCGTCTCATGTCGAACATCCTGGTCACGGTCACCGCGCCGGACACCGCCCTGGCCACCTCGTACTTCTCGACGCACCGGGTCGACGGCTACGAGGGCGGCATCGTCCCCGCCGGACCCCCGGTCCAAGTCGGGCACTACGAGGACGCGTTCCGGCGAGTCGACGGGACCTGGCTGCTGGCACGCCGGCTGCTGCACCTCCCCTTCGGCGGACCGACACCCCGCGCTGAGCGGCCTGTCTGACCCGTCAACCACCCGTCCGACTCATCAGCGACCTGATCAACTCACCGGCCGGGGCGAGGAGTTCCGTTTCCTCGGTGCTCATCGTCGGGTTGGCCGCGCGCCGACGCAGGGCCTCGGTCAGGCCCTGCTCGGTGAGGTCGGAGGGGTCGACGAGGAGGGCGGCCAGCATCGTGCGGGCGGGAGCGGCGATCGACTGGGCGGAGACGGCGACCTGGGCGAGGATCACCGCGGACATCCCCCAGTCGAGCCCCGGGTCGCCCTCCTCCGCGTTGGCCCAGTCGATGACCCGCGGGCCGTCCGGCGTGAGGATCACGTTGTCGGGGTGGAGGTCGAGGTGCAGGATGCGGGCGTCCGCCGAGCCAGGCCCCGAGACCCGGCCCGGGACGGTGTGCAGCGCGCGCAGCAGCCTCGCGAGTACGGCCCCCGCCTCCTCGGCGTCCAACGTGCCCGCCACGAACGCCTGGAGCATCGTCGGCCCCTTCAGCCGCTCCATCACCAGGTCGGTGCGCGAGCCGTCGGGCGAGGGTCGTACGGCGGGCGCGGGGTAGCCGTACTCCCGTACGTGCGCCATCACCGCGCCCTCGGCGGCGGCGTCGCCCCACCCGTCCCGGTCCCGGCGCAGCACCCACGCCTCGTCGATCTCGTACACGTCGGCCGTGCGACCCGAGCCGAGCAGTCTCCCCGTTACTGGCATGAACATGAACCTACCTCCACCCACCTCCGTCCGGCCCGTCCGCCCCATCCGCCCCATCCGCAGCCACCCCTCAGGCCGTTCGCTACCTGCCGGTAGAGTGACGGCGTCGTCATCACGCCCGTACAGGGAGAAGCCGGTGTAATTCCGGCGCTGTCTCGCAACCGTAGAGCCGGATCGCCCGGTCCGGAACGTGACCGGCTCACGTGCGTCGGCAGCCCGCCGTCGCACGCACCGTCGAGGTATACGGAGTCGAGCCGCCGGGGTCGCCCCGTGCTGCCCGCCTCCGTCGACCTCCCGCACCGGGAGAGGCACCCGCCGATCATGAACGTCCGCCGCAGCGTCACGGCCCTGGCCCTCGCCGGCGCCACCGCCGTCGCCCTGGGTGCCGCCGTCCCCGCCGTCGCCGTCACGCCGTCCCCCGCCCCGTCGGTGGCGATACCCGACGGGCTGTACGGCACCACCGACCCGACGTACGACGGTGTCTGGCGCCAGTCGCTGGCGTTGCTCGCGCAGCGGACCGTGGGCGTCACGCCCGCCGACCGGGCCGTGGCCTGGCTGGCCGGGCAGCAGTGCGCGAACGGCGCCTTCGCCGCCTTCCGCGCGGACACCGCGAAGCCGTGCGACGCCAAGCTGATGGTGGACACCAACAGCACGGCGGCCGCGGTCCAGGCGCTGGCCGCGCTCGGCGGCCACCGGGCGGCGACGGAGAAGGCGGTCAGCTGGCTGAAGTCCGTCCAGAACGCGGACGGCGGCTGGGGCTACTCCCCCGGCGGGGCCAGTGACGCCAACTCGACGTCCGTCGTCGCGGGCGCGATGGCGGCGGCCGGGCAGCGGCCCGCGGAGGTGAAGAAGGCCCAGAAGTCGTCGTACGACGCTCTCCTGAAGCTCTCCATCGCCTGCGACAAGGCCGGTGGCGGCGCGTTCGCGTACCAGCCGGACAAGAAGGGCGGCCTCGCGGCCAACGCGGACGCCACGGCGGCGGGCGTGCTCGGCGTCCTCGGCAAGGGGTTCGTGACGACGGCGGGCAAGGCGCCGGCACCGATGAACGGCAACAGCTGCGGCAACTCCCCCGCCCCCCTCACCCCGTCCGAGCTCGCCCGCGACGGCTCGGCCTACCTCGTCGAGGCGATCAGCAACGACGGTCATCTGACGTCCGCCCTGCCCGGCGCCGCGGACCAGCCCGACTACGGCAACACCGCCGACGCGGTCGTCGCCCTCGCCGCACAGGGCTGGACCGCGCAGGCGAAGAAGCCCCTGGCCTGGCTGGAGCGGAACTCCGCGGCCTGGGCCAAGCAGAGCGGCCCCGCCGCCTACGCCCAACTCCTCTTCGCCGCCCACGCCATGGGCGCCGACCCCCGTCATTTCGGCGGCACGGACCTGGTCGCGCAGCTCAACGCGACGGGACCAACCCCGCAGACCACAGCCACGGGCAAGGCCACGCGGCAGGCCGCCGAGTCCGAGAGCAAGGACGACTCGGATTCCGGTTACAGCGTGTGGTGGATCGTCGGCGTCTTCCTCGTCGCCGGCATCGGCATCGGCTTCCTGATCAGCGGCCGCGGCAGGAAGCAGCAGCCGTGACGCGCCGGACCCTGCCCCCGTTGTTGCTGACCCTGACGTTCCTCCTCCTCGCGACCGCCGCTCAGGCTCACGCCGCCGGCTACCGCTACTGGTCCTTCTGGGACCGCGCCGGCGACCAGTGGACGTACGCCACCCAGGGCCCCTCCACCGCGCGTCCCGCCGACGGCGACGTCCAGGGCTTCCGGTTCGCGGTGAGCGCCGACTCCCAGGACGCGTCGCAGCCGCGCGGCACGGCCTCCTTCGCGGCGATCTGCGCGAAGACGCCCGCACAGGACGGCACGAAGCGGGTGGCCCTGGTCATCGACTTCGGGACGACGGCCGACGCCCCGTCCGGCGAGAGCCCGCCGTCGCCGTCGCCGCGCACGGCCTGCGCCCGGGTCGCACCCGACGCGACGACGGCCGAGGCGCTCGCCGCGGTCGCCAAACCGCTGCGCTACGACACGAACGCCCTGCTGTGCGCGATCTCGGGGTATCCGCGGACGGGGTGCGGCGAGCAGGTGTCCGGGAAGGGCAAGCCCGGGACGGACAAACCGGGGACGAGTGAACCGGGGACGGAAGGTCGGGGGACGGAGAAGCCGACGGCCACCGAGAAGTCCGGCAACGACGGCGGCGGCCCGTCGCTGGGCCTCTACGCCGGCGCGGCGGCCGTCGCGGGGTTGGGCGCGGCCGCGCTGTGGCAGGCGCGGCGGCGAGGATCCCGCCGGGATGGCTGACGGCTGATGGGTGATTCCCGCTCCCACCCGCAGCTCCACCCCGCCGCCTGGTGGCTCTGGGCCCTCGGCCTCGGCACCGCCGCCACCCGCACCACCAACCCGCTGCTCCTCGCCCTCCTCCTCACCGTCTCCGCGTACGTCGTCACCACATGCCGCCCGGACACGCCCTGGTCCCGTTCCTACTCGGCGTTCCTGAAGCTCGCGCTGGCGGTGCTCGTCATCCGGCTCGTCTTCGTCGTCGCTCTGGGCTCCCCCATCCCCGGCACGCAGGTGCTCGTCACCCTGCCCGAAGTCCCGCTGCCTCACTGGGCGCAGGGCATCCGGCTCGGCGGCGCGGTCACGGCCGAGGGCCTCCTCTTCGCGTTCTACGACGGTCTGAAACTGGCCACGCTCCTCGTCTGTGTGGGCGCGGCGAACGCCCTGGCCAGCCCCTCCCGTCTGCTCAAGACGCTGCCCGGCGCCCTGTACGAGACCGGAGTGGCGGTGGTCGTGGCCCTCACCTTCGCCCCGAACCTGATCGCGGACGTCCACCGGTTGCGTGCGGCCCGCCGTCTGCGGGGCCGTCCGGACCGGGGTGTGCGGGGCCTGCTCCAGGTGGGCCTGCCGGTGCTGGAGGGCGCGCTGGAACGCTCCGTCGCCCTCGCCGCAGCGATGGACGCCCGCGGGTACGGCCGTACCGCCGACGTCGCCGCCCCCGTCCGTCGGACGACCGCCGCGCTCACGCTCGGCGGGCTGCTCGGCGTCTGCGCGGGAACGTACGGTCTGCTCACCGCCGCGGGCGGGACGTACGGCGTGCCGGTGTTACTCGCCGGGGTCGTCGCGGCCGTCGCCGGACTGCGCCTGGGCGGCCGGCGCTCGCCGCGCACCCGGTACCGTCCGGACCGCTGGACGCCGCGTGCCTGTCTCGTCGCCGTCTCCGGCGGCGCGGTCGCGGCGCTCCTCACCGTCGCCGCGTCGGCCGCCCCGGCGGACCTGCACCCCGGCGTCGTCCCCCTGACGGCCCCCGCCCTCCCCCTCTGGCCGGCGGCGGCCGCACTCCTCGGCCTGCTGCCCGCGTTCGTGGCCCCCTACCTTCCCCATGTTCCCCATGTCCCCAAGGAGCCGTCGTGATCCGTTTCGAGAACGTCTCCGTGACGTACGACGGCGCCCCTCAACCCAGCGTCCAGGGCGTCGACTTCACGATCCCGGAGGGAGAACTCGTGCTCCTCGCAGGACCGTCCGGGGTCGGGAAGTCGACGCTGCTGGGCACGGTCTCCGGGCTCGTGCCGCACTTCACGGGCGGCACCCTGCGCGGCCGGGTCACGGTCGCCGGCCGTGACACCCGCACCCACAAGCCGCGCGAACTCGCCGACGTGGTGGGGACGGTGGGGCAGGACCCGCTGTCGCACTTCGTGACGGACACGGTCGAGGAGGAACTCGCCTACGGAATGGAGTCGTTGGGCCTGCCCCCGGAGGTGATGCGCCGGCGCGTCGAGGAGACCCTCGACCTGCTCGGCCTGGCCGGCCTACGCGACCGCCCCATCGCCACCCTGTCCGGCGGCCAGCAGCAGCGGGTCGCGATCGGCTCGGTCCTCACCCCGCACCCCCGGGTGCTCGTCCTGGACGAGCCGACCTCCGCGCTCGACCCGGCGGCCGCGGAGGAGGTCCTCGCCGTCCTGCTGCGCCTCGTCCACGACCTCGGTACGACGGTGCTGCTGGCGGAACACCGTCTGGAGCGCGTCCTGCAGTACGCCGACCAGGTCGCCCTGCTCCCCGCCCCCGGCGCGGCTCCGGTCCTCGGCGCCCCGGCGGGCGTCATGACCGTCTCCCCGGTGTTCCCGCCGGTGGTCGGCCTGGGCCGCCTGGCGGGCTGGACCCCGCTGCCACTGACCGTCCGGGACGCCCGACGAAGGGCCGGTGACCTGCGGGAACGCCTGGAGAGCGCGAGGGGAGGGGCTGGCCGGGCGGCACCCCTGGCGCCTCGCGAGGTTCCGCCGCCGCCCGTGCCGGGCCCCGCCGGACGACCCGCCCGCCGCCTCTTCCGCCGCCCTCCGCCCGCCCCGTCCGCCTCCGTCCCCGCGCCGCCCGCCGAGGCCCGCTCCCTCGCCGTCCGCCGGGCGGGCGTCCAGGCCCTGCGCCGCGTCGATCTCACGGTCGCGCCCGGCGAGACGATCGCCCTCATGGGCCGCAACGGCGCCGGGAAGTCGACGCTGCTGGGCGCCTTCGTAGGCCTCGTCGAGGCGTCGGCGGGAACGGTCCGGGCCGGCGGGCTGGTCCCGCATCGCACCCCGCCCCGGGACCTGGTGCGCCGCGTCGGCCTGGTCCCGCAGGAGCCGCGCGACCTGCTGTACGCCGACACGGTCGCCGCCGAGTGCGCGGCCGCCGACCGGGACGCGCAGGCCACCCCCGGCACCTGCCGCGCCCTGGTCTCGGAGCTCCTCCCCGGCATCGCGGACGACACCCACCCCCGCGACCTCTCCGAGGGCCAGCGCCTCACTCTCGCGCTGTCGGTCGTCCTCGCGGCCCGGCCGCCGCTGCTCCTCCTCGACGAGCCGACCCGCGGCCTGGACTACGCGGCGAAGGCCCGCCTGGTCGCCGTCCTGCGTGGGCTGGCCGCGGCCGGGCACGCGATCGTGCTGGCCACGCACGATGTGGAACTGGCCGCCGAGCTGGCCCACCGGGTCGTGCTGCTCGCGGAGGGCGAGGTGATCGCCGACGGCCCGACGGCGGAGGTCGTCGTCTCCTCCCCGTCCTTCGCCCCGCAGGTGACGAAGATCCTGGCGCCGCAGGAGTGGCTCACGGTCGCCCAGGTGCGGGAGGCGCTGCGATGACGACGCCGCCCCGGCGACGTCCGGTGCACCTCGGCCCCCGCTCCGTCGCCGCGTTGACGCTGGTCAGCGCGGTGGGCGTGGTGGCGTTCAGCTGGCCTTTCCTGGCTCCGCCCGACTCCGCGCTGAACGCCCACGCCCAGGACGCGCCCTGGCTCTTCGCGGGCCTGCTGGTGCTGCTGGTCGCGGTCGTGGCGGCGACGATCTCGGAGTCCGGGCTCGGCGCGAAGGCGGTGGCGATGCTGGGCGTGCTGGCGGCGACGGGCGCGGCGCTGCGTCCGCTCGGTGCGGGAACGGCCGGCATCGAGCCGATGTTCTTCCTGATGGTGCTGAGCGGCCGGGTCCTCGGCCCGGGCTTCGGCTTCGTCCTGGGCTCGGTGACGATGTTCGCGTCCGCCCTGCTCACGGGCGGGGTGGGCCCGTGGATGCCGTTCCAGATGCTGGCGATGGGCTGGTTCACGATGGGCGCGGGCCTGCTGCCGGGCGCGGATCGCGTACGCGCCCCACGGGGCCAACCCGACCCACGGGGCCTACCCGACCGACGGGGCCTACGCCGCCGTACGGAACTGGCCCTGCTGTCCGTGTACGGCTTCCTGGCCGCCTTCGCCTACGGCACGGTGATGAACCTGGCCGGGTGGCCCTTCATGGGTGCGCCGGCCTCGGGCGTCGCCTTCGACCCGGACGGGACGGTCCCGTCGAACCTGGCCCGCTTCGTCGCGTACTGCGTGGCGACCTCGCTGGGCTGGGACCTGGGCAGGGCGCTGGTCACGGTCGTCCTGACGCTCACTGTCGGCCCGGCGGTGCTCAAGGCGCTCCGCAGGGCGACCCGCCGGGCGGCCTTCGAGACCGCGGTCACATTCGAGGCCCCCGAGGGGACGGGGAAAGGGCCCCAGAAGACCGTTGCCCGGTGAAGCACCCCACATGACCCACATCACCTACTACCTGACCTAGTCGGGCAATTCGGACGCCATGTCCACGCCATCACAGGGCCTGACCTGCGCATTGAGAGCCAGCTCACACAACCGACTACCCTCCCGAATACGACGACAACTAGCAAAAGGGGTCTTTGCGGACGGCTCCCGATCCTGCTTCTCTGGATGACGTCGCACGGCGCCGACACGCCCCACGGGCCTCGGCGCCGACGCATGCAGCCACCCACCGCACACCACGCGGTGCGGCCACGCACCGCGTGACTCCGGCATGCAGGCGACCGCCACAGTCCCCGAAGAAAAAGGTTCTCCGTGTCCGTCTCCGTCATCCGTCGCATCGCCAGCCCGAAGAAGGCCCTCACCACCGTCGCCGTGGCCGCCGCCACCGCCGGCATGGCTCTGGCCGCGGCCCCCGCCCACGCCGCGACGTCATCCGTGAGCTCCGCCTCCCAGGCCCAGGCGATCGCGCACAAGATGATCCCGAACACGGCTCAGTACAACGCCTTCTCCAACATCGTGAAGCACGAGAGCGGCTGGGACGTCAACGCCACCAACGCCTCCTCCGGTGCCTACGGCCTCGTCCAGGCCCTCCCCGGCAACAAGATGGCCTCGGCCGGCTCCGACTGGAAGACCAACGCCCAGACCCAGATCAAGTGGGGCCTGGACTACATGAACTCCCGCTACGGCAGCCCCCTCGCCGCCTGGTCCTTCTGGCAGGCGAACGGCTGGTACTGAGCCACACCCTGAGCCACACCCCCCAAGAACGCGCGCTCTGCGCGCCGAAAGCGGCGGCCCCCGATCCCCGGGGCCGCCGCTTTCGGCGTTTCGACCGCGTCAGCGGTTGAGGTCGAGAACGGGCACACCACGCCCTTCGTACGCCTTCGGATGCACCGTGGCGACAGCCGCGTCGGCCCCCCACTCAGGCAGATGACGGGCAGCATGGATCGCGGCACCGATCCCTGGAGGGACCCCGTCGCGTTCCATCCGCGCCACTGCCAACGTCGCTGGGTAATCCAGATCGACGGTGTGAAGGGATTCCAACTGTCCGACGTGCTCAGCGATGCCGAGGTACTCGCGATCGGCCTCCAAGACCGACAGGGTGGGCACCCAGAGACGGGTCTCCACCTCGAAGTCGGCCCAGTGGATGAGCGCGGACACCTGTCGGTTGCCCGACATCGCCACCAGCGTCGGCGCGTCCAGCACAAGGTGATGCAGGATCACGCGGCCTCCCCCTGCTGGCGGGCGAACACCTCCCGGACCTTGCGCCCTATCGCAGCACTCTCCTCGTCGGTCACATCGACCCCGAAGTGCTCCGCCAGATACGCACGGGTCCGCTCCGCCCTCTCGCGACGCTCCTCGTCGGTGAGGGTGGACTCCGCATACTCCTGCACCAGAGAACGGATCGAAGTCCCCCGGGACTCGGCGATCACGGCCAAGCGATCACGCACCTCGGCAGGCACGCGGATCATTGCATCAGTCATGACTGGAGTATACGTCGCCGTATACTCACTCGGCGCTCACCCTCAACTCCTTCACTCCGTTGATCCACGCGGACCGCAGTCGGCGTGGATCGCCCACGAGCCGCAGGTCGGGCATGGCGTCGGCGATGGCGTTGAAGATGAGGTTGATCTCCAGCACGGCCAGCGACTTGCCGAGGCAGAAGTGGGGTCCGCCCCCGCCGAACCCGAGGTGGGGGTTCGGATCCCGGGTGACGTCGAAGGAGTCGGGATTCTCGAACACCTCGGGGTCGCGGTTGGCGGAGGCGTAGAAGATCCCGACCCGGTCCCCCTTCCTGATCTGCTTCCCGCCGAGCTCGGTGTCCTGGGTGGCGGTCCGCTGGAAGGCGACGACGGGCGTGGCCCACCGCACGATCTCCTCGGCGGCGGTGCCGGGCCGCTGCGCCTTGTAGAGCTCCCACTGCTCGGGGTGGGTCAGGAAGGCGTGCATGCCGTGCGTGGTGGCGTTCCGGGTGGTCTCGTTCCCGGCGACGGCGAGCATGAGCACGAAGAAACCGAACTCGTCGGAGCTGAGGTTGCCCTCGTTCTCGGCGGCGACGAGCGTCGAGACGATGTCGTGAGCAGGGCACTGCTTCCGCTCGGCGGCCACGTTCATGGCGTACGCGAGGATCTCGGCGGCGGACTGCTGGCCGACCTCGGCGGTGACGGCGAACTCGGGATCGTCGTACGCGATCATCTTGTTGGACCAGTCGAAGATCTTGGCGCGATCGTCCTGGGGTATGCCGATCAGCTCGGCGATGGCCTGGAGGGGCAGCTCCGAGGCGACGGACGTGACGAAGTCGAAGGAACCGCCCTGCGCACGGGCACTCTCGACGATGGCGGTGGCGCGGTTGCGCAGCCGCTCCTCCAGCCCACGGATGGCCCGCGGCGTGAACCCTCGCTGCACGATCTGCCGCACCCGGGTGTGCTCGGGCGGATCCATGTTCAGCATGATCAGCCGCTGGGCGTCGATCGAGTCGCGCTGGATGTGCTCGTTGAACCGGATGATCGCGGTGTTGAGGTAGGAGGAGAAGATCTCGGGGTGGGTGGAGACGTACCGCACGTCGGCGTGCCGGGTCACCGCCCAGTACCCCTCGTCCTGGAACCCGGCGACATTGCCCGTCTGAGGGATCCAGCGGACCGGTTCGGCGAGCCGCAACTCGGCGAACTCCGGTAGAGGAACATGGTGTTGCAGCAGGTCGGGATCGGTGAAGTCGAACCCGTCGGGAATCGCTGGACAGGGCATCGGCGGCTCCAGCCATCTGACGATGCGAAGTGGCGTTGACATCTGACGGTGCATCAGAAACAGACTGCCGTGAAGGTAGTTCAGGAGCCTTGAGCCTGCAAGACCCTTGCGGTGACGCACATCACGTCAGCAGACTGCTCACAGCAGAGAACTAGAACACGTACTAGTTCCGAAGGGATCCGCACCCATGGCCGCCGAACCCGTGATCGTGGAAGCAGTCCGCACCCCCATCGGCAAGCGCGGCGGCGCGCTGGCCAACCTGCACCCCGCCTACCTCCTGGGCGAGACCTATCGCGAACTCCTCGGCCGCACCGGCATCCCCGCCGACGCGGTCGAGCAAATAGTCGGCGGCACGGTGACCCACGCCGGCGAACAGTCCATGAACCCCGCGAGGACAGCCTGGCTCACGATGGGCCTCCCGTACGAGACGGCGGCGACCACGGTCGACTGCCAGTGCGGCTCCTCGCAACAGGCGTCGCACATGACGGCGAACATGATCGCGGCAGGCGTCATAGACGTCGGCATCAGCTGCGGAGTGGAAGCCATGTCGAGGGTCCCCCTCGGCTCGGGCTCGAAGCACGGCCCCGGGAAACCGTTCCCGGAGGAGTGGAACGTGGACCTCCCCAACCAGTTCGAGGCAGCGGAACGCATCGCACGCCACCGAGGCCTGACGAGGGCGGAAGTGGACGGGCTCGGCCTGCTCTCCCAGGAACGAGCGGCGGTCGCCTGGTCGGAGGAACGCTTCAAACGCGAGACCTTCGCCGTCCAGGTCCCGACGACGGAGGAAGAACAGGCGGCGGGCCAGGGCATGTGGCGCCTGATGGACCGGGACGAGGGCCTACGGGACACGTCACTGGAGGCGTTGGCGCGCCTGAAGCCGGTCATGCCGACGGCGATGCACACGGCCGGCAACTCGTCGCAGATCAGCGACGGCGCGGCGGCGATCATGTGGTCGTCGAAGCGGATGGCGAGAGCGCTGAAGCTGAAGCCGAGGGCGAGGATCGTCGCCCAGGCCCTGGTGGGCGCGAACCCGCACTTCCACCTGGACGGCCCGATAGACGCGACGCGCGCGGTCCTCGGCAAGGCAGGCATGACGCTGAAGGACATCGACGTCGTCGAGATCAACGAGGCATTCGCGTCCGTGGTGTTGAGCTGGTCGAAGGTCTTCGATCAGACCTTGGACAAGGTCAACGTGAACGGCGGCGGGATTGCCCTGGGCCACCCGGTCGGAGCGACGGGGGCCCGCCTCATCACCACGGCCCTCCACGAACTGGAGCGCGCGGACAAGGAGTTCGCCCTGATCACCATGTGCGCAGGCGGCGCACTGGCGACGGGGACGATCATTCAGCGCCTGTAGCCGCCGCCGTCCAGGACAGGAACGTCGAGAACGCGGCGGGCTTGATCGTGAGGATCGGGCCTGCCGGGTTCTTGGTGTCGCGGACGGCGATGGTGGCGGGGGTTTCGGCGATCTCGACGCAATCGCCGCCCTGATCACTGCTGTGCGACGACTTACGCCAGGCCAGGGCCCCTATCGACGCGCACTCGACGCAATCCCCGCCCTGATCTCCGCTGTAGCTGGACTTACGCCACTGGATCCCCGTCAGAGTCACGTCGTTCCCCATAGCGTTCCTCCATCACTCGCCGGATCAACTCCGCCGAATCCTTGAGCGAGAGTGCGGCGGCCCGGAGATGATCGTAACGGAGCGAACAGTCCTTGACGGTGTCCGGGTTTGCGGTCGGATGCCCGCTGCCATACCCCTCGGTATAGACGATGGCGGGATCGCTCGCGAAGCGGTAGAGGTTGAACGAGCCTGTCAGCCCGGCATGCGCACCAACACTGAACGGCAGCACCTGGATGTTGATCCGCGGATTGCGCTCGAACGACAACAGGTGCGCGAGTTGCTCCCGCATGACGGCCCGATCGCCGATCTCCTGACACAGCGCGGCCTCGCTGAGGACCACCCAGAAGACCGGGGGTTCGTTCTTCTCAAAAATGCGCTGGCGGGCGAGCCGGACGGCAGCGCGGTCGTCGAGGTCGGCGTCGTCGAGCACGCCGAGCACGGCACGGACGTACGCCGGGGTCTGGAGCAGCCCATGGACCATGTTCATCTGGAAGGTACAGATCTCGATGGCCCGCGCTTCCAGCTCAGCGACCTGCCTGAACCAGGCCGGAAGTTGACTGCGCAGCACAAGCTCGACGAGCCGCGAGAACAACCCGCCGGTCCCGAGCGCGGCATCGACCCGCTCACTGAACTCAGGGGTGGGAACCTTCCGGGCGGTCTCGACCTGCCCAACCAACGAGCCGGTGTAGTTGAGGATGTCCCCGAGCTGGCGCTGCGTAAGTCCAGCCGCCTCCCGCAACCGGCGCAGCTCGAAGCCGTAGTAGTCGAGCGGCGAAGCGCCGGGATCAAGGACGTTGATGTGCGTCACGCAGGGCCTCCCACGACAGAACGCGTTGCATTCAAGTGGTAGCCCAGAGTAGTTCCACCAGATCACCCTCGTACCGTGAACGGAAACTTCCCCTCCACGTACGTCTCCCCCACCCCCACCCAGTACCGCATGACCCTCACAGCCGGCACCCACTCGGCCCGCCACATCCGCCGGATCGCCCGCAGGTTGCTGGAGGACTGGGACCTGCAGCCCCTGACGGACACGGTCGAACTGGCCCTGACAGAACTGATCGCCAACGTGGTCCGCCACGTCCCGGACCGCCGCTGCACCTTCCTGCTGTTGCAGCAACCGACGGGAGTCAGGGCAGAGATCACGGACGCCTACGGCCAACTGCTCCCGACTCCGGCAGAGTTGCAGCCGGACGCGGAGAACGGCCGAGGCCTGTTCCTCCTGGACGCACTGGTCGACAAGTGGGGCGTGTCACCGGCACCTGGGGGTGGAAAGACGGTGTGGTTCGAATGCGCAGACAAGAACGAAGCATCCGCCAACTGATGACCTGCTGCGCCAGGAGCCGCGCCGGCTGACACCTTGCCCGCCACTCCTCACTCCAGAATCGGCTCCCCTTCGCCGGGAAGAACAAGGGATTCACTGAGGATCAGAAATCGAACATGGCCTGCGGCCACCGTCTCATCATTTCCCATACAAGCCACGATGATCAACGGTGGCCACCCGGACAGTAGCGCGCAACGCCGCCAAAACGCCTCGTAGCCTCTGCCCTGTCCAGCCCGTCCATTCCCATCAAAAGCTGGCCGAAGATCTAAACTCATGAACCCTGGGCGGGAAGGACGAAGAGAGGATTTCCGAACGGATTTCTCCGGCGAGCAGCCTTACAAGTAGCTCGGAGCACCCGACCTCGAACTGCTCCCACCACTCTCCTCGAGCCTCGTTCACCATGATCGTCCACTCGTCTGGGTCGACTCCTGGACGAACGAGCCAGTAAAGAAACTCTCCGTTGTCCGTCGAGGCCCAGGGAATGACTTGACTTCCAGACGATTCCAGCTGCTCTGGTTTGGGTTCACCCATTTCCCAAAGCATCTAAAATGCCCCATTTCGCTCGCTTATGGAACGCTCAAGGTCGTAATGGCGATTGGCACACCTGGGCTCGAGGAACCAGAGATACCCATCGAACCTGCCACCACCATACGTGTCGATCAAGTCAACATAGTCTCCCGGAAGCCCTGTCCCGAGCTCACTGATCACTCCATCCCAGTCCTTATGCAAAGGAGGGACGTCAGGAGGTGCCACCAGTCGCGTCAGTCGTTCGACGTGTGGATTCATGGTTTCGGCCTGTTCAGAATCGTCTGGTACATGTTGAGGCCGCCCGAGCCGGTGGCGCGAACCGTCACACCAGTGGATAAGGATTCACAGGACCGACTGCAGGAGGCAGGGCGTAAATTGGGGTGGCACTCTATACCGGACCGTCTGCCCGCCCCGCTCTACAGCCCTCCGCACCTGACCCTCGACGGCACGCATCACCGGCGTGTTGGCGTACTGATGCATTGTGACGAAGTTCCTTGGATCGGCGTTCGATCCGCCCAGCTGAGCAAGGTCATGGGCCAGTTCGGCCTCTTCGTAGAGGCGGTCGTACTCAGAGTTGTCCCCAGCCGCTTCACCCAGGAACTTGCGCTGGCGGCGGGTCTTCCGCTCTGCGTGGTTCATCGCGGTTCCTCCTTGATGTCGCGGCTGCAGACCGCGTGTTCGGCGGATAACCCGGATTCAACCTCATTAGGACGATTTCACATACTCGTACAGGAATTCACTGAAGGAGTCCGCCATGCGGATCGGAAATTGGGAGTCCTCATGGATGCAATAGACAGCTCCTTCACCCAGGGCAACGTAGTAATAGATGTAGCCCTGATGTGAGGCCACAACTAGTGCCTCCGCCAGGTCGCAAACTATATCGAACTCCGCACACATCGATTTCGCATTTGACCGCAAACTCAGGACAGCGGGATAGAAAATAACCTCAGAGGTTAGCGTGCGCCCAGACCCCGCACCCATACACCCAAGAAACTCTGCATACTCCGGGTCTAGGCGAACACCTTGAACGCCAGAGATCTCCTCCAGCACATCCCCGGAAACACCTCGAGACTCGCGGTCATGGATCAGCCCCTCGTCAACCAGTCGAGAGTACACGGCCCAGAACGCTCCGATAGGAAATTTGGGGCGCGAAGGGTTCCTCCGAAGGAACTTCACTGACGACCTCCCTGTCGCTTATGACATCTCGATACGCAACCACATATTGAGTCGTGCCCCCTATCCGTTGGGGTCGGCGTTCCGGCCGCGCTCACACCCGACCGCCGCGTCGTGCTGCTCACCGTTACGGAGAGCCGATGAATCACAGCGAATGGAGGACCCGCTGCCACCGCCAGTTGGTCGGTGAGCACCTCGACGCCGACTCCGAGTATGACCGCGTCTACGAAGAAGCCGGTCTGGCCATGACACTGGGCAAGGCCGTCTACGACCGGCGCAAGCAACTCGGGCTGAGCGAGGCCGACCTGGCCGAGCGCCTGCACACCACCACCGACGAGATCGAAGACATCGAGACCGCCACCGAACTGCCGCCCATCGCTGTCATCATGCGCCTGGCCCGAGCCCTGGACCTCACCGTCGACATGCACCTCGACCCTGGGGATGAGCCCACCGTCACCATCTCACCCCGGCCGCCTGAACCCAGGAGGAGCCATGCATGACACCTCCACAACACTCGCCCGCTAGCTGGGCAGACTCGTCCACGACCGGCGCACCGAGCTCGGGCTGTCCCAGGCCGAGCGATGCAGTATGAAACAGCCGCAGGTCTCCCGCTTCGAATCTGGCGGAACCGTGGCCACCCTTCCGATGCTGCGCCGCCTGACCCACGCCCTTGGAGCCGACTTGAGCATCAGTCCCACTCCGAACGACGAGGCCGCTTGACGTGGATCTCCAATCCCGCGAATTCCCGAGTATAGATCGTTGACGCTGAGGTTTAAAGGGACTGCGACTGGAGCCCCCGTAACTCGTCAACCCACCCTTTCAACCTCAGCGTCACCATTGCCGTCACAAGCCCTTTGGGCCCCTCCGAAATCTTTTCGGAGGGGCCCAAGTATTTCACTGACGCAAGTACCTCAGGAATTGACTACTGGGATGATTTCATCGTCGTCAGAACGCCAGTCCCATGACGGGTCTCGCTGGAATCTCCGCAAGGCATTTTGGTAATCCAACAACTCGCCATGGTTCGTGTCAAGTATTCCACGGATCCCAGAAAGCACGTCCAGCAGGAGTTCGCGAATGCATACCATATCGGGATACTCGACGAGGACCGCCCTGAACTCTCCGAGCTTCTCAGAAATCTCGGCAAGCTCTTCCTCGTCAAACTCGTTGATGACGTCTCCGGAAAGGTCCACACCGAATCGACATCCTCCTCGATCCAAGTGATCGAAAAACTCGGCCTCGCGATAGGAGCCAGCTCCACGCAAGCGATGCACCAGCTCCTGATGATCACCAGTAGGGCTCAGAAGGACGATGGTAGGACGCACTGCGGCTCCCTTCGTATCGAATATTTGCTACCCATTCGGAGGCTTCCGGAGGCTATGGCGCCAGGACATCAAGTAGCAGATTCTTGTCCCGCGTGACCATGATGCCAGCCTGCTCTAGACTCTTGATCACAGTGCCACGCCCCTGCGGAAGGTAAACAATGACAGGATAATCCGTCAGGCTTTGAGTATTTAGCGCCTGCTTGAGGGCACCCTTTCCTGAACCACTCTTCACCTGCACCACCGCATTCCGGGTCACGATGTCAAAGTCTGTGAGCGATTCACCGTTCGGCCCATTTATCGTGACGCCTTCAGCTCGCACATGCCCAGGATAGCGAGCATTGATATCGTTGATGAGTTCCGGAACGAGCGGGTCATCCCCCTTACCTGTGACATGAGTGGGGATACCTCCGCAGTTGTGAACCAGGACCGGCGTGGCCCCCGCCAGCACATAGTACGCGTGGATGTCTTCGATGGTGAGGTCGTGTGTGCGCTGGCGTTTGGTGTAGTGGGTGACTGCGGTGATCTGGACGTGGGTGCCGGCGCTGGTGCGGAGCGTCTGGCCGAGTTGGAGGTCGCCGGCCTTGACCCACTTCTTCAGGTCGGGGACCCAGAACGGGTGGGTGTCCGTGGCCACGATGCTGGAGTAGTCGCCGTCCACGGATATGGAGATCTCGGTGAAGTCCTTGTCGTCTTCCGTGGTGATTGTCTCGACGACCGGTTTCTCGACGGTTTCGCCCGTTTCGGGATTCGTCGTGACGACGACGTCGCCGACCACAACGTCTTCGATGGCTTTCTTCGTGCCGTCGCCAAGGAGGACGCCGGTTCCGGGTAGGAAGCTGTGGCATTTGCCAAGCACCTTTGACGCGACTTTCCCGAAACCGTATCCGGTCGCGCCGCTTGCAGCGCCCCATATGGCGCCCTCAGCCATGTCTCCGAGCTGGCCTGCGATGCTGTGGTCGGCGCTGTCCGACAGCATGTTCCCCACCGCTGAACTCGCCGCGCCTGCGAGGGCCCCGCAACCTGTCGCGGCGCCAAAACCGGCGCCGCCGGTCGCCATACCCGCGCCTGCCGCCGTGCTGTAGCAGAGCCCACCGACCACGACTTCCGTGGCTACTTTGGCGATGACGACCTTGTGTTCCGAGACCCAGTCTTTGGTGTCGTCCCATGCCTTGCTGACGCCACAGGACGTGTACCACGGACAGTCGTCGTCACCGCCCCCGCCCCCGCCGCCGCCGCCGCCGTCGCTGCCGCCGTCATCGCCCGCCCCGCACTTCTTCCAGCCCTCGCTACACAGACCCCTGGCCGTGTTGCAGCCGGAGTCGGGAGGCCACAAGGGAAAATGTTGGTCTGATTCGAGGCTACGGAGTCTCCGTGCCGCCTTTAGTGAGGTAATACGTGTCGCGTACGTCAGGGTCCGATGTCAGGAAGACGAGGAGTATTTCGCCCTTTTTCCCCCTGGTGACGCCGATGTCCCAGGTCGCCCGGTCGGGCGGCGGCTCGGTGCGGGAGGCGGCGACCGTCGGGTTTGGGCTAGCAGACGGGGAATGTGACGCACTCGCCCTGGCTGTCGCCCCGGGGCGGACCTCCAGATGAATCACCGACCCGGCGCCCACGGTGTTTCCGCCCTGATAAGTGCCCGACTTCAACACGCTCCAGGTACCCGTTCCCGTCATTCTCCAGGCATCGTCAAAGTTGAATTCCTGGCCATCCAACTTCACTGTCGACGCCTTGGCATCGGGTGCCAGAGTGAGCGAACTCCCCTCCCAGCCAATCCACTTACCGTACAAGTCCTGCGCCGTGACGTTGACCGGCGGCGGCGGCGGGTCGGTACGACTGTCTACACAGGAGGACAGGGTGAGTGCCGCAGCACAGACAGCCATCCCGGCGACGAGGCGCCTCATCGGGCCGGCTCCGGCATCGGAATACTCTCGGTCCACCGGAACCTCATCAACAACGGCTTCTGACCTCCGGGGAAGGCAGCGCGGGCAGAATTGGAGATGCCTGTCGCAATCGGATCCTTCGCTCCGCTCTCGTACCCCTCCTTCGAGACGCCACGGGTCAGCGATTCAACCGTCATTTTCTGGGTGATCTCAAATTCCACCGTTCCGCGCCGGTTAAGTTTGCTGTAGTCGGTGACTGTAGCCTTCATGTTGAAGGAACCGAGCACAGCCCGGGTGGCTCCCGCTGCGGTATCCGGTTCCTTGTCGCCGAGAAGCTGCATGATGGCGTCAGATACTTCGCCCATCATCATTCCCTTGAGCGGCAGTTCGTTCATTGCCGCACCGTACTTGGTCTTGTAGTCAAGACCTTTAATGGTCTGGCCCATCTTCGTGTTCTTCCTGTGCGTCAGAAAGGTGCGCACAACCTGCATCCAGATGTGATTCTGGACAGCCTGGGTCATCATGTCATTCTCGTCGAAGTAGTAGGCTGACGGGGTAGCGCCCATGAACCACATCGACGTGAGCTGGGTGGCGTTCGGGTTGAAGAAGACCTGAGAGTTGAGGACCAGCGGCGCCCGATAGGCGGCTGCGGCCCGACGAGCCATCTCGTCATCTCTCGTCCATGTGCTCCCGTCGCCCCCGCCGCCGCCGTCATCGTCCGACCCCGTGCTGCTGAGGACGCTTTCCCCCGACCCGCACTTCTTCCAGCCGCCGCTGCACTGCGTTCCGTCGGAGTTCATCTTGATGGTGCCGGTGGGGTCGCTGTAGGTGATCGGGTTGTTGCCGGAGTAGCTGTAGCCGTTGACGGTTTGGGGGTCGTTCAGGTCGAGGATGGGGTCGACGCTGATGAAGCGGCCGATCGCGGGGTCGTATTCGCGGGCGCCGAGGTGGGTCAGGCCTGTGTCGGCGTCCTTGGTGCCGCCGATGAAGCCCTTGTCGCCGGCCCACGGGCCGACCTGGGCGCCGCGCGGGGTGCCGAAGATGCCTGTCTTGCGGCGGGTGATGGCCTGGGTTGCGTCCGCGGTGACCTGGGTCGTGGTCGTGCCGTGGTGGTCGGCGAGCAGGAAGGTCAGCTTGCCGCCCGTGCGCATGGCGACTGTCTGCGTGCCGGTGCTGTAGTAGCGGGTGCCCGTGGCCTTGCCGGCCTTGTCGACCTGGAGCTCGTTGCCGCCGGGGAGGTAGAGCGTCGTGCCCGTCGAGTCGGTGCGGGTCAGACGCTGGCCGTCGACGTCGTAGGTGTAGCTGGTGGTCTGGCCGTTGCCGGTGACGGACTTGAGGTGGCCCTCCTCGTCCCAGTCCAGGTCCTGGCCGACAGTCGTCGTGCTGCCCTGCTTGAAGGTGCGGGTCTCGGTGTTGCCCGCCGTGTAGGTGTACGTCTCCGTGTGTGGGTCGGTGCCGGTCTGGGTGACGCCCGGCAGGTTGTGCGTGCCCGCGTCCGGCTCGGCGTACGTGGACCGTGTCCGCGACAAGACCGCCTGAACAACGCCCTGAGCAGTACCGAGGAGCCCCCTGACGATCCAACTGTCGCAGCGCTCGTCCGCTGACGTTGACATCAACAGCTGTCATGAGCACAGAAGACCCGTCAGAACATACCTGCTGGGAATTCCGCTTTCCCACGGCTCAATGCGGTAGTTGAGACAGCATCTGCACGAGATCGCCTGGAAACTCAGAAATATGCGCCTCGGCGCAATATCTTACGGTGCAGGCCGCAGAGACCAACTCAACCGCCGAATACTCTCCACTCGACAGCATCCTCGCAGACATTCCCAAAGGAACCACAAAGTCCGCTTGGACGCCATCCGTAAGCGAATCGAGCAAACCGGACTCGTCCGAGAGGTCCAACTCGATGATTGCCCCCAAGACTCTCGCCAACTCAGACAAATCCACTCCACGAGAGAGTTCGGCCATATCTTCATATTCAGCGAAGCCGAATTGATTGACCCGGAGGTGTTGTCTACTCACGTCAATTTCCTTGGAAGCCGATTCCTTGGTTCCGCAACCTGGGCCGGTAAACCGTCAGGCAAGGACGGGCAGGGGTTCCATGTGCTCCGCCGGGTGGCGAGTTCAAGCCCCTCACCCTCACTACTTCGAATGCCCCCCGCGAACTCCGGCCGCACCCTCGGCCGCGATCACCGTGGCATCATCACCGCGCTCGAACCGCTCGGCCACCTCCAGCCTCAGCAGCTCCCGCTTCTCCTGCTCGACGGGCGTATACCCGCCCCTCTGCGCGTACCGCATCATCCCGTCGTACCGCAGGGATCACGAACCGTCACGACCCCGCAGGCTCTACGAGTTCAACCTGAGTATCAGCAACGCCTCGACCTCGCGGCATAATACGGAAGTGTCGGACCTCAAGGGGTCACTTCACGACGCCTCGACACCCGCAGCATCGCTCTGGAGGGCCCTGCCGACGACGAATCGGCCCGCAACGACGGCGACGTCCCGCAGTTGCGCGGAGCCACCGTCCACTGCCGCTGTGTCAAAGAAGGCCTGAGTGCGAACAGTGCATTTCCATCGCACCCAGGCCTCCTTTCCCTATCCTGGTCTCGGGTTCGAACTCGCTCGCCGAGAAACCTACAGCAATGACGAGGCGTCATCACTTACCTTCAAGAGCGCCACCCATTGCCTTCAAGGCTTTACGTGCCGCCGCAACGACATCACCCCACCCATGAGAATGAATAACCTCTGCGTCAGTTGATGCAGAAGAAGACAGAACGGAATCAAGCGCAAAGTTCAGTTCAGCCATTGCAGAGACTTCTTCGTCGTCAGCAAGGACATACCCCAGCCTTCCGCTCGGCTCAGCCAAGACACCTGAGTCGTCGAAGAAGTCTAGTACCTCATCAAGGCCTGAGACACCCGCTACTTGGTCTCCCCAATGCTCCTCTTGCCAGTCCCTATCACCTAGCTTGACCAGCCAGTCAACCAACTGGCTCCGTATCCAGGGTGTCTGAAGGTCACGACCCTTAGGGGGCATCCCATGTCCTCCATGTCTGCCACTCACTGAGCGGGATATGAGCCTCCGCCGGATAGTCTTGTATTCGTGCATTTGGAGGCAGAAGCTCGCCGCCGCGCCCCACAATCCTCCCCCCAGCATTGATCACTACGTGATCAACTTGCTGAGTACCCCATTGAGAGTTGGGGTCTCCCCTGTCGATGCGAACGCTGTCTTGCCCCTTCGGAGCGCGCCACACGAAACCCTCCTTATTTGCATTCTTCCTGAACTTGCTCGTCATATTGGGGCCAGACCAGTCGCTCGGGATTTTTCCACTCCCGTACGGGAACCATCCAGGACCGATTCCGGGACAACTCGAATTGTGAACGAGTACCGGCGTCTCTCCCGCCAGCACATAGTACGTGTGCAGGCCAGGCCGCTCCTACCTGCAAGTTTGCTGGTCAGCGGGCGATTCGATAGTCGCCGGATGTTCGTGCTCGTGCGCTGGAGTCTGCTGGTGTTGCCGTCACTACTGCCGTCAGGGGTCTGCACCGCCTGGGGAATTCCAGGAATTCTGAATGCGTGTCAAGCGGCTTTGTCGTGTGGGGTGAGGCTGATGGTCAGGTCGGCGCCGAGAGCCTGAGCCAGGCGGCGCAGGAGGGGAAGCGTGGGCACGGTCCCGCCGCCTTCGAAGCGGGAGATCTGCGGCTGCTTCATCCCGCACCGCTCGGCCAGCTCGGCCTGGGACAGCCCGAGCTCGATGCGCCGGTCGTGGACGAGTTGCCCGAGCTCACGGGCGAGCGCGGAAGGCGGGTCCTGCATGGTTCCTCCCCGCCTCAGGCCGCTGGGGCGACGATGGTGACGGTGGGCTCGTCTCCGCCGGCGAGGTGCACGTCCACCGTGAGGTCCAGTGCGCGGGCCAGGCGCATGATGACCGCGATGGGCGGCAGCTCGGTGGCCGTCTCGATGCCTTCGATGTCATCGACGTCGACGTGCATGCGCTCGGCGAGATCAGCCTCGCTCAGGCCCAGCTGCTTACGCCGGTCGTAGACGGCCTTGCCCAACGTCATGGCGAGGCCGGCCTCTTCGTAGACCCGGTCGTACTCGGGATCAGCGTCCAGGTGTTCGCCCAGCAGCCGGCGGTGGCGACGGGTCCTCCATTCGCTGTGGTTCATCGGTTCTCCTTGAGGTTGCGGCTGTAGAGGTCGTGCTCGGCGGCGGCTTCATGCTCCGCCTCGCACAATCGCTGTGCGGCGTGGGCGCGGTCCACTTCGGCCTGCTCGCGCATCTTGGTCTTGCGGAACACGGTGAGCAGCACGACACGTCGGCCGGGCGCCAGCCAGTAGGTGATCCGCTGATGGGCATCGCCCAGGCGGAAGCGCAGCTCGCGGAGCTTGCCGCCCAGGTGGCGGGAGTGCGGTTCATCGAGGGTGGTGGGCTGCTCGGCGAGCAGGTCGGCAACGCGTTCGGCCTGCGTGTAGTGATGGGCGGGAATGCTCTCCAGCCACAGCCGCACCTCCGGCTCGATCTCGATCGAGTACCGCTCACTGTCCATATCGCCGATGATATATGGCGCGGGGCGCGAGAGCTCGACTTCGGAGCTCAGGTCGCGTGCCGCCGCCGCGACCGCAGCCACTCCAGCGCCGCACACCCCCGCACGCCCCTCCTCGTCCTGATGCCACGGCGCCGCCGCAAACCAGCGGAAACCTGCCGAGCGGTGCAGGCTTCTTTCGGCAGGATCAGGCCCGATCGGGAAAGGCAGCGTACGGCCGGGCTGGTGCGTCGCCCAGTCTGGCGGCGCGGGGCCGGGGCGGGAGGAGTCAGCCCCCGACGGGCGGCCGGGATCTTCGCCCCCGCCGGAGGCAACGCCGACCACCGCCCTCGGCGAGTCCGGCGGCGCGCGTGAGGGTCGGCCCCCTGGTCGGCCCTGTGCCTGCGATCCGGCCGTAGGACGGTCGTGGGCGACAACTTGCTGTGCGACACACAAGGGCTCCAGAGCCCACAACTTGCGCCCGGCGGCACCAAGTCAGCTCCCGCTCGCGCCCGCCTCTGGCCGTCTGCCTGTGCCTCGCGCGGGCGTCGGCTGCTCGCCCGACGGCGGGCCGGTCGGCGGCGGTGGCCAGCTTTTGGCGGGCGGGCGCCGCCTTGAACCTCGAAGAGAAAATCTGAACGCACACCCCTGGCGGCCCCTGACGGCCCGGTGTGTCCCGGGCCGCCCGGCACGGCGGGTCAGCGGCCCCGCCCGCCGCTGCACGTCTCCAGGGCTTCGACGCGGCCACGAAGGTCGGCGATCTGCTCGACGGCGTCGGCCAGTGCCCGTTCCAACGCCTCGACGCGGGCCGCCGCCCCGCTGACGAGTGCGGTCGCCTCCGGGCTGTCGAGGTCATCAGCATCGTCTACGCCGTGGTCGCGGTGGGCGACGAAGGCACCCTTGCCGGGGCGGGAGACCGCCCACCCGTCCTGTTTCAGCAGGGCCATGGCCTTCTGCACAGTCAGGCTCGACGCCCCGAACTCCTGCATCAGCACGGCCTGCGTCGGCAGCGCGTCCCCCGGCCGCAACCCGCCCGAGCGGATCCGCTCGCGCAGGGTCTCGGCGATCACCTCGAACGTCAGCGGCACCCCGCTGCCCGCCGGCCTGCGCCCGCGCCTCGCCGCCACCACCACCACGCCGGTCATCCCCGCTTTCCACGCCCTCTACCAGCAAAATCCGGCCCGTCCAAACCGGGAAACCGGCCCCACACTACCCGCGTCCCACCACCCAGCAGAAAGGAATCAGGAGGGATGTACTTGAATGTGCCGGTGAGGCGATGTTAACGTCACGCACTCGCCGGTGATCATCACCGCGCCCCGCCGACCAGCCCTCACTGGTCCGGCCCCCGCGCCCAACTCCGAGGCGCCCCGTTCCCCTGTGAGCCGATCACTTCGGCCTGCCCACGCCGCCCCGCGCCGTACCGCTTCCGCGCTCCCGCCGAAAGGCCTCTTTCCGCATGCCCGCACAGCTTCAACTCACGTATCCCGCGACCGTTGCAGCCGCCTCGCGTCCGTCGTCGGCGTTCACGACGCCGACCCACCCGGCGGAAGTCACCGCCTCTGCGGCTGCAGGGCGGGCGCTGGAGCGTCGCGCCCGGCTCACCGCCAAGCTGGCCAAGCTCGCCGCCACCGGCCAACTCGCACCCCTCGCACGGCAGATAGCCGGACTCGGTGGCTGCGCGCACCCGATCCGCCTCACCGGGCACCGCACCCGCCTGGACACCGCGACCGGTGAGGTCCTCGACCACTTCGACTCCGGCCGGCTCCCGGCGGGCGAACTGCTGGTCCGCTGCGGCAACCGCCGCGCCACCCGCTGCCCCGCATGCTCCACCGTCTACCGCTACGACACCTACCAACTCATCGCCGCCGGACTACGCGGCGGCAAGACCGTCCCCACCAGCGTCGCCGTGCACCCGCGCGTGTTCGCCACACTCACCGCGCCCGGCTTCGGGCCCGTCCACAACCAGCCCGACACCGGCCGCTGCCACTGCGGCCAGCTCCATACTGACGACGACCCGCTCCTCGGCACCCCGCTCGACCCCGAGCACTACGACTACACCGGCGCGGTCCTGTGGAACGCGCACGCCCCGGCCCTGTGGGCCCGCTTCACCACCCACCTACGCCGCGAGATCGCCAAGGCCGCCTGCCTCACCCAGCGCGCGCTGCGGCACCACGCCACGCTCTCGTACGCCAAGGTCGCCGAGTACCAGAAGCGCGGCCAGGTCCACTTCCACGCCGTCATCCGCCTCGACGGACCCACCGGCCCCACCAGCACCCCGCCCGCCTGGGCCACCACCCAACTCCTCGACCACGCCGTCCGCGCCGCCGCCACACGCACCCGCGTCCACCACCACGGCGAACCGCCGAAGCAACCGCAGCCCGCCGGGCGCGTCCCCACGTCCCCGCCTCAAGTCTCAGATCGGGCGCGGTGGTTGGTGTTCCGGTTCGGGCGGCAGATCGACGTCCGGGCGATCCGCAGCACTGACTTCACCGGCGGCGGCCCGGTCACCGAGCGGCACGTCGCCGCCTACATCGCCAAGTACGCCACCAAAGGCGCCGAGACCACCACCGGCACCCTCGACCACCGCCTCCGCCTCCTCGCCGAACTCGCCACCCACGACATCACCGACCACGCCCGCCACATGATCCACACCGCCTGGCACCTCGCCACCCAACCCCAGCACGCCCACCTCCGCCTACGCCAATGGGCCCACATGCTCGGCTTCCGCGGCCACTTCTCCACCCGCACCCGCCACTACTCCACCACCCTCGCCCACCTCCGAGCCGAACGCACCGCCTGGCGAACCGGCCGACCCGAAACCCAGACCCCAACCCCGGCGTCGGCTGCGACGCAGACCGGCCAGACGGACGGCAGTCAGGTCAGCGACGACGCCGGACACCCCACTGACCTGGTCGCCGGTCACCGTTCCGGTCACCGCAACATCGACGGTCAGCGCGTGGATTCGGACACGACGCTGGTCATCTCCCACTGGCAGTTCGCCGGAACCGGCCTCCTGCCCGAACTCGAACACCTCGCCGACCTCCTGGCCGCAAAACCGCAGACCCGACCCAAACAACCGACCCGAACCCGCCGCTCGGAGCGCCCAGGTGACCGCGCCGGTCAGTCCGCCGGTCACCCGGTCGGCCACGCCACTCATCGGCTGACCAGCACTGCCCGGACGGGGGCCGTCGCGTGACCGCCAGCACGGAACTCCTCACCGTCCCCCAGGTCATGGCCCGCCTCCAGCTCGGCCGCTCCGCCGTCTACGACCTCCTCCGCACCCGCCAGCTCGCCTCGATCACTCTCGGTCGCGCCCGGCGCATCCCCACCCACGCCCTCACCGACTTCATCCGTACCCGCCTCGACCAGGAAGCGACCTGATGACCACGCCC
Organism: Streptomyces sp. NPDC050121; assembly: GCF_044460385.1. Classification (NCBI taxonomy): domain Bacteria; kingdom Bacillati; phylum Actinomycetota; class Actinomycetes; order Kitasatosporales; family Streptomycetaceae; genus Streptomyces; species Streptomyces sp. NPDC050121. Next base: position 2,853 of record NZ_JBITJV010000048.1, on the reverse strand, counting down.
CGCGACACCCCCGCCTCCCGCCGCGTTCGCGCCAACGGTGACGGGACCGTCTACCAGCGCAAGGACGGCCGCTGGGAAGCCGCCGGATACGTCCTCGCCCCCGGCAACACCCGCCGCCGCGTCCGCGTCTACGGCACCACCCGCAAGGAAGCCCTGGCCAAGCTCACCGAGAAGATCGCCACCAGCAACCGCGGCCTCCCGGTCCCCTCCGCGCAGGGCGGCCTGGCCACGTACCTGACGTACTGGCTGGAGAACGTCGCCGTCCACCAGCTCCGCGAGAACACCCACACGCGATACGCCGCCTGCGCCGACCGGTACCTGATCCCCGGCCTGGGCAAGAAGAAGCTCACCAAGCTCACCGCCAAGGACGTCCGCACCTGGCTCAACCAGCTCCGCACCACCTGCCAGTGCTGCACGCGCGGCCTCGACGCCCGACGAGACGAGCCCCGCTGCTGCGCCGCCGGCCAGTGCTGCCACAAGCTGCTCTCCCCGCTGACGCTCACCTACATCCACTCCGTGCTCAAGTCCGCCCTGGAGCACGCCGTCCGCGAGGAAGAGATCCCGCGCAACGTCGCCCGCAACGTCCGCACGGGCACCCCACGGCCACGACGCTTCGAACCCCTCAGCGCCGACGAAGCCCGCCAGTTCCTCACCACAGCCCAGGGCCATAGGCTGCATGCGCTGTTCGAACTCGCCCTCCACACCGGACTCCGCAAGGGCGAACTCCTCGGCCTCCACTGGGAAGATCTAGACCTCGACACGGGCACCGCCGCCATCCGCCGCACCTTGCAGCGCATCAGCGCAGGCGGGCTCACCACGCTCCCTACCAAGACCCGGGCCTCCGAACGCCGCATCGCCCTGCCTACCCGCTGTGCCCAAGTCGCTGAAGCTCCACCGCGAGCAGCAGCAACGCGAACGGGAGGCCGCAGGCACCACGTGGCAGGACAGCGGGCACGTGTTCACCACCGCGCAGGGCGGAGCGATCGACCCGACCAACCTCACCCGCGCGTTCACCGCGCTCCTCCGCCGCGCCGGCCTCCGCCGCATCCGCTTCCACGACCTCCGGCACTCGACCGCGACCTTGCTCCTGGAGCAGGGCGTCGAACTCGTCGTGATCAAGGAACTCCTCGGTCACGCACACATCGGCGTCACCGCCACCGTCTACGCCCACGTTCGGCTCCGCCTCCAGCGCAAGGCCATCGACACCCTCAGCACTGCACTTGGGAGCCGGACCACCGAGACGGCCAACAGCGACTGCGACGACCCGCCACCCGGCACCGCCTTCATCCGCTGACGTTGCCGTCAACTACTGCCGTCACCCCGTGCAGAAGCCCCGCCAGGCCGTACCTGGCGGGGCTTCAGATTTGCACTTCTGAATCCATCAGGAGTCTCGTCGGACGCCTGTTACTGAGCTTGCAAGCGGCGAACGTCCATCTGTTCACCCCATCCCCGCTCCAGGCACGCACGGACCAACTCAGTTTGAACCGCTGTCAACGATCGAGCCATGTCGTGAACGCTGACCGTCACCCTCTTGTCTGCGCCGTGGGCGTTAGCCGAAACATTCACGGCACCATCACCCCGACCGACCAGATCGATCCAGAATGGGCCGTCGAAGAACCTGACTCTCCTGCGCCTTCCCTCAGCCTGACGAACAAAGGAAACCGCGTCGATCAATTCCACGATGAATGCGACTGGCATGTCGTTCCAGTTCGATTCCGGAAAGGAGCACCCGGAGATATTGATCCAGACGTTACCCCAGATCGAGCCCGATCTAGCGAGATCGAGAGATTCCACGTCACAGAACAGTTCGAACTCCATCAATCTCACCTCCAAACCGGGTATGCGGTCTCAATCATGCGCGTTTGTTTGTTTACCCACATCTCGACGTCAAGCCCATTTGCCGAGCCTCGCAGGAAGACTCGATCCCCCTGAGAACGCCCTGCAACCGAAGACGACCTGTACGCCTGGCGAATCGTGGACTCAATCTCCCCTTGAGACATGTAGTCCGGGAACTTCGTCTTGATTCCGCTCTGCTTGTACGTCTTGCCTGCAGCGGTGTGTCGGTCGAGGACATGATCCATATCAATGTCCACTTTCCGCCACCCTGGAAGGTTGACCGGCTTCGTGCAGTTGCTGTTGTGAACGAGTACCGGCGTCTCGCCCGCCAGCACATAGTACGTGTGCTCGCGGGGCGGTCGTCACCTGCGTTTTCGCTGGTCAGTGAATTCTTGCCGGTCCGTGGGTGTGCGTGGAAGTGCCGTGCTGTGCGCCCGTGTTGCCGTCGGCGTTGCCGTCAGGCGGCTGCGTGCGTGAGGGCGGTGGAGTGGGCTTTGGCCGGTGTCCTGCCCGGGTTGGGGTCGGGCATGGTCAGGGGGCCGTACGCTGGCCCGGCAACTCGGGCAGGCTGTGCCCCTGCCCGGAATTTGAACGAGTGGTCCCCTGGCCTTGCCCGACGCGGGCCCCGGCCCGGGGAGGTGGGTAAAGCACACGGAGCCGACCGACCCCGGCGCCGGGCTGCGCTCCGACCAACTCCCTGCCGTCGCCTCGCCGTCGGCCTGGCGCTCACCGTACGGGCGCGTCCGGTCTTCTCAGCGTTTCCGGTCGTCCGCTACGCGCTTCTGCGCGGCCTGGTCGCTGGCCGGCCCGCGGTGGCGGAGCCGAGAGCGGGCCGGGTGGGCGGCCGTGCCGCGCGCGACCCGCGTCAGCGGGTCGCCTTGAAGACGTAGAGAAAGTTTGGACGCATCACGCTTCGGTGGTATGTCCGGTCCCGGGAGATGCTTGACACTTCGATCCCAGCTGATGGTTGACGGTGGCCGTGATCGGCTTTGCTGTGCGCGTCGTTGCGGCGTGTGG
>NZ_JBITJV010000047.1:0-63153 GCF_044460385.1 Streptomyces sp. NPDC050121 | reverse complement strand
TCGCAGAGGCGGGCGCCGACGTCGTCCTCGCCGCCCGCCGCCCTGACCGACTCACCGAGACTGCGAGGCAGGTCCAGGACACCGGCCGCCAAGCCCTCACCGTCGCCACCGATGTAGGAGATCCGGAACAGTGCGAGTCGCTGGCACGGTCGGCCGTCGACGAGTTCGGCCGCCTCGACATCCTGATCAACAACGCCGGCGTCGGCACGGCCGTTCCCGCTCTGAAGGAACGCCCGGAGGACTTCCGCCGCGTCGTCGACATCAACCTCAACGGCGCCTATTGGGCGGCTCAGGCGTGCGGCCGTGTCATGGAGCCTGGTTCCAGCATCGTCAACGTGGCCAGCGTGCTCGGTCTGATCAAGTCCTATGCCCCGCAGGCAGCCTACGCCGCCAGCAAGGCCGGCCTCATCGGCCTCACCCGCGACCTCGCCCAGCAATGGACGGGACGCCGGGGCATCCGGGTCAATGCCATCGCCCCGGGATACTTCGCCAGTGAGATGACCTCCGGGATCCCCGAGGAACAGCTCATGACGTTCGTCCGGCAGACCAGCCCGATGGGCAGGCTGGGGCTGCAACGAGAGCTCGACGCCGCGGTCATCTTTCTCGCCAGCCCCGCCTCGTCCTATGTCACTGGCGCCACGCTCGCCGTTGACGGCGGCATGTCCGGCCACTGACGGGACGCCCGTCCAACTCGACGGCGGCACACGCGGTCGGCGCTGTTGGGCAGGCAAACATTCGTCCACCAAGGCCCGCGTTCACGGCCCCGGACGACCCGCCGTTCTCCCACGTCATCTTCGGCTGGCTCGGCGGATGCCACGCAACCGACGGGATCGGTGTACCGATCCCGTCGGTTGCCCGCAGTGCGAGGGGTTCAGCCCACGATCGGCAGCCGCAGGGCCGCCGGGGCCGTCGCCGGGACGGCGGGGTTATCCGGGGCCACGGGGATGAGTCGACGGTAGGGCTGTGCCTGGGCTGGGCGCGGATCGGTCCCGCCCTTGTTGGGCCAGAGCGACAAGGCACGCTCCGCCATGGCGGTAATAGTCAGCGACGGGTTCACACCGAGGTTGGCGGTGAGCGCTGTTCCGTCCACGATGGACACTCCCGGATAGTTGAACACCCGGTGGTAGGGGTCGATCACGCCTTCCTCCGGCGAGACCCCGATGGGCGCTCCGCCGAAGAAGTGCGCGGTCATCGGCCGGTTGAAGATCTCGCCCCATGTCCCGCCCGCGATGCCGCCGATGTGCTCGGCCGCGCGTAGGTTCGCCTGGTGCGCGGCGGGGATGAAGGTCGGGTTCGGCGCGCCGTGCCCCTGTTTCGAGGTGAATCTGCGGCGCCCGAACAGACCACGCTTGGTGTACGTGGTGATCGAGTTGTCCAGACTCTGCATCACCAGCAGCATCATCGACCGCTCGCTCCACCGGAAGCTGTTGAACAACATCGTCATCGACTTGACCGGCTGCCGCGTGATGGTGCGTAGCATCTGCAGCCACCGCGGCATGGGCAGCGAACCGTCGGTGGCGACGGTCTGCAACAGGCCCATCGCATTGCTTCCCTTGCCGTAGCGCACCGCCTGGATGTGCGTGTCGCCGTCCGGGTGGATCGACGAGGTGACCGACACACCACGGGTGAAGTCGAACTCAGGGTCGGCTCTGGACCGGCTGATGGCGATGATTGCCTCGGAGTTCGTGCGGGTCAGCTCCCCCAACCTCGTTGAGAGCTCTGGCAGCACCCCCTTGTCTCGCATCCGATGCAACAAGCGTTGTGTTCCCCACGTGCCGGCGGCCAGTACGACCTGGTGTGCCGTCAAATTCCGGCGGAAGCGGCGGGACCGCTTCCCAGTCCTGTGGACGTCCACCACAAAGGACCCGTCGGACCGCGGCCGTACCGCATCCACCGTGGTCAATGGCATGACCCTCGCACCGGCGCGTTCCGCGAGGTAGAGGTAGTTCTTGACCAGGGTGTTCTTCGCGCCGACCCGGCACCCTGTCATGCAGGATCCGCACTCGGTGCACCCGGTACGCCGGGGCCCGACGCCGCCGAAGAAGGGGTCGTCGACGGCCTTGCCGGGCTCGCCGAAGTGCACTGCGACCGGGGCTGGTTGATATGAGTCCGCCACGCCCATGTCGGTCGCGACCTGGAGCATCACGTTGTCGCAGGCAGTCGTGGTCGGGTTTGTGACCACTCCCAGCATGCGGCTGGCCTGGTCGTAGTAGGGCGCCAGTTCCGACTCCCAGTCGGTGATGTGTGCCCACTGCCGATCCGCGTAGAACGACTTGGGAGGCCGATAGAGCGCGTTGGCGTAGACGAGTGAACCGCCGCCGACACCGGCGCCCGCATTCACTATGACGTTTTTGAGTGGGTGGATGCGCTGGATGCCGAAGCAGCCAAGCGCGGGCGCCCACAGGTAGCGTCTGAGATCCCACGATGTCTTGGCGAACTCGTCGTCGGCGAACCGGCGGCCCGCCTCGATCACGGCGACCCGGTAGCCCTTCTCCGTGAGGCGGAGGGCCGCGACGCTGCCGCCGAAGCCCGACCCGACCACTATGACGTCGTAGTCGGCTTCACAGGCCGCGGGGGTGGTCATGAGCCCTGACTCCGGTCCCCGGTCCCCGCTCACCGCGTCAGCTCGGTGGGAACGACGAGACCGAGCGTGGTGAATAGGTCGGCCAGCTTGCCGTCCAACTCCATGCCGACCTCGGAAATCTTCGGATCGTCGAAACTCGAGAAGCGGGTGCTGGGCTGATCGACGGAGAACCACAGCTGGTCGTCGTGGTCCTCGTAGATAGTGGTGCGCAGAGGCGCGTAGAGCATGACACCGGGGTTGTGGCGATACATGCGCTCGGCGATGGTGTGGTTGCCCATGAGGTAGGCGGTACACCGGCGTGTGTGTCCGGCCACTCGCATCATCAGGTCGGTCTCGGCGCGCCAGTACAGCAGGAAATCGTGCGGGGCCTGCTGGTCGGTGATCTGGCGGATCGTGGCCCAGTCGGTCCGGTCCGGGTCGAGGTCACCGAAGTGGCCGGGATTGAAGGCAGGGACCGCCTGCTCGTAGCGCTGACGGAATTCCTCGAACGGCAGGTCGACCGCGATTTCGAGCCGGCGCACCTGGTGGGTGGCAACGCGTGTCCGACCGGTCATTGTTCGTCTCCCCGCATGATGGATCCGGACGGTGACCACTGGGCGGTGTCGATCATCGAGTAGTCCTCGTCGTGCTGGTCGAGTCGTTGCATCCGGCGGCCGTCGAACCGCGCGAGGGTTTCGCTGTCTAGTGGCGGGACGAACGCGTTGTTCACCACCGTGTACTCGGCGGCCAGCCGACCGATCGGCGCGACAGCACCGGTGTCGATCCGCCCGTTGGGCAGGTAGAGGTCATCGCGGATGTAGAACTGCACGACCCGCCCCACCACGAGGTGATTGAGTTTGTCCGGTGAGGGGGCGATCATTTCAACCACGCACTCGAACGCAATCGGCGCGCCCTCGATACGAGGTGGTTTAACAGCGGAACTGGGCACCTTCTTCACTCCGACCATGTCGAACTCGTCCTCATCGGGTTCGAATTCGTTCGCGCTGAGATGCAGAGGAAGCGCCTGCGGCAGTGTGGCCAAGTGGGTCACGAATTCGCCGGTGTCACGCATATTCACGAAACTGTCCTTGAGCGTGACACCATCGGACCGGGGCTGGATGGACAACGAAACCATAGGCGGCTTGCGGCCCACGACGGTGAAGAACGAGATCGGCGCCAGGTTTCCGACCCCATCGCCCGACAGAGTGCTGACCCATGCGATGGGTCGCGGAATGACGCTGCCGATCAGCAACTTATACGCTGCTTGAGCCGTGAGATTCTCGGCCTCGATGTACATTCAGTGATCCCTTCAAGGACATGGCCCGCGGACGAGCCTCAGCCGTGTTGCCATGAGTGCGGCAGATCAAGTAATCGGTTGTTGGTTCGCGCGGTGTTGGCGTACGGACTCATCTCAGCTGAGCCGGCAGTCCGGCATGCGATTCGCGTCTGCACACGATCCCGTGGTCGACTCAAGTGACCCGACGTGCGACTGTGACGAGCCGACCTCGGGATCCGCCTTGAGTCGACCCCAGACGACAACGCCTCGGCGGCTGCCATCGCTTCAACGCTCAACACCCTGGACGGCGCGGGCGCGGACCAGCACTCGCATATCGCGCACGAGACGAGCGCATGCGGTCGCTTTTCCCAGGCCACCTGGCCCATAGGCCTGGTGCGGGCTCGCTGCGCCAGGTCTGGACGGCTCCTGCGACTAAGAAGCGCGGCCCTGCGAGTGACTCCTTCGTCATAACCGGAAACGCTAGCATCCACTATATTAAATGTATAGCTTGTCCTGTGTCGAGGCGCGGCGATCGCAGCTGTGGGCCCCCGCTCAGTCACCCCTTGCCTGATGCGTCTGGCCTGCCCTGTTTACTTGTGAGAAACCGATCGGTTTCCTTGAGGGTCGGAGGCCTCTGATGACGACCAATCGGCCGATGGCCTCGTGACGGGTGCGTCATCCGTATCGGGAAAGAACCCGCGTCGGCGCTGATCACAGCGGGTTTCTACGTGGTGGTCACGAGCCGCGACATTCAGACGTCACTCCGCTCAGCGGTGCTCGCTCAGCGGTGTGGCGGTCTTCGATCTCAACTTGGCCAGTGACGCCTCGGTCACCGCCGCTGTCCATCAGGTGATCGAGCTGTGCGTAGCCCGACACACCCTTGCAGGTCTGCATGAAGCAATGGCATACCTTCGACCGCCTAACAACAGAGGCAATCAGGTACGGCGACGCCCCCGGCCATCGTCGCGACAACGACCAACGCGAAGCCGAAGCGGCGCTAGACCGCTGGCCCCGTGGCTGAACGCGCGAGCACACTGCACCACGTCTTTCCCGCCCGGGCCTTCTACAAGCAGATTCGCAAGCTCAGCCGGCTGGTGCACACTCACGCCCAAGCGCACCGCAAAAGAAGACGCAGATGGAGCGGCACATGGCAGGGATCCAGATCGAGTTCGACGTTCCGGCGGAGATGCGTGACGGCGCCGTGCTGCGCGCGGACGTCTAACAGTCCGGCGGTACGGGACCACGGCCAGTGCTCCTGAGCCGGCTGCTGTACGGCAAGCAGACGCCCATGATGACCGTCGTACTCGATCCGCTGGCCGCGGCCAGGCGCGGCTTCATCGTTGTCATCCAGGACACCCGCGGCCGGTTCGCTACGAAGGGGAGCGGGAGCCGTGGACGTACAAGGAGAGCGACGGGTGCGACACCGTACGGTGGGCCACTGCCCTGCCTGGCTCGAACGGCTCCGTCGACATGATCGGCGGGAGCTATTTCGGCAACACCCAGCGGATGGCTGAGCTGTCGAAGCCACCGGAGCTGAAAGCGATCGCGCCGTTGATCATGTGGTCCGATCTGGACGGCGGACTGTGGACACGCGGTGCCTCCGTGCCGGTCGTGGTCGAGTGCACCACAGGGCATGCCAGTCTCACCCGGCCGAGGTCGCTATCCAGCCGGGCTCCGAGCCTCGCTGGAGCCACCGCGCTCTGCTCACGTGGCGGGCCGCAGGCGGAACGCCGGACCGGGGACGCTCTCGATGTCTTCCGCCTGCACGGCGTGCCCCTCTTCGCAGCGGAGCCGGACGCCGACGGGTGCGCTGCATCCGCGGTGTCGCGTCAGTACGGCCGGTCCCTCAGGGTCGGCGCGGTATCGGTCACCCCACTGCAGGAGTCCCATCACGGCCGGGACCAGATCCATGCCCTTGGGAGTGATCACGTACTTGGGCCGGCTCCGCGAGCCCGGCTCCTTGTACGTCTCGGCAGCCAGGATCCCCTCCTCCACGAGCATCCGGAGCCGGGACGCGAGCAGGTTGCGAGGGCAGCCCAGCACGCGTTCGAAGTCGCCGAAGCGCGACGAGCCGTACCAGACCTCGCGCAGGATCAGGATCGTCCACTTCTCGCCCACCACCTCAAGGGTCCGGGCAATCGAGCAGTTCGACACGTCCCGGTCGAGCCGGGGGTCCGCGCCGGCGGCCTGCAGGGCTTCGGTCCTCGCATCCATGGGGGGGACCCTAACCCCATCTGAGTTTACTTTCCTATACTCAGTAAGTAGTGTCGCGACCGGCACACCGGCCCGGCCGCACACGAGAGACAGGCGCGCACGAGATGCGGGCGCGCAGGCGGGTTCTGCCCGAAGAGTCGCATCGACCACCGAGACACCCACACAGAATGGCGGCCGGGATGAAGGCATTCGTCGTCGAGAAGTACGGCAAGGACGGCGCCCGCGCCGCAGAGGTACCCGAGCCGACCGTCGGAGAGCGCGACGTCCTGGTCAAAGTGAGCGCCGCCGGCATCAACCCGCTGGACAAAAAGGTCCGCGACGGGGAGCTCAAGCTGCTCCTGAAGTACAAGCTCCCGTTCGTGCTCGGCCACGATGTGGCCGGCGTCGTGACGAGGGTCGGTTCCGCCGTACACGACCTCAATGTCGGCGACGAGGTCTACGCCCGTCCGCGAGACCTACGGGTAGGAAGCTTTGCGGAGTTCATCGCCATCGACGCGGACGATGTCGCGCCCAAGCCCGCCTCTCTCACTTTCCAAGAGGCGGCTGCAGTGCCGTTGGTGGCCCTGACTGCCTGGCAGATCCTCGTCGACGGCGCTCAGGTGCAGCCAGGGCAGAAGGTGCTCATCCATGCCGGCGCCGGCGGACTCGGGTCGACGGCCGTCCAACTCGCCAAGCACCTCGGCGCCACGGTGGCGACGACCACGAGCACCGAGAATGAGGAACTGGCCAGGACCCTCGGTGCCGACGTCGTCGTCGACTACACCAAGGAGGACTTCTCGAAGGTGCTGTCCGGCTACGACCTGGTGCTGGACTCCCTCGGCGGAGCGAACCTCGAGAAGTCGCTGACGGTGCTGAAGCCCGGCGGCCTGGCCATCGGTGTCGCCGGCCCGCCGGACGCCGCCTTCGCCAAGCAGCTCGGCGCCCCCTCCGCCCTAGGCCTGGTCATGAACGCGCTCAGCCGCAAGATTCGCAGGCGTGCCAGGGCGCTGGGCGTGCGCTACCAGTTCTTCTTCATGCAGGCCGACGGCTCCCAGCTGCGCAAACTCAGCGCCCTCTACGACAGCGGAAAGCTCCGCCCCGTTATCGACAGCGTCTTCCCGTTCGACCGGACACTCGAGGCGATGGCACACGTAGAGCACGGCCGCGCCAAGGCTGGCAAGGTTGTGGTCTCGATGGCGCCCGACCACGGCTGAGAACATGCAGGCCGGCCACAGCCCCGGGGGCCGGCACGGCCCCCGATGGGGGCGACGACACCGCCGGAAGGCTCACTGGCGACTACATCGCGGAAAGCCGCAACTGATGGTGTTCGGTGGACCCAGCCCGAGCAGTGGAACCCGGTGCCTACCCGACGCGACACTCGCGCCGCCAGCATGCCCACTGTCAGCCACAGAAAGCGAAACGGTCCACCGACGCCGTCGGCGGACCGTCGTGCAAGATCGAGACTAACTGCACTGGAATGCGGCGACGTGCAGGCCGTGCTCGAGCCCACTGCGGCACGGGCCAGGGCTCTGTGAGCTGCGGCGTGGGTGGCACTGCTCCAGTTCGATCGCGCCGGAGTTGATTGCCGCGCTCACTTCTTCGCAGTCTCCAGGGTGGTCTGCTCGAAGTGGGGACCCATCGCCTCGGCCAGGGCCTGAAGGGCGGAAAGCGGGCGCACCATCACCATGATGTCGTCAATCTTGCCGTTCTCGTCGAAGTGAATGAAGTCGCAGCCCTGGACGTTCTTGCCCGAGACGGTGGCGGTGAAGACGAAGGCGTGGTCACGGCCGTCAGGATTGGTGATCTCGCGAGTGTAGGTGAAGTCCTTGAAGACGCCAGTCACGCTGCGCAGGATGTGATCGGTGATCGCCTTGCCCGGGTACGGCCTGAATGCGGCCGGGCTGGTGAAGACGACGTCGTCGGCCAGCAGCGCGGTCACGGCATCCATGTCACCGCTCTCGACAGCCTTGCAGAAGGGATGCATAAACCCACCTCTCATAATCAACAAGATGAATAGGTGCGGTTGGCAACTGGTGCTGGCTCCGAGTGAAAGGCTCGGTCACTGTGCGGCATCGCGTCCCATGATCGCGAAGATGGCGGAGAACTCGAGTGTCCAGAGATTGCCGTGGTGCGGGTACTTCGCAGTCATGACGGCCATCAGTTCTTCGGCGTCCTTCGCGACCTCGTAGGCGGCTGCGAAGTCCTGGATGTAGGCACGGGTTTGGGCGATCATGGTGTCAACCGCATAGTCGTCGCTGTCCGGCCTGCGGTGTCCGGACACGATCATTCGCGGTCGGAGCCTCTCCACGACATTGACGGTCTCGAGCCAGTCCTGCCACTCCGCGGGCGTCGACAGACCGAGCATCGGGTGGATCTCGTTGTAGATGGAGTCACCGGCCACGACGACGTCGATCCCGGGGATATGCACGATGGACGTGGGATGGATGTCGGCCTGCTTCACCTCGATGATGTGCAGGGGAGATCCGTCGACGTACAGGGTGTTACCTTCCAGCGGGTCCGGAACCGGTCCCGCCATGACGCAGGTGTCGCCGAACAGCAACTTCCACTGGTCGGCCTGCGTTTGCATGGTGGCCTTCATGGACTCGATGACGTGGGGGAGCGCCACGCACTTCGCCTCCGGGAACCGCTCCAGGAGCGGTCCGAAGCCCAAGTAGTGATCAGCATGATCGTGGGTGATGTAGATCGTCGTGAGCTTCTTGCCGGTGCGCTCGATCAGATCACCGAGTTCCTGTACGTCCTTCTTGAGGTAGAGCGCGTCGATCAGGACCACCTCGGTGGCGCCGCTCACGAGGGTGGCCGTGGTCGGCGAGAAGGTGCCGGGCGGTATGCCGGGCACCTCTTCGGCGGGGATGTTCGGCGAGCGACCGACAAAGACCGTCGCGCGGATGGGTACGGCTGGCGAGGGGGTCTCAGAGTTCATGAGGTACCTCCGGAGCGGTGTGGGGGGCCGGCGTCGCATGGCGATCGTCGGCGGTGGGCGAAGTCAAGTTTTGAACGCGCGATCGGTGACTCGTAGGACGAGCGCGCCCAGCGCTGGTACGTGAGCGCCTCAGTCTTCTGGAGCAGCCCCGCGGCCGCCGGAGCCCTTGATCCTGCTCACCGCAGGACCAGCAACACTGTGCGGAGGCAGCGGCGGCGCAGAGCGCAAGGATGATCGCGGTGGCCGGAGCGGTGCCCGCGCTGTGGTCACGGCACACTCCTCAGACGCCGGAGGTGGAAGAAGAGGGCCCGGGGCGCGGTGACCGTCAGCGCCCGACCGTGCGCCGGGTCCTCGGTCAGCAGGTCAGCTCGCTACCTCGAAGGGAATGGCCCTGTTCTCCTTTGCCCAGAGCTTCTCCATGTCGGACTCGGGGGGAGGCGGAACGAGGCCCTGCGTGCGCCACAGGTCCATGGGGCTCTCATCGATGTGGATCTCCCAGTCGTAGCCGCGATCCTTCACGAACGGCGCGAGCTTCTCCCCGATCACCTCCATGCACGTGAAACGCATCTCGGGGTCAACCATCTGCCTGGCGACGTGGTTCACCCGTATCCGCACGAAGTTGGTGGCCGCCTTGCCACCGACGTACATGGTGTTCTCCGGAACGTCCTGGAACAGGGTCACGACGTAGAACTTGGGCAGGTTGGCGTAGTCCACGTAGAGCGAGGTGATGCGCTCGGACAGTTGTTCCCTGTCCTCCGGCGTGTAGGCGTTCTCGGGGGCGAAGATCTCCCAGTACGGCATTGCGGCTCCTCTGGATGCACGGCGGGTGGATGTGGCTTTGGTACGGGCGTCTCAGACTTGGAGGTGCTTGACGAAGTGGTCACGTGCGGCTGCGGAGCACTCGTCGAACCCGGATCCCGTGTAGGCGTCGAAGTGGCCGCCCTGGATGACGATGATCTGCTTCGGCTCCCGGGCCTCTTCGTACGTGTCGAGGGCGTGCTCGAACGGTGTCACAGTGTCGCCGGCGGCCACGATCATCAGGAGTGGGGTCGGGGCGATCCGGCTGATGTAGCTGCCCGGCTCGTATTCGCTCGCCAGCTCAAGGCTCCGAGCCGTCATCTCGTTCTTCCAGTTGGGGGCCCGGTCAGCCGATGTCTTGCTGAACCATTCGTAGGCCTCGGTTGCGGGCATCACCGCCTGCGCCATCGGGTCGGGTGTGACGACCGGGAGCATCGTGGGCTCTCCGCCCGTGAACTGGTGGAGTCGGTCGCCCTGCAGTGCCGCACGGGTGTGTGGGATGAAGTCCGGCCGGATGGCCTGGCTCAGCATGCGCGATCCCGAGACGAAAGGCACCTGGGAGACGACGGCCTTCACTCTCTTGTCGATCGACGCGACCATGAGGACGTGTCCACCGGAGAAGCTGGAGCCCCAGATGCCGACGTTCGACGCGTCGACTTCAGGGCGGGTGGTGGCGTAGGTGATTGCGTTCCGGAAGTCCCGGTACTGCAGGACCGGGTCAACCTCCTGGCGGGGAGCCCCATCGCTGTCCCCGAAGTTCTGGTGATCGTAAACAAGCACGTTGAGACCGGCTTCGGCGAAGACCACGGCGTAGTCGTCGAGGTGCATCTCCTTAACGGCTGACAGCCCGTGCGCCAGGACGACGACTGGTGCGGGGCCGCTGGTGTTTTTGGCCGGGTAGAACCAGCCCCGGAGGGTGACGCCACCCTCACCCTTGAACTCGATATCTTCGCGGTTCATGTGATGTTCCGATTCTGATAGTGGTCCGTCTCTCGAGCTGTGGTTCACTTGGAGTGATCATGTCTCGAGCCGTGGTTTCGGACAGACGCAATCTATGAGTGCGGCCCGGCAGAGCACATAGAACGATTGCGCCGCGTGCTGGTATGGCTGTGCCACGGCCTGTGATCAGGCCGGTCAGGCGAATCCGTGGGCTTCGCGGTAGTCGCTGGGCGACAACGAGAACCTTGCGGGGGTTGACCACGCTCGTCAGCGCGGCCGGCGGCCCGGTTCCCGGCCTCCTCGCAGCGTATGGCTTCGACGAGGCGAAGATCGTCGAGGGCAACTCCTTTGTCAGCCTCCGACTGGTCGAGCGCGTTCTTGAGGAGAGGGCTAGCCAGTTCGCGCTGCCTGGCCTCGGGTTGAGGATGGCTGCGCAGCAGGATCTGCATATGCTGGGGCCGCTGGCGATCGCCATGGAGAACTCACGCACGATCGGCAAGGCCGTCGGGTGCGCGAGCCGGTACCTGTTCGTCTACACCCGGCCATCTCACTCGAGGTGACCGAGGATCCGCTGGGAAGTCCCGGGGTGATCGGGCTTCGCTACGCGAGCAAGACGATGGACGCGTCACCGCGGTCGATCGACTACGGCATCGCGATCGTTCACCGATTCTTGACGCTGATCAACGGCGACGCACCCTACGGACTTCGTTCGGTCCAGCTTCCGCACGCGCGTCTGGCCCCTGAAAGCGCCTACCCGGGAGCCTCGGAGCGGAGGTCCGGTTTGCTTGTCCGAGTGCGGTTCTCCGCGTCACGAGCGGACTGTCTCGATGCCGGTCAGCGGCGGCAACGCCCTGCTTCGTGACACCGCGATCGGCTATCTCGACACGCACTTCGGCCGCAAGGACCTGCCGATCTCGGACCTGGTGGCAGCGATTCTCAGCGAGCAGCACGGAAGCGACTATCCGGACCTGTCGAAAGTCGCACGGCTGCTGAGTCTCCACCCGCGGTCGCTGCAGCGGTCCCTGTCCGCGGAGGGCACGACCTTCATCGGCGTCGTCGATCGCGTTCGCAGGGGTCAGGCCTTTGACCTGATCACAACGACCGACCTGTCGTTCTCGCACATCGCGGCGAGACTGGGAATGCACGAGCAGGCCAGTCTCACTCGTGCGGTACGTCGGTGGTTCGACACGTCACCTTCCGTACGGCGCACAGGGCAGGAGCCGAAGAGCCACTCGGTTTTGATCGACTCATAGAGGCGGACAGCCGCTTCGTGCGAGGCAGGCGTCAGACGGAGTGTTCGAGCAGGCGGTGGGTGAGTGCGAGAGCCGCGTCAGTGAACTCTGGCCCACCAGCATGGCCACCGTCCATAACCAGCCAGACGGGTCGGCGAGCGTGTCGGAGTCGTCGGCACCGAGCCGGCGACGATCAGGCGGGCGCTCGCGAGCGTCCGACAGCCACGACTGCGCAATCCGTACGAGCTCGTCGTCCTCGGCCCGCGCCTCGCACACGTCGTTGCGCACCGCGCAGCCCGCGAATCGGTGATGCCGAGCCCGACTGACCGCCTCGGCGACGTAGGCCTCCAGGCGGACGCAAGATCGTCGTCGAGGCCCCCAAAGTAGGCCCAAGACGCAAGCCGACCGGCCACTGGCAGCGCCACTTCGAACCGGTCGGCCAGGGTCACCGTCGGTGGCTACTCACCGACGGAGGCAGGGGTATGGATGCCGGTGGACAGCCATACCCAGCCGTGTGCAACTGGGGGGTTGCGACGGATATCGGTGTTGCTCAACCGATCCCATGGTTCACATTGAGGGTGTCGACGCACGCCCTACCATTGTGCACTGCCGGAGTGAATCCTAGCTTTCCTTTCCCGTCAAGATTTTGTATTTCATGCTCCGGAAATCGGCCTCGGAAGTTTGGGGTGAAATAATGCTTCCGAGCCACCCGAGGATGAACGCGACAGGAACGGAAACCAGTCCAGGAGTCTGGAACGGATACCAATTGAAGCTGGATTCAGGCCATAGCGCGAATTCCGTCCCAGAGACGATGGGTGAGAAGGTAGTGAGGACGGTGCAGAGCAGAAGTCCCCCATACACGGACCACAGTAGTCCCCTGCGGTTAAACCGGCTCCAGAAGAACGTGTACATCAGCACAGGGAATACGCATGAAGCGGCAACGCTTATGGAAAATGCGATCAGGAAGTCGGTCGGGTATCGGCGGATTACAGCGGCCAATGACAGGCCGACCGCGCCCACGATGACGGCGGCCACGCGCAATGCTCGTATCTCTTCGCTGTCGGTGCGGCTGCGTTTCCCTCCCGCGAACACATCGTGCGCGAAGGAGACAGCGGCAGCGAACGTCGCGCTGGTTACCCCGGTGAGCACTGTCAAAAAGACGGCGCATGCCATGAGGGTGATGAGGACGACGCGTCCTGTCGAACCCTCTCGGAGTAGATCTGCGGCCAGCAGAATCGGGGACGACTGCCCAGAGGCATCCACCGCGCCGATGCCGCTCGCGCCTACCACAGCAGCTGAGGCGAAGCCGGTGGTGACCAGCAGGAGGATGAACGCGCCGACCAGCCCCGTGGCGATACTCATAGAGCGCCGCGCCGAATGCCCTGTCCGCGACGCGCCGATCCGCAGGATCAGGTGGGGCATCACGGCCGTACCGAGGATGAAGACTACGTGATTGCCGAGCGTGTTGAGCGGCCCGAAGCTCACCGTGTACGGCCACAAACCCGGACTCAGATAGCTGTCCGGTGCCAAGCTCTTCTCCGCCGCGGTCGAGAGCAGAGTTCCCGGCTCCCACTCGAACCTTTTTAGGGCAAGCAGTGTGACCGCAGCAAGCGTCACCAAGATGATCGGCACCTTGGCGACATGCATGAAGCTGTTGCCCCTCAGCCCCGCCATCGCTGCGAAGCAGACAACGAGACAGCCCATCAGCACCGTGCACAACAACTGTGCGCCAGCCGTCGGCATACCGATCAGGAGGGCTGCGCTGATGCCGGCGGCACGCAGTTGGATCGCGAGAATGGGGATCACGATGGCAAGAGTCACTGCGGCCGCGGCAACTCGGGGCCCGGAACCTGAAGCCCGCAATGAGAACAGGCCACCCAGAGTATAGCGACCACTGTTTCGTACCTTCTGGCCGAGGAGCAACAGCACGCCGAGCATGATCAGACTGTCGAGGGCGAAGGTGAACCCGTCGTAGCCGAACAGGGCGACGCTCCCAGAGACCGTCAACAGGGTGACGACCGATATCTGCTCGCCAGCCATAGCGAAACCGTTGAAGACCGAAGAGAGGGATCGGTTGGCAACATAAAGCCTTTCCGGGTTCGACTCCTCCGCCGCGGCGAGCGCGAAGAGCCACAAGAGAGAACCTCCGACGAAAATCAAAAAGACAACGATCACGAGGCGCCTCGCGTCCGAACCGATAGGGTCGAGTGCCCCCGAGCTCAGGATATCCATGGTCACTGATCCCACCGCCGGAACCCGTCGATGGGGACAACACCCGACATCTCGGTGCGCTGCACGTCGGACGCCAAGAAATCTTCGGCAGGTTCGGACTTCTGTGTAATTCGCATGTCGCACAACCAGGCACTGGCGACGAATAGGGCGCACTGCGCGATGC
This sequence comes from Streptomyces sp. NPDC050121, assembly GCF_044460385.1. Taxonomy (NCBI): domain Bacteria; kingdom Bacillati; phylum Actinomycetota; class Actinomycetes; order Kitasatosporales; family Streptomycetaceae; genus Streptomyces; species Streptomyces sp. NPDC050121. Next base: position 48,816 of record NZ_JBITJV010000047.1, on the reverse strand, counting down.
CCCACGCCAATCCCAGAGTGAACTCCCCGTACACCGCCACGGCGGGAACATCGGTGAAGCAACTCAGGACGATGCTCACGGCGAAGGGAACCGCGTTGACGATAAGGAAGGCACGCTGCGCACGATGCGTGGTTACGCGGAGGCTGTCCATGCGCTGCCACTTCGCGGCATCATGCGTGGCACTCGATGCCAGCGGACCAGGTCGAGTGGGCGGAACGTACGGGTGCACAGAATCTCCAAGCGGTGAGGGTGGGTAACGGCGCAGCTCGCAGCATTCCGACGCCGGGACGGGGATTTGGCCGACGAGGCACAGGCAATGATGAACACAGGGCGAAGGGTGAACGCCCCAGTTGCAACACGGACGCGCTACTCGCAATTGTCGCCACTCGATGCACAGGGCGCTGTGTCGGGCGTCTGGTGAATGCCCGCAGGGCTCGACACAGATTGCAAAGCCCTCGAAGGACGGCGAACGTTGTTCGCGCACTCACAAGCCGTTGTTGCCGTAATGGGCTGCGTAGTTGCCGACCTTGCCCAGCGTGCCGGTGCAGCGGGGCTGCAGTGGCAGATAAGGGGGCTCGCGCTGCCGACGAAACGAGGAAGCGGCTCCGCAGCAACGATGAAGGCTCCCCTCGACGAAGTGCGTCCCCGACATCGGGAAACGCACCGTGCGCCCGGCATCGACGCAACCGCGCCGGAAAGCGCCTGCCAAGCTGCCGGAGACCACGCACCCCCCTAGCGCACTCTTTGCCCGCGCTTGCTGCACGATCTCGAACCGGTGCTGATCCAAGACCTCAACATACTTACTGATGCGCGCATAAGAGGGCCTATCACGCCAGCGGGCCGATGCAGCGCTGCAACCAACGCGCACTGCGTTTCCGTGAGTCAGCGGTCGGCTCCAGATGCGCCGCGGTGATCTACGGGGTGTCGAGGGTGGCCAGGCTGTGGCGCCAGATCTCGACGACGTCGCGTGCGGTGTGGAGTTGGAAGGCCCTGCATCCTCGACCGCTGCCAGACCCGACCAGGGAAAGTGGAGTAGCGCGCAGATGCGATAGTCACCGCCTGATTGCCGCACCTGGTGCGTTCCTCGCCCAGAGCCAGGAACGAACGGGTCCCTTCGCAGCACGTACAGGATGGCCCGCTCAACGTCGACGCGGTCGAAGCTCGGCCGCGAGCCAAGTCCGAATCGAGAGCACGCCTTCCAGGGAAGCGGTGCGGCTGCGTGAGCTACCGGCGCCTCGCCGTCGGCGCTCAACAGACCACCGCACGCGCGACAAGCCGCGGTCCGGCGTTGTCGCGCATGGTCACGAAGCCGCGCGGACTCATGCGCCGGCGTCACCGTGTCGTGCCATATCCGTGAATCCCCGGGACGTTGAGCTCCCCACCCGTCTGGCCGGCCTGATCGATGTCGGCATCTTTCAGGCTCAGTTGGAACTTGAGGCCGATGTTCCCGGTCGTGTCGTAGAGCCATTCCGGGACGGTGTCAGAAGTGAGGTGCAGATGGAGGACGGGTGGCGTGGGGACGTTTCCGACGCGGGAGAGGGTGCCCGTCAGGCTTTCGACGTACATGGTGATGTCGTCGCCTCGCAGCGTGGACGTGGAGCCGGGTGCTCCGTCGATGTGCTGGATCTGCTGGCCGACGGGTACCGCCATCTTCAGGTCACGGATCTTGACGGCCGCTGCGGAGAACTTGAGCACCCGCCTGGGTCCGGCGGCCGTGTCCACGGTCACGACGCCGTGGAAGACGAGGTCGTGCAATTCGAGGCGGCTCCCTTTCATGTTCCAGGGCTCGGCGGCGAAGCGGCCGGCACTCGTCTCCTCGGGGGCCTCGACGTCACTGATGTCGCAGGTGCGAACGGCTCCCCGGGCGGCCGCGGGCGTGGACTTCGGTGGGGGCGACGGCTCGGCGACGCGGTGGCTGGGGACGGGTGACGCCGACGTCGTGGACAGCCGCAGGTGGGACGGCTCCGTGGCCTCGGGCGTAGCGGTGACCGAGCTCGGCGAGGGGATCGTGGGGGGTGCCGCACCTTGCTGGTCGGCGTCGCCGTTGAGGAGATCCAGGGGAGCGAGGAGGTCCGCAAGGCCTGTCTCGGCGGAGGTGTTGTGGGCTGAAGGGCTGGGGGCGGCGGTCTGTCTTGGGGACGGTGGCGTCTCCTGGTCATGTGCGTGGTCCGACGGCCTGCCCGCCTCGCCACTGCGGTGAGCACTCGACCTCTTGGGGCCAGCGGAGGGGGAGGGGCTTGCGGGGGCCGCCGTCACCGGGGCCGATGCGTCGCCGAGGCGGGCGCAGTCGACACCTCTGACCGCGTCCCCTTCAAGAGCGGAATGAGCCGCGAGGGCGCTGGTGTCAGGGGCGGGCAGACGCTGGCTCCCGAGGATGAGGGCGGTCGGCAACGCGGTCAGCGCGAGAGCCCTCGCAACCGGCAGGCGCAGGCGTGCGCGCGGACGCGGGCGGAGGCGTGGGCGCGTCAGCGTGGACGTGCGGAGGCCGGCTTGTCGGCTTCTCGACGGCCGGGCGAAGCTGGGTTCTGCGATCTCGCCGTAGGCATCGGATGACTGGTCGGTCATTCGCCGGTCCTCTCTTTTGGACTGGCGGTGTCCGACGCCTCCTGGGCGCCGCCGGGTGTCTCCGTCAGGTGTACGTCGGCCGGTCCCCAAGCCAGAGCCAGGAGCCCGCCCGTGGCCGCGAACAGCGTGCCGATGAAGAAGCCGCCGAAGTTGGAGATGGGGAGTGACAGCACACCGAGGAAGACGGCGACGCAGCCGGCGAAGAACCTGATGATCGGCTGGAACCAGAGGAGTCCGCCGAGGACGATCAGGGTCAGGCCGATGACCAGGGACCCGGCTCCCGCGGTGGTGGACATCGCCACGGACAGGGCGCCCAGGGAGAGGTTGAAGTACGGGAAGTAGATGATCGGCGCGGCGGCCAGGAGTACCAGCAGGCCCGCCCAGAAAGGGCGGGTGCGCCGCCAGGTCCGGAAGGCCCGGCGAGCGCCAGTGAAGCCGCTGTCACGGTGGGCGTTCGCGGGTGCGCCGACACTCGTCATGGGGGAGCTCCCGAGTCATGGGTGGGGGAGGGGTGTCTATGAGCGGGCGGGTCGCTCGGCGTCCCGCCTCTGTCGCCGGCCGCTTCCATGCCGGAGACGACGAGGGCGGGAGCGACCTCAGAAGCAGTCGTGGCGGCCGGCGGCGATGTTCATGTGCAGGCCCGGCAGTTCGAAGGTTCCCGCACTCGTGGCCCAGACCTGCTGGTGGGCGTCGATGATCTCGACCGAGTCCGCCTGCTGTGCGTAGCCGTCGGGGTCGACGTGGTCCTTGGGATTGACCTGCCCCTTGGTCATGGAGCCGGTGGCGACGCCGATGTCGACGTTGTTGAAGGTGGCGGTCTTGGCCTGGAGGTCGGTCATGTCGATGTACAGGTCCTCGGCCCTGACCGGTGTGCCCGACCCGCCGGCCTTGAGTGTCATCGTGTAGGTCCCGAGCACAGGGATGGTGACGGGGACGGACTGGCACATGCCGGTGATCGTCGCGTTCTCGATGGACGAGACGGCGACAGGTATGCGCTTGCCGTTCTTGGCCACATCCACGGTGGCGTAGTTGCCGAATCCTTTGCCGCTCAGCTTGTCGGCCGAGACCTGGAAGTCGGCGCCGGAGATGCTGAACGAAGCGGCCAGTGCGCCCTGGGCCATGGAGACGACGACGGCTGCTGTTGCGGCCACCGTCGGCACCGCAGCTATGGCGAAACGCTTCCAGTGGGTCTTGCCGATTCGCTGGGACATTGTGTGGTTCTCCATGGTCGAGGCGTACGAGACGACCGGACCCACGACTGACTTGCCCGGGTCCGGGGACGGGGGAGGAACTACGGCCGGGTGCGGCCGGGGTGACGCCGAAGGCTTCCGCAGGAGCATGTTGTCCACGCGAACGGAGGAAGCGGGCACGCCGAAGAGGCACTTGATAGCGTTACTACCGAGTGCCTGATAGTGGCACTATCGAGAATCGGGGGCAACCCTGGGGACACCGGTGGGACAGTTGAGTGTGAGGGAGCGCATGAGGATTTCAGAGCTCAGTCGGCGGTCCGGGGTACCGGTGGCGACTATCAAGTACTACCGACGGGAAGGGCTGCTTCCCGAGGGCCGCGCGCTGAACCCGACAGCGGTCGAGTACGGCGAAGAGCACATCCAGCGGCTCCGTCTGATCCGTTCCCTCACCCAGCTCGGCGGACTGTCCGTCGCCCGTACCCGCGAAGTGCTCGAAGCTGTTGACCGTCCGCTGGACGCGTTCGAGACCCTGGGCGTCGTCCACCACGCACTGCCCGTACCCTCCGCCGACAAGACCGGAAGGGACGGCCGGGGCAACTCGGGGTCAGATAGCTTGGTCGACGAGGCGGCGTCAGGCGAGGGAACCGCTGCGAGGGTCGAGATCCTCATCGAGAGCATGGGCTGGCAGATCTCCGACGAGTCGCCGCACCGCCCGGCGCTCGCCGAAAGCCTGGCAGCACTGTCCCGCCTCGGCGCCGAGTACGCAATTGACGACCTCCTCCCCTACGCCCAGCTCGCCACCTCCACCGCGGACCTGGACTTCAAACAACTCAACGGAATTGACGACCGCATCGCCCTCGCCGAACGGGCCGTGTTCCTCACCGTGCTCTTCGAACCGGTCGTCAGACTTCTGCGCCGCTTGGCCCAGGAGGACGCGAACCATCGCCGCCATCAGCGCCGTGCGTCCAGCGGGGGAGAGCCTCCGGCGGAGTGAAGAGGACGTGTCACGACGACATCTGCGCCACGCTCGCCGCATCGCCCGCGTTGTAACAGCCCCAGGTGCTAGCTGCCGTTCTCGCCGTACCAGACCGTGCTGGCGCGCCCCGGCGAGGTCCTGGATCCCGAGACCCGGCTTCGCGACCCGGACGACCATGAGCGGTACCGAAGCGGATCGGGTCGCCAGGGCGGCCAGGGGCAGGCGGCGCCCCAGACAGTGATCCGCTTGCTGGCGAGGTCGCCGCCCATCTGTTCGCGGGCGAGGTCGATGATGCGCTCGCGGCGCCGGTTGTTGATGGCGTCGACCTCGCCGAGGATCGTCAGGGCCTGGCCGACGCCGAGCTCACTGGCGGAGACCATGAAGCCGCGGATGTCCTTGGGGAGGCAGCCGCTGCCGAAGCCGAGGCCGGGGCGCATGCCGCGGTGACCGATGCGGATGTCGTGGCCGAGGATGTCTCCTTTGCCACTTCCAGCCGACACCAGGACGAAGAGCATCAGCCCCATGGGCCCGCTGCGCCAGTGCCACCGGTGACCGCGCGCATGCATCGCTTTTGGCGGTCATCCGGTGGCGTCGTCGTTGTCCCAGTCGACGGTGCGCCGGTACTCGGGGTGGTTTTTGTCCATCTGGATGCCGGCGTGGACGGGCAGGGGATGCCGGGTGCGGTGTTCCCAGGCCAGGGCGTGGTTGCACAGCCGCGCTGCGGTCAGGGCGTAGGGGAGGGCTTCGTCCTCGGCGGGATACTGGATGACGGCGATCTCGGTGGCGGTGAGGTTGTGCCAGGTCTCGGCCTGCTGCTCCTGATCGTCACACAGCCAACGCCCCTGGCTGCGACCGGACTTGGCTGAGGGGGTCTTGCCGTCCATCTGGTGGGGGCGGCGGCTCATGATGAACGTGGTGTCGGTGCCGTCGAGCTGGAACAGCGCGTTGCTGGTCTTGTCGCCGTCGCTCGTGGTGCCGCTCTCGTCGATCTCGTGGAAGAGCGCGGGCAGGGGGATGCTGGGGTCGGCGCTGGAGGTGGTGCGGATGACGGCGCGCGGCCGGTGTTCGGGCGTAAGGGTGGCTCCGGGCAGGGCGGGCCTGCCGTTGGCCAGGCCGTCGTGGTCGGGGAGCAGGTCGGCGTTCTTGTTCGACAGCAGTGGCCAGACGGGGCGGGTGGAGTCGCCGGAGACGTAGAGGACGTAGCCGCACTCGAGGTGCCGGCTGAGTTCGTACAGGGCGTGGTCGATGCGGCGGGGCAGAGTGTCGTCGCCGCGGCTGCCCTCGGGGATGGGCCTGCTGCGGGACAGGCCCTGGGCGCGGGCGTAGTTGAACCAGCCGCCGTGGCCGCCTCGGCCGGCGGGAAGGTAGGCGAGGGCCTTCCACTGCTCGCCGACCGGCACGAACGCGGTGAGGACCCACATGAGTTTCGGTTCCTCGGTGCGGTTGGTGTGCTTCTCGCCGAGTTGGGCGCGCATGTGCAGGCCGAGGTGGGCGACGCGGTCCTTGATCCCCTTTCCCGTGGAGATGGCGCGGGTCAGGCGGGGATGGACCAGGCCGGCGGAGCGCAGCATGTCGCCGATGGCGTGGTGGCCGGGGAAGTCCGCGGCGAGCTCCATGCCGAGGGCCTCGAGCGGGGATTGGGCCTCGCGTTCCTTCTTCTTCGAGCGCCGCTTTTTGGTTTCGGGGGTGAGGAACTGGGCGAGGACGCCGTGACGTGCGAGGTGGCGGGAGACCTCCGGCTTGGCATCGAGCGTGTACGGGTCGACGGCACCGTCTTCCCCGCGGCGGGCGGCGCGCCGCTTGCGGCCCCAGTCTTTGGCGTCGTACTCGGTCTCGACCAGGGCCAGGACCCCGGTGTCGGGGGCTTCGAGTCCGGGCAGGGCGTCGGTGAGTGCGCCGCGCCGGTCGTGGTGGCTGCCGTGGGACAGCAGCTCAGGGGCCCGGTGCAGCAATACCTCGGTGTGGCAGCCGAGTTGAATGATTTTATCGTCGGCCATGCCGTCGGCGAGGTGGGGCTGGTTGAAGTGGTAGGCCAGCAGGCGCTGCATGCGGGTGCGCATGTCCTGGTGCTGGTACAGGGCCAGGACGCGCAGCTTGGAGCAGCCGGCGGCGGCCAGGATGTCGGTGAGGCTGGCGTCGTCGAGGAGGGTGGCATCGCGGCCGTACTCGGTCTTGCGGGCCCCCACCGAGAGGACTTTGGCGACCTGCCGGCCGTGGACGAGGTCCTGCCCGGTGACGGTGGACAGGTGCTCGGCGAGGGCGGTGATGGTGTGCAGGCCGACGCCCTTGCCGATGGGGAACGACTTCGAGAAAGGGATCAGCGCGCGGAAGTTGCCTGGCTTGCCGGACAGGTCCAGGGCGCTGACGGGAAGGAACTCGGTGTCGTCAGCACTGCGCGGGAAAACCGGGTCGTCCATCAGCCGGACCCAGGCGTTCAGGGCCAGGCGGCTGGTGTGCTCAAGGTGGGTGTACTTGCCCGTGCCGCCCAGGTTCACACGCAGCAGCGGGGCGCTGGGGGAGCGGGGCGCCCACCAGGCGGTGCGGGCGCCGTTGATCTGATTGCTCAGTCTCGACACGCGTGGGGTCATGACCACGAGCGGAACGGGAAGGGAGTGCAGCGACTTCATCGCCACTTCCACACGCAGCGCGGCGTAGTGGCGCCTGACCTTCCACTCCTCCGCCTCCGTGGCCGCCTCGTCTGCCCCGGCCTCGCCCGTCTTCTCCTTGGCGGGTCGGGCCTCGAGCCAGGTGCTGGACCAGAGGTGTTCGGTGTCCCAGACCATCATGTTGTTCTCGGTGTCCGGGCGAAGCGGGATGGTGCGGCCGTCCGCCGTCAGGTCGGTCCGGGCCAGCAGGGAGGCGAGGTTCCAGCTGGCCGCGTCCCACACCCAGCCGTCCGCGTCCACCGCGTGCGGTCCGAGGCGGACGTGGTCCCACACCGCCACCTGCTCGGGCTCCACCGAGGCGAACAGGTCGGCGAGGTCACTGGGGTGGGCCAGGGAGATCTCGTTCGGGGGTGTCTGCAGCAGGGCCTGCTCCCACAGCGCGACCACGGCCCGCAGGTGGGCCGGTGTCAGCTTCTTGGACAGGGCAAGGAACTGCGGCGGCTTGCTCTTGCTGGTGGGATACAGCGATGCGCTGGTGGCGCCGCTGGCGCGCAGCACCATCAGCAGCCCGGCATAGGGCAGGTTGGCCTTCGAGCCGGTCTTGCCGTGGTAGATGGCACGCAGTTTCTTCCACTCGGGCTCGATCTTCTCGGGGAGCCGGTACAGCCACACGGTGCCCATCAACGAGCTGGTCAACGGCGCGGCCAGCATGGACATGCGGGTGTCATTCGACGGCATCACTGGGGTCCTTGGGCATCCGGGGTGGGGGCGGGGATGAGGGTGACGGGGTTCGGCAGCAGGTCCTCGCTGTGGGCGAGGTCGAGCCAGGCGGTGAGGGTGGAGCCGTAGACGCGGCGCAGAATGTCCTGCTCGTCAGCGTCCAGCTGGCCGTAGTAGGAGCGCAGCAGCCGGGGGAAGTCGCAGCCCAACTGCTGGTTGAAGAAGGCGTGGTCGACCAGGTAGAGCTCGACGGGGGTGCCGCCGCGGCGCGCTCGTCCGGCCAGCTGGATGAGTTCGACGAGGATGCCCGCCAGGATCTCGGTCTTGAGGAACTTCGGCATGCGGGAAAACCGCGGGTCGGTGCGCAGCAGCAACTCCCGCTGGCGGACGGCTGCGGTGCGCTGGGAGGCGAGCATGCCGGCGGGATCGGCGCTGACGGTGCCGGCGGCGATGCCGCAGGCGTTGATGCTCGCGTACATGACGGCCGGCTCGTGCAGGTGCGTGAGGGGGCGCACGCCCACCCACACCGAGGCGAGCGCCGAGCGGTCAGTGTGGGGGATGAGGATGTTCAGGCCGCGCGAGACCACCGACAGCGGCGCGCAGATCACCTTCACCCGTGGATGGATGGCGGGCAGGTCCTCGAGTTCATCGATGGTCACCCGCACCACGCCCTCGGGCAGATGCACCCCCTTCCCGGAGGAGGTCTGGTTGCTGCTGACGAGGACCGCGACCCATTCGGGGCGGCCGCACGCGGCCGCGATCCCGGCGGCCATCACCGCCGCATGGAAATAGGAGTTCCCGGCCAGCAGCGCCAGCTCCCGCCGCGGGTCGTTGCGGGCGACCTTCTCCAGGTGTGACGACATCTGGGTGTGCCACAGCCGTTCGGCGAGCTTGCGCAGCTCGGAGGGCTTGCGTTTTTCCTCCACGCCGCCGATCGAGATGGGCTGCCAGCCCAGATCAGTGGACGACACGCTCCCGGCGTGGGCGGTGACCGCGCCCGGGGCGGCGTCGGTCATCACGTAGGCGGGCAGGGTGTGCACGTGCTGCAGGGCGGCCTTGGGGAAGAACGAGGTGGCGGACAGGCCCAGGACGCTGCGCCGCAGCCCGGCGGTGGCCAGCGCGACGGTGTCGCCGAGACGGACGGTGGAGGTGTGCGGGTCGCCGCCCAGGGACTGCAGCGAGAGGCGGCCGGTGCCGCTGGCGTTCTTGTCGAGCTTGAATCCATACAGGTTCTGCCCGAGCGGCCCGTAGGGAATCGGCTCGTCGCGGGGGAGCAGCCCCATGGTGGAGACCAGGTCGGTGGCCGCGTTCAGCTGCCCGAGCAGCGGCAGGATCGACCACTTCAGGGTGTGGAGCTCGTTGTGCAGCGCACCGAGCCAGGCCCGCACGAGGAGATCGTTGACCACAGCGGCGCGTTTGGAGGCGGGCACGTTGAACGGCGCGTCGGCCAGGATGCGGGCGATGGAGTCCTTGAAGACCGCGAGCTTTCTGCTGCGGCGGGTTCCTTTGATCTTGCCGGCCAGGGCCTGGCGGATCTGATCGGCGAGCGGCTGCCAGCCCGCCGGCAGCTCGGCGCCGGACCGCTCGCCTGGGAAGAGGGCCAGGTAGGCATGGTGCACTGCTTCAGTGATCTCGGCGTCCTCCAAGGCGCCGGTCAAAAGGCGGCACAGCTCAGCATCCTTCTTGCCCACCATGTACCAGCCGGAGCCCGGGCGATTGCGGCGCTCTTGTTCGGAGTCCAGGTAGAGGTGCCCGGTCAAGACGTTGTCCAGGAAGGTCTCGCTGAGCCGGCGCGCCTCCATCAACGGGCCGGTCACCAGCAGGTTCTCCAGCGCCGACAGGCCGCCTCGGTGCCGGTCGACCTCTTCCAGCCGCCCCGCGTGGCCCCGGCCGCGGCTGATGAGGGTGAACTCCTGCGCTCCCTGCGTGCACCAGGTCGACTGGAAGGCGTCGACCTCGTCGATGATGACGACGCGGCAGCGCCGCAGCACGAACTCCAGCACGCTCATGTCATGGACGATCCGCTCCCCGTCCACCTCGACGGGCACCTTGCAGCGTCCACGGATCAGGTTGTGGTGGTTGGTGACGATGATGTCGGCCTCGGCGGCCTGCCGGATGTGCTCGAAACGCCGGCAGATGCCCATGCGCGGGCACAGGTGCTTGCTGGCGTGCTCCGGCTCGGCGGGACCATCAACCCACTCCAGCTGGGCGCAGGGGAGCCTGGTGCGGTCCAGCCGCGGGCCGTCCACCTGCCAGCCGGTCATCTCGCAGCCGCCGGCGAACCGCTCGAAGCGGTCCTCGCGTCCCTGGGCGAATGCGAGCGCGGCCTGGTCATCGTGGCGTGAGGACGCCACCCACGCCACCACCCGCAGCGCCTTGCCCGCCCGCTCGGCAGCCTCCCGTACAGCGGCGGCCGTCTCCTCGACCAGCCCATCCTCCGCGGCCAACTGCTCGGCGGTCCCCAGTCCTTCACGGATGCGGCCCACCACGATGAGGACCGGGCCCTGGCCACCGGCGGCCAGCAAATGCGCCGCATCCCGCATCAGCACGCTCTTGCCCACCCCGGTGGGCGCATTCAGCAGCGTCATCGGCCCCGCGGGCAGCCGCAACTCTGCCGCCGTGCGCCCGTACGCGTTGGTGAGCCGGTCGAAGAACCCCTGAAGCAGACCGGGTTTCCACCCGAACTTCCCTGGCTTGGCGGTTGCCTGGCCCACCACGCGGTCCATCACCGCTTCCCGCGGCAGCCTCACCTCCTCAAGGAACGGCTCGGTGCGCAACCGGACCGGGGCCACGAACGCATCCTTCTCGCTGGCAGGAATCTCCACCGTGTACAGACGGTCCCGGCCGAAGGCCCACAGTCCCTCACCGGCCGTCGGCAGCACCCTCTGGAGCATGGCCCGGTACTCCTCGGCCTCCTCGATGAGATGCTCGGCCAGGGCGAGGGGCTCTTGCGCGTGGCAGGCCACCAACCAGTGGGTTTCGTCTGCGTTCGATTCCCCCGGAATCCGGAACAGCGCAGAGGGAGCCACCGCGTACTCCATAACCGCCTCGCGGAACGTGTCCGGCTGCGCCAGGTCCCCCTCCTGCTTGAGCGCCTGCCACAGCCGGCCCACCAGCTCGTACTCGGCGCGCGGCAGCGACAGCCACCGTCCCCATGCATCGGTGCGCCGGGCGGCGAACATCTGCGCGAAGTCCAGCGGCACACCGCGGCGGCCATCGACGGTCTCGAATGCGAAGTACTGCTCGGACAGGGCGAGATACGCCGCGATGGCGCAACGCTGCAACGCCTCACGGACATCGCCGCTCGTCACCACTCACCCCGGCACCAGCGAAGAACCTCGGCGACGAAGTCCTTGTCGGTCATCACTTCCAGGTCCCGCCGCCCGGCAAGACGCGCCTGCAGCAGCGGAAGGTCGGACCGCTGCCGGTGCGGGACCACGATCGTCAGCGGCACCGCTGTGCCCAGCACGGGACGCTCCAGCAGGGCATCGGCCAGGGCCCCGAAAGATCGCCACGCCTTCGCATCCACCCGCCACTCTTTGGCCACCAGCGGCTCGGCGGCCGTGATGCGCAGGTCGTAGCGGTCACCGCCGGGGTACATGAGGACGTCGAGACCGGCGATGCCCGTCACCGCGTCCCGGATCGCGAATTCCATGCGTCCCGGCAGGGTCATATACCGCCACACCGTCCGGGAGACCGCCAAATAGTCGCCGGCAGCGGGAAAGCCCTCCACTCGACCGGCTGAAGCCCCGCCGCCCTCCAGGACCGGAGGGCCACTGCTGCCGCGCACCTGGCGGTAGGTGTACTGCACCCCCTCCAGTAGATGGGCGTCGCACGCCACGGCGAAGACCCCCTGCCCGGCAGGCTGCGCGCGCATCGGCCAGGCACAGACAGGACACGGGAAGCACCAGCCCGCCGCGTTGCACCACGGCCAGGACGAGACCGGCTCGAAGAACCCGAACCGCCCCCACAGCCCGCCCCACTTCTCCCACAGCACGCCCTGCTCCGCCACCGGATCACTCGCCAGCAGCTCGCGCACCCTCGCGTAGTCGTCCGGCGGGAGCCGCCGGATCTCCGCGTACAGCTGCTGCTCCTCCTGCTCGGCACGCAAGCGCGCCCAGGGCCAGTACTCCATCAACGCCTGCTGAGGCACGAGGTGTTCGCGGCCCAGGTCCTCCACGGCGTCACGCAGCAGACCGTCCTGGTCCAGCAGCCTCATCTCGCCGAGCGGATCACCGTCCTCGCCGCAGGCGGGCAGGAGGGGCGCGAGCCCGTGGCGCAATCCGCGCCGCAGCGCGCGCATATCCAAGGCGGCGGCTGCGCCGGCGCCGTGTGCCGAGCGCAGAACGCCCAGGCAGTCGATGAGGCGGGCGGCTCGCTGGCCCGGATCGCCGCTTCGGTCCGCTTCCGCGACAGCGGCAGCGCAGCACGCGGTCAGCGCCAGATCACGGCGCCACCGGAGGGAGTTCCGTTCCACAAGACCCATAACGGGTAAATAAGCAAAAAAATTAATGAACTTCGCATACAGTGCCGATCGTGATCGTCAAGACCGCCCCAACGGCCCAGCAGGACGCCCCATCACGCGAAACCACCGAGCACTGGCTATGGGCCGCCGCCCCGGACACCCCCCTGACCGAGGACGACCATCCCTGGAGCGGCAAGTGGCTCTGGTTCACCCCGCTCAGCCTCCTCGACCGCTCCTGGACCACGATCCGCACCGCAACCGAAGACGGCCTTCTCGGCTTCCGCAGCAAGGCGGCCACGCTCATCAACACCCGCACCAAAAGCGACGACACCCGCCGTCCCATCTGCGTCTACACCCCAGACTGGCGCAACATCGACGACGTCCAACGCGTCCTGACCAGCCTGCGGACCCTCGGCATCGTCGACGTCCTGCTCTACAAGACCGACAGCGACACCCGCAACGGCCGCTACGGCACCGGCGCCAGCACCTTCGTAGCGCCCGCCACCAAGATGAAACTGATCATCCCCAAGCGCACCCGTGAAGCACTCGAGCATCAGCACGCTGCGCGCGCCCAGGCCCGCAGGACTGCCGCGGCGCGCAGGAAGGCCCCCGTGCCGAAGCGCACCTGAGCAGGCTGCCTGTGCTTACGTGCTGAGAGAACAGGCGTCGCTGCGAAGCCCGGCCACAGAACGGGCGAAACATCCGACATCACGTGCAGCAGCGCTGCCGTTTCCCCGGTGCACAGGGCAGGTGTTTCGCCACGCACAGCTCACGGGACAAGAGCGCCGGCGGGCAGGGTCAGGCCGAGCCGGGGCAGGCGTCCGGCGTGCGCACGCAGATGCCGAGCCTCAGCCAGCATCACGGGGGCGAACACGCCGTCCCCGGACGAGTGGGTCGTCAGACGATGGTGGGCACGGGCGCCGGCCAACAGCGGGCGCGCCCAGGCAGGCACAGCGTGCAAAGGACAGGACCGATGGCCCACCCCGTGGAGCTTGATGGCGCAGACGTCGCCGGCGATGTCGAGGTCGCGGGTGAAGCGCAGGCTGCCCAGGCCAGCCCGGGTGAAGGCCAGCACACTCAACGCTGCGGCGATGAGCGGGTGCGCGAGAGCGGCCAGAGCGGCGGCCTCCTCGGACGGGATCTCGATGGCAGGGGCAGCCTGGACCAGCTGCGCCGTCGCCAACGCACCGATGCAAGGGTGAGCCGGCCGCCCGGGCCTCACCGCCGCCCCGGTCCCCCGCGGCGGCCGGGCGGGTGATGACCGCCCCGCAGCCACCGCCAGCGCCGCCGGTCCCGGCACCGGCATCGCCGGCGCAGCAGGAGGGAAGGACGGGCGCGCGGGTATCGGTCCCGGCTCGGCGAGGAGCGTTTCGAACTGGTCCCGGCCGCTGATACGGCACTCCACGCGGGCCAGCGCCAGCGGCAGCCCGCGCGGGGGCTTTTGCCACAGCAGGGTCAGCTGAGCTCCCGTCAACTCGCGCCAGGCGAGCAACTGGTCGATGCGCCGGGTGGTCAGCAGATGGGCCCGAGTGACCACAACGTGCCGCACCCCGGTCGCGACACCCCAGGCAGCCGCGGCGAGCCAGGCCGAGTTCACCGAGTCCAGCCACACATCGGGGGAGTGGGGCCCGGGAGCCAGCCGCTTGCCCAGCGCATAAAGCATGTCGTGCGCCAGCGCGGCCGGGCTGCCGTTGGCGGGTGTCGGCTGCACGGTGATGCGTCCTTCCCCGGGCCGGTGGGCCTGCAGCGCCGCCCGTGTGTAGAACAGGTCGTCCCGCTCGTCCACCACGACCGTCACATCGCCATAAGCCAGCGCCACCGCCGCTCCCTCCCGGCCTCGCAGCCGCCCAGGATGTGCAGACACCAGGCTCGTCTGCCCGGCGCACCAGGTTGTCGGCGGCCCGTACGCCGGGCCGCCGCCCCTTGTGCGGCCGCTGCTACATGCCGCCCAGCTTGCTGTACACCCAGTTGATGAGGTCCTGCGTGACCTCGGTCAGTCCCTTCTTCTTCATGCCGTTGAGCGTGTGTTTGGTGATGGTGGTCCAGTTGCGGAAGTTGCCGTGTGCCGCGGCCCGGTCGATGTTGCGGATCATCTGCGGGTCGACCCGGGCCCACAGGGAGTGGAATGCTGGGAGCGTGGCGAGGACCTCGGACTCGGGCATGCGCGTGAACTTCTGCCAGATGAAGATCCGTGACGCCAGCATCGGTTCACGCTTGAGGACCTTGTAGCAGTTGTCGCCGCCGGCGAAGATCACCGCGATATCGGTTTTGCGGTCGTCCCACAGGTGGCGCCAGTACTCGAACGAGCTGCGGCCCATCCACTGGGCCTCGTCGCACACCAGCACGCGGAACGTCTGGGACAGCGCCTCCTTCAGGAGGGTGTCGAATTCGATCGGCCGGGTCGGCGGTTCCCCGGGCAGCTGCAGGGCGTGGAACAGTCCGTGGCGGATGTCCCGGGGCGTCGGCCCCGAGCGCAGCTCCAAGCGGTAGGTGATGTCGGGGGCGACCTTGCGCAGCGCCGAGTTCACCGACATCGTCTTGCCGTATCCGGCCGCTCCATAGGCGACCATCATGCCCCTGTCGTCGATCGTCGCCTGGACGTCGTCCAGTGTCGTCATGAGCGTGTCGGTGGCCACCAGATGTGCATCGAGGCGGTGGAAGTGGTCCTCCTTCTCTGCGGGCAGCCTGCCGTAGTCCATGTCGCAGTTCACACGTCCTCCTCAGGAGTTTTGTCTTCCGGCTCATCGGCGGCCGGGAGGATCGGGCGTGCCCACTCGTCCGGGACGGGCTGGTGCGGGACATAGTCGGGATTGGCCCGCCGCAGGTCCGTGGTGGCCGATTCGGAGAGCTCTGCCTCGGCCTCCGCCTCGGTCAGCGAGCCCAGACGCTCGGGCGGGGTGGCTGTGGTGACGGCTTCGAAGCGCTCGCGGCGCAGCCGAGCGGCGGCTTTCATGTCCGCGCGCAGCCGCCGCGCCTTGGCGGTGCGGGCGGTGCGGACCTTGCGGACCTGCTCCTCGCTGGCGGCCTCGGCCAGAACGGCGCTGCCCAGGTGCGCGCCGTTGAGGTCGAAGACCTCGATGGTGGTGTCGTGGTGGGGCAGGTGGCGCACCACGACCTGGATGCCGGCCTGGCCCACCATCCAGGGGGCGATGTAGTGGCGGTTGCGCCACCGCACGCCCTGCGTGGTGATGGTGCGGGCGCGTCCGTCGTCCTCGAGCCCGAAATGGGCCAGCTGTTCGGCGGGCACGTCCTGCAGGGGAGTGGGGTCGCAGCGCCACGCCTCCATCGGGGTACGGCCGCCCAGCGCCCTGGGCCGGTGCTCGGTGTTCCACCAGTGCACCCACTTCAGCAGCAGCTCCACGAACGCCTCGAAGGAGAGCGCGGGCTCGTCCGGATCCGGGGTGCGGCCGCCGGTCAGCGTCTGCCGGTGGACATAGCGCGGCATGGAGACGAACAGCATCTCCTCGACCGCGCCGTTGAGGGCCTCGATGGTGCCCTTCAGATGCGGGCTGTAGGCGGGAAGGTCGACGACGGGCACGGCGAAGGCGCCCAGGGCAGAAGCCACGGTGCTACACAAGAACTCTTTGCCGCGGTCCACCCGGATCAGGCCGGGCAGGCCGCCGGCCGGGCCGAAGGGCTCGGAGCGGTCCAAGGCCATCCGCAGGGCCGCCAGCACCGCGTCCGCGCTGGGAGCGTGGGGCGTCACGGCCATCCCCATGATGACTTTCTTGGCGCAGTCGATGAACCAGGTCACCCAGGGCTGCACGAGCTGGTCCTCGAGCAGCACCCGCACGGGCACGCACTTGTGGTCGCCTTCCCAGGCCGCGTTGCGGTGCGTGACCGGGCGCTGCCCGAACACATCGAAGGCACGCCTGGCGGCCTCCCCCTTGGCGAGCCCGGCCCGCTCCCCGGGCGTCAGGTCCCGCCGCAGCGCCCGGTGGATCGTCGACAACGACGGGACCGCAGGCAGTTGGGGATCGGCCAGGGCCCGCTGCTGCAGCTCACGGTGCACGGCGGAGGCGTTGCCTCCCCACAGCACCAGCAGCCGCCGCAGCTCCGGGGTGACGCTGAACCGTGCCCGGCACGCCGTGTCGATGCGGCCGGTGGCGCGCGCCTTGGCGACCCACCGCCACACCGCCCGCTCCGACCGTCCCACAGCCGTGGCGACCAACTTCACGTGCGCGCTGGTCAACTCGCCGCTCTGGTCCAGGCTCATCAACCGCGGTACCGCGGCCAGCCGTCCCGAGCGGGCGGTGAAAACCGGTTTGCCGGCGCCATGCATGCCGGCAGGCGGGTCGCTCATGCCACTGCTCCTTACATAGATGTGGATCTTGGAATGGGTCAGAAGTGCCCTGCGCCTCTTGGGCGTTGGCGGCGCCCCGGGGGAGGACGGCGCGGCAGGTCCGCGGCCGCTGTCAGGGCCGTGACGCGGCGCCATGCCAGGGGAGACCGGCATGGCGGAGCATTGAGCTTGTACCGGATGCGAGCATCAGGACTGCGCCAGGAGGAGGGAGAGCTGCTCCTTGATGGCACGCTGGTGGAGCACTCTCACGCCGGGACGTGGGGGACGACCTGGCACTGGCCGTCCTGGTGCGGCGTCCTTGGGGACGGCCGCGGTCGGCTCTGGGCCTTGTGCTTTGTTGCCGCAGGCCGCCGTCATGCTGGCGCGCCCTGATGCGCCGGGAAGGAAGTGCTGGGTCCGCCGGTCACCGCAGGGGGAGTCACCGGTGCCCGAACGGGCTGCACGGAAGTGTGGAGACGAGCCCCTCGGCGTTTGTCGGCCGGCCCGGTTCTGCTCAGGTGTTTTCCAGCATGCGCCGGATCCCGTCGTGGATGAGCTCGGTGCGCTGTTGCGGTGTGAGCCAGGAGGCTGTGGAACCCTGGTCGGTTTTTTCGACGAACAGGACGTCGTCGACGGCGTCAGCCACCGGGAAGAGATGGCTGATGACCGTGACCGTCTTGTTCCGGGCCACGCTGCCGCTGAGGACGTCGAGGGCGTAGCCCAGGTGGCTGTTGTCCAGTGAGCCGAAGCCTTCGTCCAGGAACAGGCTTTCCAGCTTGGTAGCACCGCGGTTGTGGCGTTCGACGAGCGCCAGTGCCAGTGCCAGGGAGGTCTGGAAGGTCTCGCCGCCGGAGAGGGTGTCCGGGGTGCGCGCATGGTTGGTGGCGAGGTCCACGATCTGGAAGTCCTCGGTGAATGCGTACTGGCCGGTGGAGATCTGCTGGAGGATTCTGCTTCCGTGGCGGAGCAGCGAATGGGTGCGCTGATTGGTGAGATGGGCGAGGAAATTCCCGTCGGTGAGCTGATCGCTCACGCTCTCCCACACCTCGGCCTGCCGGTGGGCGGCCTTGAGGGCGTTCTCCAGCGCGTCGGCGTAGGGGATTTGGGACTGCGCGGTGCGCAGCTCGGTTTTGGCCTTGTCGTGCGCGGCCTCCGCGTGGAGTGTCTTACGGCTGAGTGGGTCGAGAACGGAGGGGGCGAGCAGGTCGCTCTTGGCAGGGACCGCAAAGCCCGGGCTGTGGTCCGTCTCGTCGGTGGTGGCGCCGGCTTGGCGGGTGAGCTCCTTCTCGAATGCGCGGACCTCGCCGGCGGCGTGCCGTGCATCCTGCCCGAGGGCGCCGGTCAGATGCTGATGCAGCGAGGCCAGGGCCGTGCAGTAGGCGTCGACGACTGCCAGGTCACTTCCGTCCGGGACGGGAGGCAATGTGGGGGATGCCTCCTCCTTGAGGAGGTCTGCGGCGTCGGTGGCGGTGTCTGCCCAGCGCTGCAGCTGCTTGATGAGATTGCGGGCGGGGGTCTCGACGCTGCGCCGACGGCGTGCGTCCAGGGCTTGCACGCTTTCGCCGTGCAGCGTGAGCGCCTGCCGGGCTTCGTCACGCTGCTGGGCCGTGGCTTCGAGCTGTGTGAGGCGGTGGTCGGCTGCCTTCTGCGCGGAGGCGATGTCTGGCAGGCAGGGCAGTTCTGTCGGGGAGGGCTGGGTGGGGCGGATGGAGGGAGGGAGGCCGGCGACCTCCGTCAGCAGACTCGCCCGCTCGGTCTCGTACTGCAGCTGGGTCTTGTCCAGTCGTTTGCCCTCACGCTGCAAGCGGCCACGCTGGCGTTTGATCTCGGCCCGGGCTGCCTCGGTCTCGGCTTGCGCCGCACCCAACTGCGCCTGGGCGCTTGCGTGGGCTGCGAGAACTTCTCCTTCCGCGTCGCGCAGCGGCTGGACCAGTGCTTTGACCGCACGGGTGATCTGTGCCCGGCCGGTGGGCTCGCCCTCGGCCAGGGCACACGCCTGGGCCGTGGCCTGCCGGTCCAGCGTGTCCGGGACAGTGGCCGTGGCGGGAGCATCAGCTGAGGGGAGCGCGTTCGTTAGCTCCTGTACCTGGAGCAGCGCCGCGTCCATGCGCTCGCGGGCGGCCAGGTGTTCGCGGCGGTGCTTGTTGACCGTCCGCTCCGCCCCCTTCAGCTGGGCGACCGCCTCCGCCTTCGCCTCCACCGCCGCGGTGACGGCCTTTTCGTGCGTGCGGATCTTGCTTTTGGCCTGGCTAAGCGCCTTGCTGTCCAGCAGCGGCGGAGGAGTGAAATCGCTCGGGACGGGCTGGGTACATACCGTGCAGGCGTCCCCGGGCGCCAGACCGGAGCCTGCCGCATGCGCCGCCTCCCGGCGCTCCAGTGCAGCGCGCGCGTCCTGGGCTGCTTCCAGCGCGCCGCGCCGCTCTGTCAGCTTGCTCGCCCAGGCGGCGCTGTGAGTGCGCTGTTCCTCCAGAGTCTCGAGCGTCGTGCGCTGCGACTGCAGATGGCCGGCCGCGGTGTTGGCCTCCTGCAGCGCCGTCCGGACGGCTTCCTGGATTTGCTCGGTGCGTGTACGTGCCTCACCCACCAGGCGTTCGGCCCGGGCGGCGGATTCGGCGAGGGCCGTCCTGCGCTGTTCGTGCTCCTCCAGTTCCTGCCGTGCCTGCGTATGTTCCTGCTCGTGCTCGGTGTGCTGAAGCTGCTCCTGCGCGAGCCGTTGTGCGAGGGTGTCCAGGCTGGCTGCACGCTCCGGCAGGCGGGACAGGACAGTGAACGCGCTGGACAGGGATCGGACCGTGTCACCGGCCTGTGCGGCTGTGTCCAAAGCGGCCTGCGCCGCATCCAATTGTGCGTTCAGGCCGTGTCCGGTTGTCTCCTGTTCTGCTGCTTCGGCATCGAGTTCCTTCTTCTTCCGTTCCAGCGTGGCCATGGTGATGCTCGCATCCGCAACAGCGCGCTCACGCAGCAGCCGCGCAGCCTTGTCCAGGCTGGTCTTGCGGTGCTTGTGTTCGATGGCCTGGCTCTGGGCAGCACGCAGAGCATCCAGTCGTTCGCGTCGGCGGACCGCGATGTCCCGGTAGCGTTCCTCGTCCAGCATCGCCTGGGCTGCGGCTGCTTGGGGATCCGGCAGGAGGCGATGGCGGACCCGGGTGGCCTCGTTGATCTGTGCATTCAGGCGCTTGAGTCGCGTGCCGGCCAGCTTGCGGACACGCTCGAGTTCGTTGATGCCGAAGATGTGCCGCAGGATGTCGGCACGGACGGCTTCGGGGGCCTTGAGGAGGGTGTCGAACCTTCCCTGGCGGAGCAGGACCGTGCTGACAAAGCCGTCGTAGTCCAGCCCGATGATCTCGGTGACCGCCTCGGTGACTGCGCTCTTGTTGTCGATGCGCATGTCGGCGGCCCCCTCGGTCAGGGGCTCGAGCACGGCCTTCGGCCGCTTCTTCTTGTCTGTATGCAGGGTGCGGCGCACGCTCCACTCGCGGCCGTTCGCTGAGAACTCGAACGCCACATACATGCTGGGGCACCCCTTGTTGATCAGCTCATAGGCCGCCTCGGGGCGCTTCGACCACGAGCTCGCCCCGTACAGGGCGAAGATGATCGATTCGAGGATGGTGGACTTGCCCACGCCGGTGTGGCCCAGGATGGCGAGCAGGCGCTTGTCAGTGAAGTCGATGGTGCAGGTACCGGCGTAGCTGCGCACTCCCATGATGGTGAGCCGCAAGGGTTTCACGAGGCCTCCGTCGTGATGTCTTCCAGCGCGATGCGCGACGGCTCCTGGGCACCCTTGTTGTCCGTGGACCACGAGCACGGCCCGTACAGGGCGAAGATGATCGATTCGAGGATGGTGGACTTGCCCGCCCCGGTGGCGCCGGCGATGGCAGGCAGATTCCGGTCGGTGGCGTCGATGGTGCAGGCGCCGGGGCGGCTGCGTACTCCTGTGAGGGTGAGCCGCAAGGGTTTCACGAGGCCTCCGTCCAAGTGTTTTCCAGCGCGGCGCTCAGCAGTTCCTCGGCGGGGGCCGGGGTCAGCGTCTCGTCGTCGAGTTCGTTGAGCAGGTGGAGGAACGCGGTGACGGTGGACTCGGCGGTCTCTGCGTTCAGTCCCTTACTCGCCAGGTAGGCCCGGAATGCGTCGGGGAGTTCCGGCTCGTCGCCGGGGTCGCCGTCCAGGACGGTGCCGTCGGCTGCCTGACGTGCCGGGATCGGATTGATGAGGATCGCATGGGGGACGATGTCGGCGATCTTCTGGCTGAGTAGTCCGTCGGGCTCTTCACCGGTGATCACCGGTTTGAGGAAGGTCCCGTCGTACTGGGCGGCCGCTGCCTTCAGCTCGTCGAGGGTTCCGGTGAAGTGGGCCAGCCGTCGGCCGCTGGACAGCCGCCGGGGCAACGCCCTGACCGGCCGTCCAGGAACGGCGTCGACGATCACGACACTCTTGGTCTCGTTGGCTTCGCCGAAGTCCATGGGCAGCGGACTGCCCGCGTAGCGGGCGGTGAACTTGAGCGGCTCTACGGCCTGTGGACGGTGGATGTGGCCGAGCGCGGCGTACGACACCACCGGAAGGTCCTCGGGAGGCGTTGCGAAGTCATCGCTGACGGCCCGTTCGCTCGGCGAGGTCTGGGCTCCGGTGACGAACACGTGGGCCGTGAACGCCAGGATGTCCCGCTCGGGGTCGTACCCCTCGTACAAGGCCTCCTTCAGCTCCCCTTGCAGGCTGCGCATCCCCTCGGCGTAGTCGGCGTACGACGTGCCCGATGCGGAGGAGCGCTGCCAGAACCGGTTCGGGTGCACGAACGGCAGGACAGCCAGCCGGATGCGCTCCTCACCGCCGCTGGCGTCGAAGGTGAGGACGCCCCCCTCGCGCGCCGGGCGGACCCGGTCGACGAAGAACAGGCCGCGGCCGCAGGAGGGGCCGCTCATGAAGCCGAGGAACTCGAAGTAGGTGGGGGAATCGTGGTTGCCGGCCACGACCACGGTGGGGGCGACGGCGGCCAGTTCACGCAGGGTACGCATGGCGCGGAACAGGTCCCGGACAGTGGGACGGGAGGAGTGGAACAGATCGCCGCTGTGGACGATCAGATCAGGCTTGCTCTCCTGGGCGATCGCCACGATCTCGGCCAGGACGGCGTCGAAGTCCTCTTCGCGTGGATGCTCGTACAGAGTGTGGCCCAAATGCCAGTCGGAGGTGTGGAGCAGTCTGCTCATGCCTTCATGCGCCCTTCTCAAAGCGAGGCGTAGGAGGGCACCGGTGGTGCCTTACGAGCCCGGGACTGTACACCATATTTCCTGGAGTAAAACTGGGCTTCACGAGTACCTGCTAGCATCCGGGCATGGACGAGCATCTGATCGCACTCGAGAAGCACATGCAAGAGCTGCAGGAGGCGGTCCGGCAGGCAGTCGCGCAACACGATAGTGCCCAAACTGGCCTTTTGGGTGCCGAGTTGACACGCGCTCAGCATGCCTGGGACGTTTTGGTCGGGCTCAGTGATGTCCCGGGCTCGGTCCGGCCGGCGCCCGCGCCAGCGGTTACCGAGCCTCATCGGGATGCCCCCGTACGTGACCAGGCCGACTAGACGTCGGCCCACTAAAAAGACTGGGTAAAAACTGGTCGCCCCGAGCGGCTGCTAGCATGCGGGCATGGACGAGCATCTGGTCGCACTCGAGAAGCGCATGCAACAGCTGCAGGAGGCGGTCCGGCAGGCGCTCACGCAACAAGACAAAGCCCAAGCCGGCCTCCTGAGCGAGGAGCTGACGCGCACTCGACGCGCCTGGAACCTTCTGTGCGGGCTGGATGACGCCCCGGAAGCGATCCGGCCTGAGGTCCGGCCGGAGCCCACGCTGGCAGTTGTCGAGCCCAACCAGGGCGTGCCCGTACGTGACCAGGTCCACCAGGCGCTGACCCTGCTTACCGTCCCCGCCTCGCCGAAACTGCTCAGCCAGGTCCACCAGGCGTTCTTCTCCAGCCCGCTGAACACGGCCCGCCTGACCACCCTGCGCCGCGACGAGGAACGCTCCTTCCGCGCCGCCCCCTACGGCCGCGCCTACTACATCTGCCCCGCGCTGACCGCCGATCTGCTCTCACCCGCCCGCGGGCTGCTCGCCCTGAGTACCTGGCCGCTGGAGGAGCGCCTGGTGGGACCACTCACCCAGCGCGTCCACTTCCTCACCTCCGCCCTGCGCCTCGCGGACGCCGCTGAACACCTCGCCGGTGAAACCGGAATGCCGCAGCCCGTCCAGCAGCTCCTGCTGCACTACAGCCGCAACATCCACGGCGACACCACCCGGGGCCCGCTCGACCTGGCCGCACTGCGCCGGGCCGCCGCAGCGGAACTGGAGATCCACGCCGACGACGACGCCGACACCCGCGCCGAAGCAGCCCGGCGCGCACGCCAGCAACTCGGCGACGCGGAGCAGATCTTCGGCAACATCCTGCGCAACACCGCCCGCCTGCGCCGTACTTCGTAAGCCCGCCCCTGCAACCAGCACGGCTGTGCCCTGTCCCTCCAAGGAAAACAGTGAGCTCGCTCGACGCACCACTGGGCGCTCTACGCGGAACCGCGCCACCCATCCCGCACACCGCACGAACCCTCGCAGCCCTGACCGCCAACCCGACCTGCGACCGCCGCTCCCTGATCGACGCGGCTGGCATCGACAAAGCCGCCCTCGCCGCCCACCTGGACCTGCCGCAGCCACTGAGAAAATCCCAACTCGCCCTCGACTACGGTCTCGCCTTCGAACAGCAGGTCACCGACCAGGCCGGGGCACCACTCGTGCCGCTGCTCCGCCAAGCTCTGGGCCTGACCCTGCCCGAGGCGTCCTACGAGAACGTCAACAGCGTCGGCAGCGACGACGACAAGTCCCCCCTGCGGCTACGCCGCACCCACACCCGATCCCGCATCCTCAGCGCAGCACACCGCAGGTCGGACCCGCACACCCTGCTCGACCACCCCGTGCTGTGCCTGACCGTCGCCGGCCACCAGGCCTACCTTGAGCCAGACGTCATCGCCTTCCAGCTTGAAGGCACCTTCCATATCGTCGAGATCAAATCCTTCCCCGTCATCTACGGACAGCCCGACCCCGCCAAGGTCAACGCAGCGCTGAACCAGGCCGCGGCCTACATCCTGGCCCTGCGTGAACTCCTCGCCTCCGACGGCCTCCCGCCGGATCGTGTCTCCGACACCGTGATCCTGATCAACCCGCGCAACTTCTCCAGCCACCCCACTGCCACGTCCTTCGACGCCTACCGGCACATCAAGTCCCTGAGCCACCACCTCGGCAGACTGAGCCGCCTGCCCGAGCTGCTGGACAAGCTTCCACCCGGAACCACCCTCGATCTGACCCCCGATCCCGACGGGAAACCGACCCGCCCCCGCGGCGAACTCGTTGCCGCACTCGCCACCGTGCGGGCCCACTACACCCCTGGCTGCCGCCACCACTGCGACCTGGCCTTCCACTGCCGCAACGAGGCCCGCAACCAAGGCAGGACCCAGGCCCTGGGTACCGCAGTCCGCGACGACCTGGCAGGAATCGACACGATCGACATGGCCCTGGCCCTCACCGACGGACGAGCGCACCCGGCACGGGACAGCAAGAACCTCGCCCAGGCCCTACGCCACGCACAGCGCATCTACACAGACCTCCAGACGGACACCGCATGAGCCTGCTCGCCTCACTCCTGCGGATCCGCGCCGCCGACACCGGCAACGCCCTACGCACCAGCCACCTGCGCCACCTTCACCTCAGTGACCAGCCGCTGATGCTGCTGACGCTGAAGCGAACGGGCCCCGCCGCGCGACCGCTGGCCGTCATGCTCGGCACCGACCCGTACCGCCCCCAGCTCCTGGTTGCGCCGCCCTCAGGAAGCACCGCCCCCATGCTCACCGCCCTGGCAGAGGCCGTCGCCGCATACATCGACGCCTGCCGGCAGCACAAAGAGCACCTGTCCGCCACCGACGACAGGCCAGCACGCCAGCGCTACACCGACGCCCCCCAGATCCTCGTCCCCAACCCCCAGACCGTGCAGCACCTCAAAGACCTCGGAGACGCCCTGAGATTCCGCAGCGTCGACGATGAGAGTCCCGGTTCCCGGTCCGTCCAGCGCCTGGGCCACTGGCTCACCTATCTCACCGACCGCGCCGACATCCCCGGCTCAGCCGCCCTCCTCCCCATCACCAGCCTTCTCAGCATGCACTGGGTCACCGGCCAAAGCCCCCTGGAGGACGAGGACCTGGCCATCCTGCTGGCCTGGATCGACCCGCCCCGCCACGCCACCTCAGGACGCGACGCCGCACACCAGGCAGAAGACCCGGCCACCCACCGCTCCGCGGGGCCGGCCACCGACGCCGCCTTCGACAACGACCAACTGGCGCCCCTGTTCCACGCCCACACCCGCGCCCGGGCCCGAGGACGGGACGAGACCCGCACCCTGCACGAACTCGACCGCCTGCTGGCCGCCTACCTGCAGCCCACCTGGGATCGGATGTGGCACGCCTACACGCTCCTGCAGGCCCTCCCCGAAGCCAAGAGCACCGCACGCCGCTGGGACCACGAACGCACCGTATTCACCGACGAATGCCTCCACCTGGCCCAGGACGGACGTCCCCGGCCCGCCCGCGACCAAGCCGTCGCCGCCGCCGTCCGCCTGGCTCGCATGGAACACGCAGCCGCCACCTTCGACGCCGAACGCGCCGCCGACGACCCCTTCGTCCGGGCCGAACTGCGCACCACCGGCGAGGCCTTCGCCGGGACCGTCACCGCGATCGACGACGAACACATCCGGCGCGGACCCACCGGACGAGGACAATGGCGGCCCCGGCTCACCGTGTCCACCGCGGACCCCGTGAACATGGAACCCGGCCAGTACCTGGCTTGTCACACCTACCGCAGAGCCCGCTACAGGATCTGCGAGGTCACCCCGGCCGACGGCGACGACATCCTCGTCGAACTCGAGATCACCGCCGGCATGGGCCCGGTGGCCCGCCCCAACCACGCCGTCCTGCCCGAAACCGGCGCCTTCCTCGTGTTCACCGTCGCACCGGACCACTACCGGATGCCGGAATTCCCCTCACGGGAGCAGACCCCTTGGACCCACGGCGGGCCGCCTCCCGACCACCCGGACCACAGCGACGAAGCCGAAGGCGAGGAAGACGAGTGACACCCCCTCACCGGCCGTTGCCGCAACATCAGATGGACCAGGCCGCCCGCGCCATCCTGGACCAACTGCCCACGCTCACCCACCGCGGACTCGTCGTGGACTCCCCGCCCGGCGCCGGAAAATCCACCCTTGTCGCCCAAGCCGCCGACGTCCTCGCACAATCCAGTGCCCCCTGCGTCGTCATCGCCCAGACCAACAGCCAAGTCGACCATCTCGTACGGCGATTCGCCCGACACCACCCGCACCTGCAAACCGCCCGGCTCACCGCAGCCGACCACACCGTCCCGGACGATCTGCAGGACCGCCCCGGCATCCGTATCGGCACCCGCATCGAAGACCTCGAGAAAACGGCCGACGTCATCGTGGGAACCGCCATGAAATGGGCCACGGTCACCGACCGCCGATGGCCCTGGGCGATCATCGACGAGGCCTACCAGATGCGCTCCGACATGCTTCTGTGGACCGCCGGCCTCTTCGACCAAGCACTCTTCGTCGGAGACCCCGGCCAACTCGACCCCTTCTCCACGGTCGACACGCACCGCTTCCACGGCCTGCCTCATGACCCCATGAACAGCGCCGTCGCCGTCCTGCTCGCCAACAACCCCGACCTGCCCGTCCACTGGCTGCCCGTGTCCTGGCGCCTGCCGCCCTCAGCCGTCCCCCCGATCAGCGACGCCTTCTACCCCGGCACGCCCTTCCACGCCGGAAGCAGCGAAGCCGACCGCACCCTCGCGTTCTCCATCCGCGGCATGCGCACCCCCGCCGACGCGGCAATCGAACACGCGGCCCGCACCGGATGGGCACTGCTCGAACTACCCGCCCGCATCACCCACCAGCTCGACATCGAAGCCTTCCACACCGTCCTCGGCCTTGCCGAGCGACTGCTGGCCCGCGGCGCCACCACCACCTGCGAAGAAGCACCCCAGGGACACGTCCTGGAGCCCGGCGACATCGCCATCGGCACCTCCCACCGCAGCCAGGTCCACCACATCCGAGCGCTCCTGGCCCGCCAGTACCCCCACCTCCACGGCGTCACCGTCGACACCGCCAACCGGCTCCAGGGCTGCGAACGCAGCGTCACCGTCGTCCTGCACCCCCTCTCCGGGCGCGGCGACGCCTCCGCCTTCCACCTGGAAGCCGGCCGCCTGTGCGTCCTCACCTCACGACACCGCCACGCCTGCATCGTCGTCGCCCGCGCCGGCATCGCCGAACTCCTCGACGCCCACCCCTCCAACCACCCCGTACACCCCGGAGCCGCCTCCAAGATCCCTGACGGCTGGGAAGCCCACCACACCGTCCTCGCCCACCTGACCGAGCACACCATCAACGCCCAGGCACCGCACGGCCGCCGACGCGGATGAGCAGCGCGTGGCCCGCACCTGCAACGCACGCATCGGCCTGCCCTCACCCGCGGTCCCGCACCACACCGCAAACGATCATGATGCGATGTGCCGACCACGCGCTATGGCAGGCGCCGCATACGGCCTTGCGCCATCCCCCTGGCCAGTCGTCGCGGGTGCGGATACGGCCGGGCGCGCCGCAGAACTCACAGGTGCGCTCCGCCTCCTCCTCGGCCGCGGCGATCAGGCTCCTTAGGGTGTCGCCGCTGCCCGGCGGCCCTTCCACATAGACGCGCAGACCGCCGAGTTTCTCCTTGAGATCGAGGAGACGGTAACCGGGAAAGGCCGCACGGATCTGTTCATGCAGACGCTCCAGCAGCTGCCGCCAGCCCGGCCCCACTGCGTGGATCCGCGCGGAGATCTGCACCGGGCGCGCATCAGGGGCAGCGGGGTCGTCAGCCATGGCCCCATCCTCGCGCACCGCGCGTTGCCGAGGCTCAGCCCACGAGGAGTGCCGGTACACGACGCACCTGAGCACTCAGCACCCCAGACGCCTGCATAGCCCCGGGATGTCAGTGGAGTACCGGACACTGGTCGTGCGTGACTGCGGCAGTGAGACCAGGGGGACCGACGTGAGTGACGATGCCGTCCAGCTCGAGAAGCGTATCCGCTTCGCCTTGGGCACCCTCGGCGAGAGCAACAGCCACCACGAGTTCGAGGCCCTGTGCCTGGGTTTGGCCCGCCGCAGGATCACCAGCAATCTGCTGCCGGCGACCGGCCCCGTCAGCGCCGGCGGGGACCAGGGCCGGGACGCCGAAAGCCACTGGAGCAACATCCCCCGGGAGCTGCCCGGCACGTCCCTGTTCGCGTCGCTGGCCTCCACCCAGCGGGTGGTGATGGCCTGCACCATCCAGAGCACCGAAATCCCCGGCAAGATCCGAAAGGACCTGGCATCGATCTGCGGGCAGGGCACACCCGTTGACCGCGTCATCTACTTCACGGTGACCGCCGTGCCCACCGGGAAACGGCACGACCTGATCGGCGAAGCCGCCCGCACGCACCAGGTCGACCTGGAGATCTGGGACGCGACCGCCCTCGCCCTCCACCTCGCCGACTACGACCTGTTCTACCTCGCCGTCCAGTACCTCCACCTGCCCTCCGACCTCACTCCACCGCGCCCGGACGGAGCCGGTGAACTGCCCGACTGGTACGCCGGAGCCCGCCGGCGATGGCAGGCCAACGACGAGCCGGCCCGCACCCTGGGCGACCTGGTGGACCTGCGGGGCCCGCTGCGCCACGCCACCTTCCACGACGAGGCCCGGGCCGATCTGCCCGAATGGATCGGCCACGCACGTGCCCTGCTGGCCGCCGCCGCGGGGGACCACACCGCTCTGCGGGCCCGCTACGAGATCGTCGTGGCCACCCTGCGCGGCCTCGGCGACATGCGCCCGGCGGACCAGCTGGCCCGCGACTTCTTCGACACGGTCACCGCCGACGACACCCTCACCGACCCGGGAATCCTCGAGGACGCCGTCGTGCTCCTCGGATACGGATTCGGGGCACTGCTGCGCAATCTCACCGCGCTGACCGCAGAGCACCTGTGCGGCTGGCAGCGCCTGCTGGCCGACAAGACCGACCGCCTGCTGGACGCGGGCCCGCCCGCCAACGCCATGGCCCATCTGCTGGCCATGCGGGCCCGCCTGGCCCTGCACACCGACATGACCGCCGACCTCGAATCCGTGCCCGAGGACCTGCCGACCGTCGCGGAGGTCACCGCATCCGTCCTCGAAGCGGTGGAAGCCGGTGAACCGGTACCTGCTCTCCAGACACGGCCGCCGCTCACGGACCTCGACACCGCCATGAACATCCTGCTCCGGCTCGGCCACCACCTGGACAACGCACCGCTGTTCCCCATCGAGCACACCGCCGACCTCTTCGACTACCTCACCCCCGTACTGGTGGACCACCCGCTCTACCGGGAAGTCCGTGACCTGCTCGATCAGGCCACCGACCGGGTCACCGGCCAGAGTGCACGCGGCGAACGCGCCCAGTCCCGGGGCCACGCCCTGATCAAGAGCGGCCGCATCCCGCAAGCACTCCAGGAGATCCACGAGGCCAAGGCCAACTGGCTGCGCGGCGACACCCTTGAGGGCGGCCTGATCATGCTGCTGCTGTGCGCGCGCCTCTACAGCGAACTCGGCCTGCCCATCGCCGCAAAGCAGTACGCGCTCGCAGCCGCCACCGCAGCAAAGTCCGCGCCCAACCCCGAACTCAGCCGCTTCGTCCCCCGCGGCATCATCCACGCCGCCCAGTACGACCGCCAGGCCGGAAACTGGATCTCCGCCACCCGCCTGTTCTGCATCGGCCTCATGGCACAAACCGACTACTGCGACGAGCCGTACAACGACGAACGCCACCCCTACGTCTGGGACATGATGGGCAATCAGGCGCTCACCCTGCGCGTGGCCGGCGAGGTGCGGCCCGGTTTCGTCCCCCTGCTCCGCACGATCACCGCCTCGGTGGGCATCGACACCATCATCGACGAGATGCTCGCCGCGACCGCCGACGTCCCCACAGCAACCGAAGAGGCGTACGCCGAGGAGGCTGATGCACACGGTGTGGGTCGGCCCTTCAGCGACGCCGGCCCCACACGCAGCTATGCCTGGAACGCGCTCGGCGTCGACTGGGAGATCACCTGCCCGAACGACCGGCTGTCGGTGCTGGCCGCGGAACGCTACACCGCAGCACTCCAGGTGTTCCTCGGCGAACTCGCCCTAGGGGACCCGCTGTTCCTGCCCGGACGCCTGAGCGTCGAGATCCGCGCAGACGCCACCCTGCCCCACGACCAGCCCGCCGTCTGCGACCAGAGCACTGCCCGGGACACCAACCGGTGGAGGCTGCGCCTGCCCACAACCGCCCCCGCGGACCTGGAAACAGAACCGTCCCGTCTGCTCACCGCCCTGGTCAAGGTGCTGCTCTCCCAGTCGCTGCTCTCCGACGAGGCATTCATGCACCTCGTCGAGCAGGCGCTCGCCGGCGGCCTCTGGCACAAGCTCTTCGTCGGCCGCCCCTACGACGAACTGGCCGACTTCCTGAGGGCCGACGACTACCAGACGATGGCTGCGCTCGCCGACCCGGCCGTCGGAGCAGGCACGCCGCGCGGCCAGGCGAAGCCAGTTGCCCTGCCGGCCCGGACCGGACCTGGGCCCGGCTACGAGCACGAGACAGCCCTCGACACCGTCCGCAACCGCTATACCAACCTGCTCCTCATCGTGCGCTACACCCTTCCCCGCCTGGCCGCGGACCCCGGCTTCCGGCGTACAGCCACGCAGTTGAGGCAGGAAGGGTGGCGCGACTGGCACCTGCTGACCGCCATCGCCAACGCGGTCGGAAACCATCGCGCCCAGCAGCAGGGCCTGCGCCCCTCCCCGGGCGATTCCCCCGAACACCGAGCTCGCATCCTCGCCGCCATGCAGGCCCCCGAGCGTCCCCACGACCCGCCTGTCCCCGCAGAGGCATTCACCGAACATACCCTGCGCTCACACCTGTCCGTGGCTGCGGTGAGCACCGCGCGAGGCCTCGGCCTCGCCATCCGCCCCGGCCCGCTCGACTCTCAGGCACTGCTGTCGGTGCTCGGTGAGCGATACGGCTACTGGACGGATGACATCGAGCACACGGACCCGTTCGGCTGGCCGGCGACCCAGGACGACACGATCTGACCCGCCAGTGGGGGTGCGCAAGCACAGCGCAGCGACCCCCTGATGCTGGTGCTGTTTCTCCAGAGCCGCGGGCGTGTGCTGCCGGCCGCCCCGGCGGCGATCCGAGGTCCTCCAGGGGCCATGCTGCACGGCCGCGACAGAGCGCGGGACGGCGCGCGCTGACGGGTTGTGCCCACCCGTTGCTGACGTGAGTGACGAAAGGTCATGTCATTCTCACGCCGATCGTCAGCGCATTATGGGTGGTCTGATTCGCACCTGGGCGGACCAGTTCAGCGGCCTGGTAGGCAAGGTGAGTTCAAGAGCGCCGCAACCGGTGAGGCTGACGCCGCAGAAGAGGCGAGTGGGGCCTTGGACAGACGCTCTTGCGGTCTGGCCGGGCTACGCGGGTGAAGAATCGTCATTGATTCGACTCTTCGGTGAGCTGCTTGGGCGGGGCGGGCCCGTGGGGGGCCTGTAGGCGGTGGTGTTCTCCATCTCCATCAGCCGGTTCTGCGCCACCGTCAACATCATGGCGAGCTGACTGTCGAACTCGGCCCTGGCGACCCGCACCCGGAACAGTGGGTCGTTGGGGTCGTTGTGCCGGCGCCAGTTGCGCCTGAGCACCCGGCTGAGGTCCTCCCAGATCTCCTCACTGCCTGACTCCTCATCTCCGTCGTGGCGGGGCACCAGTACGCCGGTCGTCGGGTGGTGCTGGGTATCGAACTCCGCGAGTACGTCGCGGTAGGCCGGGGTGCGTACGGCCCATGGATCGACAAGCAGGATGTTTATCTGGTTGTCGGCCATCGCTTCGTCGAGGCGGCTGCTCAGCCGGTCGTCGACGACCTCGATGTTGCAGGTGTAGCCCTCCTCCACGATCACTCTCTGCGCCCGGTGGGCGATCGTGGGGTGCTTGGGCGGGTGGTATGGCGTCCACTCCCTCGGAGAGCGTCCGTAGTACTCCGGCCGGTGCCGACCTTCCGGGAGTGCGTTCACGACCCCCGCGGCCACGAAGACCTGGACATGTGCAGTGCTTAGTGCGGCGGGCCGCTGGTGCTCAGCCACTGGGAACAGGCCGCGCACCTCGCCGAGGTCGAGGCCGGGCGTGAACGGCAGCCGGAACCGGTCGGCGGCGATCCGCACCCGGGCGGCGACTTTCTCGACGACCCTGCGGTACGCCGGGCCCGTCGGGTCGGAACGCAGGACCTGCATCAGGCCCTGGGTGCTGTACTCTTCGCCCATGCCTGCATCGTTGTACTGGAATTGGGCGATTTCCTCCGGGATCTCCCCTTCTATGGGTGCCCACAGCACCGGAACCAGCGCGGGTACGTCGATCTCGGTCGCCCGGCGGTACTCCTGCAGCCGCTCCTGGAAGGCGGTCCACTCCTTGCCGCAGTACTCGCTGTTCAGATACGCCGGGGAGTACAGCGCGACGAAGGCGCGGCAGCGCCCGACCGCGTTCCCGAGCACCCGCGTCCAGTCCGAGCCCAGACCGAGCCCTTCGACGTCCCGGAACGGCGGCTGCGCGGCCGGGTCGGCGCCGATCCGCCGGAGCTCCTGCACGAGGTCGTCGTAGAACCGCTTGACGAACTCGTCGGAATTGTCCCTCCGCGCGTAGCTGAGAAAGAAGTAGGGTTCGCGTCCGGCACCAAGGCTCACAGACGGGCTGAGGGTGGTTTTTTGTGGCTCGCGCCGAACATCTTCCGTTGCGCCCGTCGCGCCTTGCAGCCACGAGTCCGGTAGGCGCAGAACTTCTACGTCGGTGCCCAGTTCGTTTGCGAGTTGCGTCGATTCATCAGCGATCACGAACCGTACGCCGGGCAGCTGCTGCAAGGGGCGAACCACTTGGTCTACGATGCTCCGGCGCTGACTCGGGAAGGCCTCGTGGAGCCGGTCAAGTAGTACGAGCACCGTGCCCGGGGTGCTGGCCACTTGACTTATCCAGTTCTTGGAGCGCCGTTCGTATCCGAGTTGGAGGACAAGGTCCCGTGATACGGCGTCTGCAGCGTCGGGAATCGAGCTCAGCAGAACGGCCCTTACTCTCGCGTGGTCTTCACGATGAATGGTGTCGGGATCTGGGATGCTGCGCTGGGCCATTTGGCGCTCCAGGAACCGGAGAACCGTCGTCTTGCCGGATCCTTGCGGTCCGGTCACGATCCTGGGTCTGTCGTCGCCTGGTTGGTACAGCAGCCAGTCCATGATGGCCTCGAGAACATTCGACTGTCCGGCCCATGGGGCTATGTTCGCTGGCAGGGGTGGGATACCTGCAGTACGCGGCCGCCCCGAGCCAGGGAAGAAGCGGTGGAAGGTGGAGGAGTCGCCTGGTCCCCAAGCCTTGATGACGGGTTCGCTCGGGGCCATCCGCGTCCTGATGCGCGCGGTGAAGCCCGTGAAGTCCTCAGGGGCAGTTGAAGCAACGTTCAGGCGAGACAGCTCGGTAGTCAGCGCGCGGGCGAAAGTGCTGTTGCGGCGCTCCTCCATGCCCGGACTGCACGCCAGCACCCATATGGGTGGGCCTTGCGTGGCGGCAGAGATGGCAGTTCGGAGTGGGAAACCGGTGTCGAGAATGAGCATGACGCCACTCGTACGGCCGGAGAAGGCCTGGTGTAGTCGCGGAATTGTGATACCGCTCGGCTGCCCGGTGGATGGCTCGCTGTCGAAGGCCATGAGCTGCGCCGTGCCGTCGGCCATGATCGTCGTGTGGCTTGCGAAGTAGACGACCACTACATCGGAGGGGCGGACGCGCTTGCTACGGGCCCAGGCTTCGATGTTTCGCAGCACGGCGGATGTCGACGGGTTGTCCGCCAGCTCGGGCAGGACAGGTGTGTACCCGAGTGCCTCGAACGTCTCGCGTACCCGGGCGATGTCCTCGGGGACTTGGGGAAGCTCCGGCAAGCTGTTCGGGAACCGTGAGACGCCGACGGTGATCAGGAAGCGTCTGGGGACGCTGCGGCCTGGCCCGGCCGGGTGACTATCGGCAGAGGTCGAGGGTAGCTGCTCGGCCTGGGGTTCGGGCGTGCCGTGCGCTACCGGTCCCAGTTTCCCCTTGAAGGCGGGCACAACGGAGGGATCCAGAATCTCCGTGCCGTGCGCCGTGGTCCTGCTTCGACGGCGACGGCGTACCAGGTTCTGTACTTCGGCCCAGTGCTGGGCTCCGGCCGGGAGGAGGAGGGGGCCATTCGGGTCGGCGACCGCTGCGGTGAAGCGTGTCGCGCCAGCCGGCATGTGGCGCTCGACGTAGGCGGAGACGCTGGCGATGACCTGGGCGGCTTCGTCGCGCCGCAGGGTGCTCAGGAGACGTTCGCGGACGCCGGGCATGAATTCGTAGGCCTGTTGAAGCGGATCGCGGTCCGTGCTGCTTGTGGGAAGCCGGCGCAGGAGGCCGCTGAAGAGGATCTCGGCGAGGTCTGAGGGTGGGCTGTTGGGGAGCATCGCCGACTGCACCAGTCGCATGACGGCGATGTTGAGGGGGGCAGCGGACAAGTAGGCCGCGAGGCGGAAGACTCTCAGCTGCGCCTGCGCGAGGAATCCCTCGAAGCTGATCGGCTCCCCGACAGGTGACGGTGTGAGGTCGTGGACCGCTGCTGTCTCGACCGCGGACAGGCGTACTGCCGCGCCGTCGAACTCGCCCACGCCAGCGACGGACTTGGCCCAGGGCGCCAGCCATTCCGGATGAATGGCCAGCACCGGTAGGGGTACCTCGCCCGGTTGCGGCGCGCGCGAGCCGAGGGCGTAGGGGGTGAAGTGCAGCAGCGTGGGCGAGCCGCCTGGCTCGATGCTTCTGAAGCGGCCGGGTTCCGGTGCCAGTGCTGTTTGCGCCCATAGATGTTCAGGAAGCGTCTGCAGGACTGCGGCGGGTCCGCTGCGAGCCCATCGCCGCAGCATGCCGCGTAGGGGTGCGCTGCCCCAGCCCGGGTCGACTCCGTCGGTGAGAAGCAACGTGACCGTGCGTCCGGTGGGATCGCTCGCGGTTGCGGCCGATCGCGGTGCCTGGCGTGGGCTCGCGGCCAGCCCGGGCGTGCCGTCAGGGCGACGACGCAGCCAGTATGTCCGAATGCTGCGATAGGCCCCCAGCTCCTGCAGCACGCCCAGCAGTCCACGGGCCAACGGCTGCCACAGGGCTGCGCCGTCCCCCTGGACGTCGATGACGAGCGCAAGGTCGAGCCATCGTTCCTGGGCCGGGACGAGGACGGGCATCCACCGGGCCTCGTCGGCGATGCGGTCGGCGGTGGCTTCCTCATCGAGGGTCAGGCGCGTTGTCGAAGGCACCCGGCGCTTGAGCGGCCGCAGTGACCGGGCCAACGCACGCCGACCTGGCAGAGCGGGTGCGCCGGCGACGCGGATGAGGGAGGCTCGATGGACCTGCGTGCGTTCCTGGCCTGGGACTTGGCCGTCCGGCAGGTACAAGCGGCCCTCCGGCCCCGCATCACCCTGATCGGCGGTTGCCTCCGGAGCCTCGGCTGTAGCCGCCTCCTGGTCTGGAAGCGATGGCGGAGTTTCACGGACAGCGCCTTCGTCAGACGACGTCTGCGCCCGGATGATGGCCCCCGCAGGCAGGTTTGCGGCCAGCCACAGCAGTTCGGCGACCTCCCGTGGACCGGTCGGTAGCCCGTATGGGTCGAGGGCGCCGAGCAGCGCGCCGAGGCGTGCGACGCCGCCGCCATCGCTTGTCACTCGACGGGAGCTGTCAGGTTCAGATGCTGGAGCACCAGCCGGGCGATCCCGTCCTGGTCGGGTGCGCCCTCCTGGATGGTCCGGCTCATCAGATACACCGCGTTGAGTAGCTGGTCGGTGGCGAGTTCACCGGTTGCCGCACGCTCCATGAACAACTGGATGATCTCTTCTGCCTGGTCGTCGGCGCCTGGAAGGTGGGCGCTCACAATGGCTCGCAGTCGCGTCTCGTTTTCGGTGACTGCCGGCAGTTGGAGGCGGACGCACCGCCTCAGGAACGCAGGAGGAAACTCTCGTTCCCCGTTGCTGGTCAGGACGACGAACGGGAAGGCACGGCAGCGGACCATGCCGCGGCGTACCGTGACGTGCTCGCTGCCGTCGGCTGGCCGGATTGTGATCGTCTCGTGCGTGTCCGCGGCTCGCGCCAGCTCCGGGATCTCGAATCCGCCCTCTTCGAAGACGTCGAGAAGATCGTTCGGCAGGTCGATGTCGCTCTTGTCGATCTCGTCGATCAGCAGCACGCGCGGCAGCCGGTAGGGGGCCAGAGCGGTGCCCAGCGGGCCGAGGCTGACGTACCGGCCGGGCCCTGCAGGCTGCTGAGCGCCCGGCCGCGTCTGGCGCCTGTTCACGCCGGCTTCCTCCAGGCGGCCCAGCGAGTCGTACCGATACAGCCCGTCGCGCAGCGTGGTCTTGCTGTTCACTGGCCAGCGCAGCACTGTGCCCAGTTTCAACTCGCTCGCCACCGCGTCCGCGAGCGTCGACTTGCCGACGCCGGGGTCTCCGGTGACCAGCAGCGGCCTGCGCAGATAAAGGGCAGTGTTCACCGCTTCGATGATGCTTGTGTCGGCCTGGTAGGCCGCGGCCCGCGGCAGTCGGCGCCGGCCCTGTGCGGGTACCTCCCGGTCGAAGGGAGTCACTTCGTCCCCGTCGTTGCCGAAGTCACGCCACGGCGGCGGAGCGGGCAGGCGGTCGATGCCATCGTGCGGCTCGCCGACGCCCTGATAGATCCTCCACTCACTCAACGGGTTGTCCTTCCTCGACCGGAGCTGCCGGGACTAGGGGAGTGCGAGGAATCCGCCGGCTGGGGTCGTCCCACAGCAGCACGAGGTGCTCGCCGATGTGACCGTCGTCTTCCGCTTCGATCTCCGCATCGTTGCGCAGTACGCAGACCCTGTCGGGCACGTCGTCCCGCAGGGTGTCGGAGAGGAACTCACGCGCCCGGGTAAGGAACCCCGCATCGGGGCAGGCGTCCCGGCCCGGGATTCCGCAGGGACTTCCGCAGGTCGGCGGGCCGGGCATAGAACCGCGTCGCCACAACATCATCGGTACTCCGGACGTGAGTGCGACCATGTACGCCTCAGCGACCGGTCGTTGACGCGGCGTCCCGGCCAGCGCCAGCGCGGCCAGCGTCGGGTCGTTGTTGAACATGGCGTCGAGTGCCGCCTGGCGCTGACGGTCGCGTCCGCAGACACAGACCAGCGCCTCACCCACCCGTTTTCCCTCCAGATGACGCCAGCGCTCTTCCCAGACCCTGTGGAGGTGCGGAGCCTCGTGGCGTTCCAGCGGCCGCACCACCAGGTCGCACTTGCGTCCCAGCGACCAGTACCCGACCTCCGGCCACAGCCTCCAGTCGGCGAAGTCCTCGTCGAGGACCTCGCGCGGGAGGATTAGTTCGATCAGCCCCCGGCGCTGCGGGTGGTCAGCCATCAGGTCGATCTGCTGAGCCAGCAGGTCGGATAGCAGGACGAGGGCCTCCTGCAGGGGGAGGGCAGAGGATTCCGAGGCGCACGGGACGATGTCGTGCGGCGACCGGAACCGCCAGACCATGATGTGGTAGAGACTGCGGTCCCGGAGTGAATGCCGGACCCTGCCGATCACCGAGGGCCGCCGGGCTGGCACTCCGTTGCCCGCCAGCCGGGCCCGTACCGCGTCGCCCAGCCTGAGCCGGCCAGCGGCGATCAGCACTTGGTCCCGCAATGCGGTCACTCGGTCCGATGCGTCGGACGGCGCCATCGCCAGCTCACGGGCGAGGTCGGCGCAGAAGGCGAGCTCATAAGGGAGTTCGCCGTCCGGCGGCGGCAGAAGCGCGGTCAACTCCACGTAGACGTCGCGGTGGGTGAGCAACGGTCGCTCCGGCAGAGGCGTCCCGGGCGCGGCAACGGCTAGAAACGCGGCGGAATGTGATCGATCGGCGTCGTGGGAGCCGGGCAGGGCGGCCAGCAGGCCCAAGAAGTGCCGGTCAAAGGCCGCCTCGGAGACCTCGCCGACGGGGACCTGTTCCACCCGATCGGACAGCATGCGCCATCGTGGGTCCGACTGGTGGAAGCGGTCGTGTCTTTCGATGACAGTCCGGTACACCTCCGGGTCGAGCAGCCGCAACGAGTCGAGGGGGACTCCGAAACCGCCCATGGTGGTGTCCTCCAGGCGGGTTGCCTTGACGGCCGCACATACTCCGGCACTGGTGTGATTGAGCACAGGGCCCCCGGAGAGCCCCGGATTGATCTCCCCGTCGACGAGTTCCATCAGCTGGCCGCCAGCCTGGGCGGTGCGGCCTCCAGATATCAGCCTCACCCGGCGCGGCGCGGCCGCGGCTTGGAGCGTGTCCGCGAAGCCCACCGCCGTCAACTCACTTCCCTGCAGGGGCCTGGCCATGTCAAGCCACACACAGGGATGACCGGCAGGTGGATCGAGGAGCTGCACGACGGCCAAGTCGGGGAACGCATACAGCGCGCTCGTGCGGTCTGGGGTGTCTGCGGAGGCCGCTACGACCACAGCTTCGTAGTCCTGGCCGTTCCACCGAACCAGTGCGGGCAGCCCCGCTTCAACGCCGGCGACGTGGGCGCAGGAGACGACGAATCCGGGGGCAACGAAGAATCCCGTTCCGTCGGTTGTGCCTTCCACGAACACGCGGCAGTTCTCCAGGAGCTCCTGGAGTGCGGCGAGTGGGTCGAATCCGCGCATAGCGACCGTCGGGATCTCAGATGGTTATGCGAAGCGGGACAAGCTCACGCACCGGCGGCGGGTGCAGGCACGATATGGGAGTCCGGCTGCGGTGGTTGGACGGGGTCGGGTGCCGTCGCGGTCCACTTCAACGTCACCTTGAACGCGGCCTTGCCGCCGACGCCTGCCAGCGCGGCGACAACTCCGTGTTTGCCCGCGGCCAGCTCCAGCCCGAACTCGACACCCACCTCGTCCGGCCGGGCAGTCGCCACCGCGGCACGCACGTTCGCAGCCACGGCATGCAGTGACTCCTGGAAGCCCTCGATCCGCTGCGCAACCTGGTCACCGAGTCCGGTGTCCCGCGGCCCCTGCCT
Source organism: Streptomyces sp. NPDC050121 (assembly GCF_044460385.1). Classification (NCBI taxonomy): domain Bacteria; kingdom Bacillati; phylum Actinomycetota; class Actinomycetes; order Kitasatosporales; family Streptomycetaceae; genus Streptomyces; species Streptomyces sp. NPDC050121. The sequence continues at coordinate 9,842 of NZ_JBITJV010000047.1, read as the reverse complement.
CTCAACCATGGCCCAGACCATCTGCCCATCCGGCATGGCGAGTTCGATCGGCTGCTGTGCCAAGGTCCCCCCTCAGAAACTGCGTGACACTCAAGCTGGCGGACATCGTATCCACGATTGATGCCGTACGGCGCCAAAGTGCTGATGGTCGGTTGGACGCTCGGCGAGCGCCAGTAACCGAGTGGTAGTGGGGCGATGTCGCCGTTGGCCCGCTCGCCCGGGAAGGAATTGATCGAGTCCTCGACGGCCTTGAGAGGAAGTCGGCGATACAGCAGAAGCGGAGCGGCTACCGGGAAGCTGCGTCCCTCGGTTCCCCCGCCCTTTTTCAGGAACTCGTGTCTGTGCGAGGAGACCGGGGACACGAGCTCGCCGAGGGCCTGAGAAGCCGTTGCTGCCGGCGATGCCTCGGCACTCCTCGACCTCCACGAAGGGGGCCGCCGCTCGCGCCTGACGGCCCCCGAGCTGAGAGGCCGCCGCCCTTCGCACACCGTCACCCTCCGGAGGCAGGACCAGGCCACGTGATCACACGAGACCCCGACCGAAGCGTTACATAATTCGGGGACCAGCGTTACATAATTCCGGCGAATATTATGTACCGTCAGCTAGACTGGGTAGCAGCGTTACATTTTGGCGGCGCGGTCGCTCCGCACCCCCTTGGCGCGACTGCCCGACCTGTCCCTCGCAACCCGCTTGCCGCTTCTGCTCTTGGAGTCCCCGGGTGTCCTCCTCGCGTTCATCCCGCACTGCCGGTGAGGCGTCTTCAGGCGCTGCCGTGCCGGACAACTCCGCCCCCGCAGCCCCGACGGAGCCGTCCGACCCGGCTCCGCGCTGGGAGGGCAACTGGCCCTTGAGTTTCCCGACACCTCCCACCCCATCCGCAGCGGCCAAGACAGCCTCCGAAGACGCCGGACACGGCGAAGACAGTCAACCTGAGTCAGTTGAGGGCCCGTTGGTCAAGCCGGGAACAACCTCCACCGCCCCTGGCGCGGACACACCACACGCCCGGGCGCGCACCGGCCCGGCGACGCTGCACGAGGCCCGCCGCGCACTCAAGCAGCTGATCGATGCCGCCATCGAAGGGCACCCCACACCCCTGACGCGTGGCCCGCACCATGCACTGCTCACCACTCCCGCCCACGCGATCGAACTGGGCTGGGACCTCATCCAAGCCCCCACCCACAGCTTCGCGGACGCCCGCAAACAGCTCGGGGATCTGATCCGGTACGCCGCCGAGGGCCATCCCCAGGTGCTGTGCCGCCACAGGACCCCCGTCGCCCTACTGCTTGCCGCAGCCGCGGACGGCACCCCCGCCCCGCCCGCACCTCAAGCCAAGCCCGCGCCTGACACAGCATCCTCGGCTGCAACAGCAGCCCCGGACTCCACCACACCCTCTGAGGGCCAGCAAGCAGTCCAGAACCCCCTTCCGACCACACCAGCCGAAGCCGCCAAAGACTTCGCCTCCGCGCCGACAACTACCCCTGCCGAAGCGGCCGTTGCCCCCACCACGTCCTCGGAACCGCAACCCGAACCGGCGTCGGCAGCCCACGACATGCCTGCACCTGTCGATACGCCCCCCGCCTCACCCGGCCCCACCTCAGCCCAACCGACCGCCCCCACCGGCTCGCCGACCGCTACCGCTCCAACCCCCGCCGCTCCCACACCTGGCACTTCCGCACTCCAGCCCCCGGTCACACCGCCGACCACCCTCCCCGTACCCCCCTCGACCCCGTCCGAGCCGAGCCCGTCGGCCCCCGCTTTTGCGATGCCCGGCACCGGTCACGAGCCCGCCCTTCCGACGCGCGGCCCACTGGCTACCCCTGCGCCGCGCACCCCGCGACGCCTGGCCGCACTCGCCCAAGCCCTGGACACCGTCCTCCCGACCACCGCCCCCACCGGTGAAACCGCCACACCCACACCCCTGATGGGCCTGTCGACCGGCATCCGTGCCCTGGACGACGTCCTCGGCGGTCTCCAGCCCGGCCGCTTCTATCTTGTCGCCGCCGCCCCGGGCGCCGGATCCAGCCTGATCGCCACCGCCGCCGCGCGCACGAGCGCCCTCGACCAGCACCAGCCCGTCCTGTACGCCGCCTCCGGACTCACCCGCGCCGACATCGCCGCACGCATCGTCGCCGCGTACCTGCCCGTCGACTACCGCCGCCTGCGAGCCGGCCGCCTCACCCCCACCGAGCAGGACGACGCCGCCGCCCTCCACCACCACCTGGCCCAAGCCCCGCTGTACATCGACGACGGCACCGACCTGAGCACCGACGCGATCGCCGAGAGTGTCCCGGACCTGCCCGGCCTGGCCCTCGTCGTGGTCGACCGCCTCCAGAGGGCCGAGGACCCCCGGCTGCCGCTGTCCGGCCCCACCCAGATCACCGACGCCGCCCAGGCCCTCGCTCACCTGGCCCGCACGCACGAGCTCCCGGTCCTCGCCGCCGTCGACACCGACGACCCTCAGCTGATTGCCGCGCTCAGCCTCGACATCACCATCACCCTGGCCCGCGACGCCGACCAGATCCACGCCACTGTCACCGAACGCGACCTCGGCCCGCAGGCAACTCTCACTCTCCACGCCGACCTCGCCCACGCCCGCATCACCGACCTCACCCACCCCCACGCCGGCGCCGTCACCCCCACCCCAGCACCACAGACACCCCCGGCCGCGACCCCGCACGCCCCCGCACAGACCTCGCAGGCGCCTGTCCAAGCCCCCACCAGCCCGCCCCCGGACCCTGCGCCCACCCGGCCCGCCTCGACGGCCCACACCGCCGCCCCACGCAGGCCGTCGCCCCGCCGCGCGACCGCTCCACCTCCGCCCGAGGGCGGCTACGCAAACCGGGACTACACCTACTTCACCGGCATGATCACCCGCGCTGTCGACGAAGCCCTCCACGATCACGGCGGTGACGTCACCGCCGCAACCGAAGCCCTGGTGAAAAAGGCCGTCCCGAACGCAATGGCCCTGTTCGAGGCAACCCGCGTCGGCGGTAATTACGAGCACACCGTCTACCCGGAGGCCCTCGAATTCCTCCGAAAGAAAACCAAGGACGGCGCCGACGAAATCTGGGAAGGCCGCCACAACTGGACCAACACCCACCTTATGGAAGCCCTCCAAAACGGCACCCACCCCCCGATCACCGTCAACGCCCTCGACACCAACGCCAGCTTCCTGTCCGCGTTCAAGACCCACCTGCCCATCGGCGCCCTCATCCACCAACCCGACGGCGGCTTCGACCCCAAACGCTCCGGCATCTACCGCCTCCCCACCCGCCCCACCTGGCACCACCCCCACCTGCCCGACCCCATCGGCAACCGCCGCGAAGACGGCCCCGTCCTCCTCGACGACGCCACCATCCGCCTCCTCATCCGCTGCGCCCGCCTCGACCTGTGCGAGGCCCCACACATCACCGAATGCTGGACCTCCGGCGCCAGCGAAGGCCTCCTGGAAAAATTCCGCCGCGTCCTGACCGAGGCCCGCACCAACGCCCTCAAAACCGACGACACGGTGACCGTCGAATACATCAAAGCCATGTACTCCAAATTCACCTCCACCATCGGAGAATCAAGCGTCAACCGCGACATCCGCCGACCCGACTGGATGCACATCATCCGCTCCCAGGCATTCGCCAACCTCTGGTATAAATCCCACCGGGCCCACAGCAACGGCCTGACCGTCGTCCGCGTCCGCGGCACCGACGAACTCCACGTGGCCGGCGACTGGCGCACGGTCTTCACCGAGGGCCGCCTCACCACCCAGATGAAACAAAAAGACCAGTACCCCCTGCCGAGGAGAGCGCCCGATAGATGTCGACCGACGCATGGAAGAACTTCGGCAACTACGGCGCAGACCGCGACCCCGGAAACGTCCACGGCAAAATCGCCCTCGCCCGCGCCCTCGAAGACGCCCTCGAACGCCTGATCATCGACGGCGGAATCAAATCCCCCGTCAGCACCCGCCGCGGCCTGAAAGCCCGCATGCGCTACCTCACCACCACCAAAGGCGGCCCCCAAGCCCTGGCCGACGCCGGCATCCACGCCACCCCCACAACGATCCGCGCCTGGACCCGCGGCACCCAACGCCCCCGCCCGGCCAACCTCGAAGCGATCGACACCGCCTACTGGAACCTACGAGCCCACAACGTGCTCACCAACCCCGGCGCCCTCAAACAACACCTCAACCGAGGCGGCCGCGGCACCCGCATCGAAATCCACCCCGTCAACCAGGCCACCGTCGATGAGCCACGCCGCCGCGACAACCTGAGGATCCAGCACCGGCAGGTCCGCTACATCTGGGACGACGCCGTCGACGCCCTCGTCGCCAGCGACCTGAACACCATGGAAGACCTCTGGGACGACATCATCGCCGAACTCGACTCCGACTGGGGCGCCTACACCTACGTCTCCTACATCGGCATCGGCGCCTGACACGACCGCCCGCAGCCCGGCGTGACCCGCCCAAAGCGGCGCTCGGCGCCCGTAAGACTGATGGGCCTGACGGGGGAGTGCCGGTGGAATGTCGACGTCTGAGCGTCCGTGGCGCAGGTGTGGCGATCTGGGTGTCGACGCTCCTGTGAGCCGAGTTGCGGCGGAGGCAGGCCCACCGTGCCATCGGCGCCGCGCGATCCGCCTCAGGACGCCGATGTTCCCTGTGAGCACTGATCCGCCTCATCGCGCGGCTCGGACTGCCACCCGATAAGCAACGCAGTCACGACGACGGCAACCCCTGCTGTGATGGTCCACACGGACACCTTTCCTACAGTCCCGATCGCGAAGGTCCCCACGCCCACCATGAAGAAGATGTGCTGTGGTCGGCAGGCCTGAGTGAGATAGGCGTGCCCCGTGCAGCCAGCGCCTTGCGCAGTACGAGCCGTGCAGGCGGGCGGCATTGCCTCGGTGGCTGTGGAACGATCGGGGTGTGGTCCGGCGTGTCCTTGGGACGGCCAGCTTCCGATCTGGGCGCTGGCCTGGGCCGGCCGATAGGGGGTGGCATCGGTGCCGCAGGCGCAGGGCCGCGAGGTTCCTCTGGAGAGGTTGTCCGGGCAACGCCCCGGCCCGGCTGACCTTGATAGGCGGCAGCGGATCCAGAGCCGCCTGCGCCGGTTCGGCCCCGGACCGGCGGGCTGGTACGCCGACATCTGCACCCTGCTGGATGAAGATCTGCCGCTGCGTTCGACCGGGATGCTGGTCTCGCACCTGTTCCGGGAACTGGAAAGCGCCCTCCGCGAGGTCCTCCTGCCCGACGCCATCCGGAATGACACGACCAAGGGCCACCGGCACCTGTTCGAAGTGAAGGGTGTGCTGGACTGGCTGGGCATCCCAACCGACAGCCCCGCGGGCAGGGTCTGGCTGGCAGAAGCGACGAAGCTGCACGGCTACGCGCACCGCGTCCGTATGGAACAGACGCCGATGGACGCAGCAGTCCGTGTGCGCCTGGCTGAACTGGAGGACATGCTCGACATAGTGCTCGACCGCTTCGAGACCCGCTACGTCACCGTGCTGCAGCGTCTGGAGACACTGGCTGCCATACGCAATCCGGGCAAGGCCCATGTGAAGCTACTCCTGGGGGCCTTCCCGCAGGACTACTTGACCCAGGAACGCTTCTTTGGGCTGCTGGACGCCCCACAGTGGCTGCCGCACCTGCACGAGCATGGATTCTTCAGCACACCGCCGGCACCGGAACCCGATGACGAAGCGCGCACGGTGGCCTTTCCCGCCTGGCCAGCCTCAACGTATCTGGTGCGGATGACCAGCGTTGCTCCGGCACGCGTGGCAGAAATCGTCGAGCAGATCCCGTTGACGGACAACCCGCGGGTCAACCTCGATCTTGCCGAGGTGGCACTTCTGCTGCCTCCTGCGGACGCGGCGCGTCTGGTGCCACGGGCAGTGGAAGCGATCCGTGGCCCCTACCTGATCGCCCCGGACCGCTACGCCCAACTCGCAGTCCACTGCGCCCAGGGCGGCCACACCGAGCAGGCCCTGGCGGTGATGGCCGCGCTCCTGCAGGCTGCACAGGACGGTGACCGGATCGACGACTACGATCTCCAGGAGATCCTGCGCACCCATAACGCCGCCTTGGCCCGTCATCTGGGAGCGGCCTGGTTGGACGCTCTGGCCGGCAGCCTGGCAAGCGCGCTCCTGGCCACCGGAATGAACCCTGACCGAGCCAACGGGGAAGACCTGTCCAGCGTGTGGTACCCGGCGCTGGACCCGGGCCTCGGGGGAATGCGCTCCGATGACCGGGCCCTGCTCACGGAGGCGGTCCGCGACACGGCAGACCAGCTGGCAGCCACAGGCATCCACGCTGTCCTGCCCATCCTGGAGTCCCAGCCGTGGCTGATCTTCCGCAGGCTGCGCCTGCACATTCTCCAGCGTCACGGTGCCAACGCCCCGGACGTGGTGCAGAGCATCCTGACGGACCCTGACCAGATCGCCGCCGCCCGGTCGCAGCGTGAGTGGGCACTCCTAGCCCGCGCCCACGCCAGCTCGCTGACCTCGCCCGTGCTCGAACAGGTGCTGGCCGTCATCGACGCCGGGCCGGACACCGAACGGTTCGTGCAGCGGTTCCGCAACACCTCCGGTGGCGCCGAACCGCCGGAACAGTACGTCCAGCAGTGGGCAGGCGCCTGGCAACGAGACCACTACGCCGCACTCGCCGACGTCCTGCCCGAACACCAACTGCGGCGCTACCGAGAGTTGTGCGAGAACCTCGGCCCAGCACCATCGCTGGACACAGTTCCCCAGCCCCTGACCTCCTGGGTAACCGAAGAGCAGGGCTCGCCGGAGAACCTGGCCACGATGACCGCCACCGATCTAATCAGCCACGCCCAGCAGTTCCAGCCCACACCCACCAGGTTCGGCACGAACGCCGAAGCCTTCTGCAGCCAGCTGCAAGCCGCCGTGACCAGCCAGGCCCTCACCTACCAGGAAGACGCCCCGCAGTTCGCCGAGTTGGCCGATGATCACCTCGCCGCTGTCCTCGACGGATTCCGTACGGCTCTCCAAACCGGCCAGCAACTCACCTGGGCCACCATCTTCCCGCTCGTACAGTCAGCTACCGACCGTCCCCGCACCCCCAACACCAGCGCCCTGCACCTGGCCGTCGCCCGGTTTATGCTGACGGGACTGGCGCAACAGAACATCCAGATCCCCACCCCGCTCGGCGACGCACTGTGGAACGTACTCAAGTCGGTCTGGAGCGCCGCCAGGTCACCACAAGACGACCTTCACGACGACCAGCAGTCTGTTTGGGACGAGAGTTTCGAAACAGCCCTGCGGGCCGCCATTGCGTGGGCGCTGTGGCGCCGCGAACACGGCGCTACCTCCCAGGTGCTGTTCACCACCCTGGACAGCCTGCTGCTGGACGCGACCAGCACGCCCACTGCCCCAGGCGCCAGCCCCGTCGGCCGGGCCGTCGGATCCTTGATCACCCGCCTCGATGCCCTCGACCCGACCTGGACACAACGCCGAATCGATGTTCTGTTCAACCCCGACACCGCACTGGGCCGTGCCAGCTGGACAGCCCACCTGAGCACCTCATCCCTCACCGAGTCCGTCGTGAGCCTCCTCATGGATGCCTACCGCACCGCAGCCCGCACACCCGCAACGAACGGTCATGGCCACCGGGAACTGCACCGTCGACTGGGCGACCACCTCATGGCCATCTACCTGGCAGGTCTGCTCGGACTGGACGATGAGAGCACCATGGCTGACTACCTGTACTCCTCACCCGCGGCTGGAGTTCAACTCGCTTTCTTCCTGAGCGAGGCCGTCCACCACCGCGACCTGTCACCCGAGACCCGCGACCGCGTCATGCAGTGGTGGACCTGGCGCCTGACCGCTCGAAACGACAGCGCGAAAGGACCCGCACCGCAACCCGACGAGATCCACGCCCTGATCGGCCCGCTTGTCCGCAACGACGCCTTCCCGGTCACCTGGCGCCTGCAACAACTGAGCGTTGCCCTCGAGACGACCGATAGCCTCGGCCGTGACCGGCGCATCTACTCTTTCCTGGCCGAAGCAGCCACCGATCACCTGGGGCCAGTGCTGGACCTGATGCGCCGATGGGTCACCACCCTGGACATGTACGACTACGCCCCCCGAATCAGGGAGAACGACATCCGCGCCATTCTGCTGGCCGGACTCGCCTGTCCTGAACACCAAGAACTGGCCCGCGACATCATCAACCGAGCCACCTACCGCGGACACCACCAATTCGCACCTCTGCTCATGGGCACCGCAGACCAGCCCGGCCCGTCCTGAACAACCCATGAGCGAGGCAGCCGCCCGAGCGGTCCCCGACCAGGCCGGCATCTAGAGGCGTGGTGCGGGCTTGTACTGGTCAGAGGCTTGCTGTGTGGTTGGGACCGGCGGTTGCTGGCGGTTGGGGCTGGTGCCGGCCCAGTAAAGGGCGGTATCGATGTTGCGTGCGGTCCAGCCATCAGCGTTTGCTCCGCCATGTTGCAGGAGGTCGTTGAGAAGCCGGAGGTAGCGGCGGTAGCGCCCCGGGGCGGGAGTGAGGGTGAGGCTGAGGGCGTCGAGTGCGCGTTGGACGCGGCGGTCGTAGACGGCCATGCGGAGGGGGCTGCTGCGGTCAGGACGGCTGAAGCGAGGGCGTCGCCAGCGCGGAGCCGCTGTTCCCGTTCCGCGACGGCGGCATCGGCCTGCTGATGCCGCCGGGTCAGCCAGATGCCAAACCACGTGCCGAGAAGCGTTGTTGCTGCGGCGAGGGCGGCGCCGACGACTATCTCGGTCACGGTCATACCCTGCCAGGAGGCTGACGGCCGTGACCGCGAATCAGAGATCCGGTGTAATCGCGTCGATCAGGAGGCGCAGCCGACGCACGATGCCTGGTCGACGTCAGCCTGGTCCAGGACCTCGGTGGCCGGGGCGAGTACGTCGATGAGCCGGCCAGACCGTACAGCTGGCGGCATGTCGCACAGCGAGGCGCGGAAGTACGGCCCGGTCCACTGGCCCATGGCGAGGCCTTCGGCAAGCTCGCGTTCGGCCTGCTCCGGAACCCACTGCCCGGCCTCGTACGCGGCAAGGAGTGCGCCCGCGTCCTGGCGTACTGCAGTGGCGAGCGCGATCGTTGTCACTTGCTGCCCAACGACACCGCACCGTCCGGGGGCACGGCTGCCGTGCCCAAGAGACAACGCCACTCCGTGCCCTGCGAGATGTGATGTTTGCAAGGAAGCGTTGGTTGTGTCGTCGCCTGGGCGTTAGGCGACACAGGCGCGGCTATCTGACTGTTGGAACTGGCCGATGGCACTTACTTGTTGGTGGCATTACTGACGAATAGTTATGTAATTCTCGCACTGACTACCTTGGCACGGAATGCTCAACACCTCACCAGAAGATAGATAAGGTATGTAACGCGAGCGGGTGCACCAGGAATGTAGCTACCTTTTTTCGGTGAATTACAGATTCTCTCTAGAAAGTGGCAAGGTTTCTCATTCAGCTTTTTCGGGCGCCGAATACTTCGCGAGAGGTTCAGACCACTACTCAAGTTACAGAGAGTAGCCGTTACATAAATTATGTACCGAACAAGTGAGCGTTACAAAATGGGTACACATTCAGAGGGGAGGAGCGTGCCCCGGGAGGGGCGCTTCGGTCGACCCAGCCCAGAATAGAGCCCCTTCTAAGGGTAAAACTGCAGTTCAAAGGCATAAGAGAGGCAAGGTCGCTCCGCAGATTTATGTAACGGCGAGCGAGAGGCCGGCCCGTTCTCCTAGCCAGCCATGTAACGTCGCGGAGCGGCGTTACATATTTCGTCGCGAAGCGACGCGCAACGCTCCGTCACGTAGTGACGGCGCGTCATGTCTCCGGAGGAGACGGCGCGC